>CASFTO010000043.1 GCA_949297665.1 uncultured Alphaproteobacteria bacterium | reverse complement strand
GCAAACACTATATGGTATTTACAATTCCATGTTGTGTGTGCTAATCTTTCGATGTCATTTTTCATAAATGATCTCCATAAGGTTATATTGCGTCTTGGCAGACCGCAATATTTTAACCTTATGGAGCGTTATATCAAACTCATCGCTATAAGCTTTACTGAACCACGCGTCTAACGCGTGGTTTTCAAAATACAAAAAGACTTCCTTTCCGTAGAAAAAGGAAGTCCTAAGCCTATTATTTAAAATTTCTTTGTATGTATCGGTGAACAGTCAACCAAGAACATCCAAGACTTCGGGCTATTTCAGCTTTAGTTAAACCTTTTTCTACTAATATTTTTATTCTATCATGTTCCTTTTGGAGTTTTTGATACGAAGTTCCATAAGGACGTCCGAGATGTGTTCCTTCGTCTTTAAGTCGTTGGAGAGAAAGTCTGGTTCGTTCAGAAATGAGTTGCCGTTCGATTTCACTAGCTAAACTAAAGGCAAAAGCTAGAACTTTGGATTGTATATCCGCCCCTAATCTATAATTTTCTTTTAGCGTCCAAATTTGGCAATCTTTTTCCAAACATTTTTGTAGCATACCCATAACTTCCAATAGGTTTCTTCCTAATCTAGACAATTCGGTAGCAATAAGAATATCACCTTTTTTCAGTTTTTTTAGAAGTTTCCCTAATTTACGCTCAGATAGAGGCTTTCTTGAAGAAATAATTTCCTGAATCCATTTATCAATGTGAATATTGTGTTTTTGAGCAAATAATTCAATTTCGTGATGTTGATTTGCTGTATTTTGATGGTCTGTGCTGACCCTTATATATCCGTATATCATAATCAGTCCTTATAAATAGTTGTTAAACTACTTATAAGAACAGAAAAGAATTATCAGATAAAGTCTGCTAAAAATAAACTCCGTTCAAAAACACCTTTTATTTTTAATATTAAGCACGGATATCGTTGCAAAAATATTTATGCACAAAAGAAGACAATATATTTTTATCATATTTATATTCAGTTAGCAATAAAGTCTGCGAAAAAGGTCAATTAAGCAGCTATTTAAAATCAGTTATAACAGAATAATAATAAGTACAACATTTTTAACTTATTGTATTGACTGACGATAATTTTTTCATAATCCTCCCAAATGTTGAGATTAGAAATTTATATGTATAATAAAAACTATACAATACAACTACAAACCTTTTAAAATGTTGTATCACTATTTTTCTTCAAAATTTCAAATTTTCTATAGCAAGATATAGCCTCTTCATTAAATAAATCATCAAATTCTAAGGTGTTATCTTTAATTATTTCTACATCATAAGCTTCAACAATCTCTTGTTTTTGTTTAAAAACAATCATTACTGTTTCTATTCGTTGTAAGATATCCCTAATATTAGGTAAAATATTAGTTAAAAGATATTGTTCTCCATTTTCCATAGTTAAAATAATTGTATTTCTAGTATCCCACCTCAAATTATTAATTTCAGCAACAGAACAATCGATTGAGATTGCTAGTTCATTATTTTTAATATAAAACTCAAAATTATCTAATATAATCATCCTTATCTTACCTTTTGAATTTCCAATCTTTTTCGAATTGCATATGATAATGTTGATAATTTGGATGGTTGTTTTTTTGCATTATTATGAGAATTTCCCAATCCACGCATTTCATTTAATTTATCAGACCAGGCTTTAATACCTGTAGACATCACAACAGTAGCCGCAGCAGCTAATGAAGGATTCACAGAACCAATTCCGGCAAATAAAGCAGCAACACCACCTATGGTTAATAGCTTTGGGTTCTCTTTTGCAAAAGTTTCCATTTTTTCTTTTAATTTAGAAAATAGGCTTTTCCCACCGGCATAGCATTTTGCTTCTTTTATAAAATCCTTTGCTTTTTCTTTAACAGAAGGTCTTGAAAACGTTTTATTTTCTCTCTGATTATTTGTTAAAGTGATAATATTATGTATGCGCTTAGATATGTTTTCACTATACTTTTTTTGAGGTTTTCTGGATTTTGCATATTGCTCCCAAAATTTATCAATATATTTTCCATTTTCGTAAATTTTATACATATCACCTGTTTTATTATCAAAAAGATATGTACACAAATGAGGATTAGTTTCAGTTTCTATGGAAGTTTCAAAATTACGATATTGTGTGTATTCAGATTTGTGCCAACTGACATTATCGTAGCATAAATCACTTTCTAATCCATGATCAGGAGCATATTGTTGTATTGGATTAGCTTTGTATTCTTCTATAAAACTAAATCTAGAGACTTCTTGCCTTGCATATTGAGTAGCTTTTTGTATATTTGGAGTAGCAAAAACAATCATTTCCCTGATATCTGTTGAGCATGTTTTATGTGCCCCATCCCCAATAGATGTTCCTCTATATAGCTTTACGGGACCATTATCTGTTATATTTTCTTTATATAAATTTTCTAAGGAATTTTGCGATATTTTTTTCAAATTTTGTTGCTGCAAATGTTCTAAAACTACTGTATCAGACAAAACTTCAGGTTTACGTTCAGATATAGGCTCCACAAACTGCTCAGGGTACTTTACTCTAAAAGGATAATATCCAATGTTATTGCGTTCAAATATTTGTTGTAAATTTTGCATGGTAGCTAAAACATCTTCAGGTTTTATAAAGGGAGTGTGCAAGATATTAGAATTTGCGTCATATACAAAAGTTGCTTGATTAATCGAACGCTCATCTTCACTAGAAACAACAGGGTATCCATTTTTATTAAAAAAAGCAACCATATCAAATTGAGGATCCCAATGTTGACACATAACTTCAATAGAAGCATTTTGGGTCAATTTGTCGGCATTGTTGGGGATTTTTGATAATTTTGCCATCATATACTCCAAATTCAATAGTGTCAAATAAGCAATTATTTAAAATCGGCTAAACCACAATTTTATAATAGCATAAATTTTGTGAAAAATAAATTAAAAAGGGAAATATTATTTCTAATGGAAATTTTATTATAATTCTATAGTCTATTGTCATTAATATTATAGGATGATTATTGTATAGACATAAATCAGAAAGATACATATGAAGTTATAATCTAATTATCTCCCCCCCACCAACGACTAAGAGCTTTCGAACTGATTAAACTATTGAAAAACAAGGATAGTTGTAAAAATTGGTTCGTATAAGTAGTAAAAAAGCATGTTTTGAAAGCATATCATACGAACCATAAAAAATATATAAAAAACAAGAGGTTAGACTATAAAATCTAACCTCTACAAAGCTTGGCTGGGGTGGCTGGATTCGAACCAACGAATGTCGGCACCAAAAGCCGATGCCTTACCACTTGGCGACACCCCAATCATTTGTGGTAAAATCTCAATCATCTTGAGCAAAAACATATCTATGCCAAAAAAAATATAAATGCAAGCATTTTTTTTGAAATTGTGAAAAATAATTATAAAAAATTCTGTAAGAGCTTATAGTGACATAAAAAATAGTTTTATATTTCATGTACATAAATTAAAATCTCAGTCACTAATTATGCAAATAAAAAGCTCATTTGTAGCAGTCAGGACAAGGCTGAAAAAATCTTAGTATAACTTTATACATCACTTTACAGCCCCAAAACTCGTACTTATACTGCCCACAAATAATTGCTGAATAAAGAGGGAAAAATGGCTGTAAATCTAATTAAAAGAAATGGAAAAAAAGAAGAATTTTCAATATTTAAGCTCCAAAGATTATTAAATGAAGTTTGTAAAGGTTATAAACTCGATACCCACAAACCTCTGTTAAATTTGGATGAGTACTTGAAGGATGAAATGACGACATCGGATTTGTTTAATGCGTTAACGATGAATGTCTTAAATTTGACATCGGTTGAGGAGCCGGAGTGGAAAAATGTGGCTGGCCGTATGAAAATGTTGGCGCTATACAAAAAAGTATCCCAACTTCGTCAAGTTCCCAAAAATGAAACCCCATATAATTACGAGCGCTTTTTAGAGTATGCTATAAGCAATAATATCTATGATTCTGTTATTAAAGAAAAATATACGGATGCAGAAATTAAAGAAGCTGCTAATTTTATTAAGCCTGAATTTGATATGGTTTATGATTATGCCGGTGCCAATCTTTTAATCAAACGCTATTTGTGCGAATTTAATGACAATATTGTGGAATTGCCTCAAGATATGTTTTTATCCATAGCTCTGCTGATAGAACAAAACGAAGATAAAGCAACGCGTATGGCAAAAGTTAAAGATACATATGAAAAATTGGCAGATCGTAAAATTTCTTTGGGAACACCGCTTTTGATGAATTTAAGACGTCCTAACGGAAATTTGAGTTCATGCTTTATCACGGCAATGGACGATACAAGGGAGTCCATATTTTATGTGATAGACCAAGTATCATCAATATCAAAATTTGGCGGTGGTGTCGGCGTGAATATTTCTCGTGTCAGAGCCAAAGGCGCGCGTATTAAAGGAATAAAGAATTCATCGGGAGGAGTTATTCCATGGATTCGTATTTTGAATGATACCGCAGTGGCCGTAAATCAACAAGGTAAGAGAAAAGGGGCGGTAACCGTTTCTTTGGATATGTGGCATTTGGATATTGAAGATTTCTTGGAGTTGAGAACGGAAAATGGTGATCAACGCATGAAAGCATACGATATATTCCCGCAAATTGTGGTGCCTGATTTATTTATGCAAAAAGTGGAAAACAACGAAGATTGGTTAATGGTGGATCCACATGAAGTGCGAACCAAATACGGCATAGAGCTGGCCAATTTATGGGGAAAGGAATTCGAAAAAGCCTATAATCAATTATATTTAGAAGCCTCATTCGGCAAATTGGAACTATACAAATTCTATCCGGCGAAGGAATTGCTGAAAAAAGTAATGCGTTCACAAATAGAAACCGGCATGCCTTATATAGCCTTTAAGGATACGTTGAATAAGTATAACCCAAATAAACATGATGGTTTAATTGTAGGAACCAATCTTTGCACAGAATCACACAGTAACGTTCGCCCGAGCCACATAGAAGATGATGTTTTGGAAAATGGTAAAGTTACCAGACGAGCAACAGAAGGTTTGGTACACGTTTGCAATTTAGTTTCCATAAACTTGGCCAATATAGATTCTGATGAAGAATTGGAAAGTGTATGTGAAACATCTGTTCGCTTGCTGGATAATGCGATAGATTTCACGAAAGTACCTGTTTTAGAGGGACAACAACATAATAAGCGCTATCGTACAATCGGTGTCGGTGCAATGGGGTTGGCAGATAAATTGGCTAAAAACAATGTTCCGTATATTTTGTCAGCGGAATACGTTGATGAGTTGTTTGAAAAAATAGCCTTGTACAATATCAGAGCCTCAATTAAGCTAGCGAAAGCCAAAGGTTGTTTCGGCGCCTATGAAGGCTCGGATTGGAGCAAAGGGATTATTTTAGGACACGATGAAATTTGGTTTGCAAAGAATGCGAAACATCCTACAGAGTGGTCGCAAATTTTTACGGACCTAAAAAAATATGGTATCCGTAACAGCCAAATTGCAGCGATTGCGCCAAATACCAGCTCTTCATTGATACAAGGGTGCACGGCATCGGTATTGCCGATTTACAGCAAGTTTTTTGTAGAAACACATGGTAAAGGTTCTATTCCGAATTGCCCGCCGTATATTCGGGAAAAATTCTGGTTCTATCAAGAAAACCGCAATATTAACCAAGAAACGGTAATAGACGTTATGTCGCGCATAAATAAGTGGATAGATACGGGAATTTCCATAGAACTGATGTATAACTTAAATCGTAATATTCGAGCAAAAGACATATATGATACGATTATGAGCGCATGGAAAAAAGATATTAAAACCCTATACTACACCAGAACGATTCAAAAAGACGGATCAAGTCTGGAAAAAGAAGAATGTGTCAGCTGCGCAGGCTAATAAGGAGAGAACAATGCAAAGAAAAAAACTGTTTAATATTGAAGGTAATGATGAAATCATTAATCGTCGTATGATTGGCGGTAATGTAACCAATCTGTTCAATTTGAATAACGTAAAATATCAATGGGCAAATAAAGTTTATCGCTTAATGATGGAAAACTTTTGGATACCAGAAAAAGTGTCGTTGTTTGACGATAAGCGCGCATATGATGAATTGACAGCATCAGAGAAGAGAGCTTATGACGGCATATTATCATTTTTGGTATTTTTGGATAGTATTCAGACCAACAATTTGCCAAACATCAGTGAATATATTACAGCACCGGAAGTTAATCTTATTTTAGCTATTCAAACCTACCAAGAAGCCGTGCACTCCCAAAGTTATGCGTACATAATAGAGAGTATCATTCCGGCAGCAAAGCGTGCGGAAATATATGATAAGTGGCGAGAAGACAAGATTTTGTTGGAAAGAAATAAATATATTGCCGAAATTTATCAGAACTTCATTGATAACAAGAGCGATGTAAATTTCGCCCGCGTATTGATAGCAAACTATCTACTGGAAGGTGTATATTTCTATAATGGATTTAATTTCTTCTACAACTTGGCATCTAGAAGTTTGATGATAGGAACGGCGGATGAGATAAAATACATTAACCGTGACGAGTTAACGCATTGTGTGATATTTGCCAATATGATTAGAGAAATCATGAAAGAAAATTCAGGATTTTTTAACCAAGATGAGATATATGCAATGTTTGATAAAGCCGTAGAGCAAGAAATTGCGTGGAGCAACCATATCATTGGCGGCAATATTATTGGAATAACCGAAAAGACAATAGAAGAATATACAAAATTTATTGCCAATAAACGGTTAAAGGATATCGGTCTACAGCCGAGATATGAAGGTTACGATACAAATCCGTATAAGCAATTAGAAAAAGTCGCCGATACGAATGGTGAAGGAAATGTAAAAGGAAATTTCTTTGAAGCCAATGTATCGTCATACAATCAGAGTACGGCAGTAGAAGGATGGGATGAAATTTAATTAACAAATAGGTGCTGTGATGAATTTCTTTTCAGAGTTTAATATACGCGAGTTATTAAGTGCGTTTGTCGTATTATTAGCGATAACGGATATCCCCGGAAACATACCGATAGTCATCAATTTGCAAAATAAAGGAATACATATCAGCGCTCGACGAGCATTTTGGTATTCGCTGGTTTTGTTGGTCTTTTTCTTTTATGCCGGAGAAGCGTTTTTGAAGTTATTTGGTTTGGACATATCATCATTTGCGATAGCCGGTGCGTTAATAGTCTTTTTGTTTAGCTTAGAGATGATATTAGACATCAATTTGGTGAGTGAGGGAACGGATATTTCAAGCGACGCGACTTTTGTACCGGTCGTATTTCCATTATTTGTGGGAGCGGGGGTTTTGACCGCCTTACTGGCAATTCGGTCACAATATGCCGATATTAACGTATTGATAGCGGTTTTGTTAAACTGTATAGCCATTTACGGAACGATAAGGTTATCCCGCTTTTTCAAGAAGCATTTAAGCGGTGCAACGATATATGTGATGAAGAAATTTTTCGGCATGGTGCTGTTAGCCATATCGGTCAAATTATTTATCACCAATGTTGCAGTGTTGGTACAACAGATAAACGGATAAAAGCGAGAACAAAAAAATCCCTGAACAGTAATAAAACTGTCAGGGACTTTTCATTTTTAAATAACATAATTTCGATGATATTCGGCAATAGTGTTTTCGATAAGCAAAGTATCGGAAGCACTGCACGGATAATTTAGAACGATATCCACCGGAAGAGGAGGTTCATTAGCATCAGAATTAGTCTGAAAAGGAAACCACATACTATGGTAATCCGCAAGAATATTGTCCCATTTATCGGCGCAAAGCGTACAAGAATTCGCAAATACCGGATTTACATGAAAAAAGTTTACAAAAGCGTTGTGTGTACAAATAAGAACAATATGGCTTGCATTAACAGACCGAGCCTCTCTTTCCAAAAAACTCATAAAAGCATGACAATCAGCTCCCAAGGATTGATGATTAAGAGCGGTAACTTCATTAATACCGCGCGCAGCGCAAACAAGATTAAAGATTCGCGCCGAAGCCAAAGCCTCATCATTTCCGGAAGAAAAGAGCAGTTGCGGTTTGCCGAATTTTTCGGTAACGATTTTGGCCAATAAAAATAAAGCCTTAGCATCACGAAGCGCAATACAACCGTCCTCTGCCAAATCAGCACAACGAACAAAAGTTAAATGTACCATAGAATAATAGGATTAATGATTAAAATAAAAATTACAAAACTCAAAAAAAGATAAGAGAAAGGCAGAAAAAAATCAAGATTTTTTTGAGAAATAATATGAAAAATATATGATACAGTAAAAAAAATAAATTTTCTGCAATTAAGCCGGATAAAGTCTTGACAAAGAGGATAAAACATTTCAAACTAACAACTGACAAAGAGAGGAAAAATGTTACAGACAAATGAAATCAAAGCGTGTTGTTGCGGCAAGGCATAGAATTGCTGCCATGCTGGTTTCAGCTGTGAGAAAAAAGCGAGAGGCAGCCTGAAGAAGACTGTCTCTTTTTTGTTAAAAGAAGAAGGAAAAGAAAATGAGTGTATATTTATATAATACCAGGACCAGAAATAAAGATGAATTTAAGCCGTTAAATCCGCCATTGGTAACAATGTATTGTTGTGGTCCGACCGTATATAACTATGCACATATCGGAAATTTGCGAACCTATATTTTTGAAGATTTATTGGTTAATACGTTAAAGTTAGCCGGCTATAAAGTAAAACACGTTATGAACGTAACCGATGTCGGTCACTTAACGAGTGATGGCGACGAAGGCGAAGATAAAATGAAAGTAGCGGCGGAACGCGAAAAGAAGAGTGTTTTGGAAATTGCCCGAATGTACGAAGATGCTTTTTTCCGTCATACGAAAGAACTAGGCTTGGCACGTCCGACGCTAGTATGCCGCGCAACCGAACACATTCAAGATATGATAGATTTTGTAAAAGACTTAGAAAATAAAGGTTTTGCATACTTGTCAAATGGTAATGTTTATTTTGATACGGCAAAATTCCCAAAATATGGTTGCTTATCTGGGCAAAGTCGCGAAGATTTAAAACATGGTGCGCGTACCGAGCAAGATATGAATAAGCGAAACCCATCAGATTTTGTATTGTGGTTTACGTCGTCAAAATTTGAAAATCAGATTTTACAATGGGATTCTCCGTGGGGAAGGGGGTATCCCGGATGGCATATAGAATGCTCAGCCATGTCAACGAAGTATTTGGGAGAGAGAATAGATATTCACTGCGGCGGTATCGACCATATTCCGGTTCACCACGAAAATGAGATTGCGCAGAGTGAAGCGCATTTAGGTCACGAGTGGGTAAACTTCTGGGTTCATATGGAATTTTTGAATAATAAATCCGGTAAAATGAGCAAATCGAAAGGCGGATTTTTAACCTTAGATACATTAAAAGAAAAAGGCTATGCGCCGATACATTACAAATATTTCTGCTTAACTTCGCATTATCGTAGTTCAGCGATATTCTCGGATGAAGCAATGGATGCTGCCAAAAAGGCCTATGAAAATTTAGCAGATTATGTGGCTACATTTAAGGCGGAAAACGCAGGAAAGAACTTATCGGCGCCAGAGCAGGAAGAACTGTCTAAATTAACAGCGGAATTCAATGAATATCTGTTTGATGATTTGAAAACACCGGTCGCACTGTCTTATATGTGGAATATCGTCAAAGATAACAGCAAATCATCAGGTCTTCGTTTAGCCTTTTTAATGCACATAGACGAGGTATTGCATTTGTTCCTAAAGGATATTGCCCCCAAACAGAAAGCAACAGTGGAGGTCACAGCGGAAATTAAGGAATTATTGGAGCAAAGAGCCGCCGCAAGAGCTGCAAAAGATTGGTCGAAATCAGATGAGATTCGTGATAAATTGGCCCAATTAGGTGTTGGAGTAAAAGACTTACCGAATAAAGAAATTGAACTGATAAAACTCTGAAAGGAGGAACAATGAGAGCATTTATTTCCGGAGCGGGCGGAGGAATAGGCGGAGCGATAAAAGAATTGTATCTGCATAGCGGATATGAGGTTGTAGCTCCGCGAAGCTCAGAATTGGATTTATCGGATATGACGGCGATACATAAGTGGTTTGAAACGCATCGCGCCGAGTTTGACGTAATAATTCACTGTGCCGGTCATAATAAACCGATGCCGGCTTCGGAGATACCGCTGGACGAATTTATGAAAACACAATATGTAAACTACATTTCTTTGCTGGAAATTGTAAAGGCGAACGATTCGTATTTTAAGGAGCATGGAGGTCATATTGTGGGTATAGGTTCTTTGTATGCGAGCATCTCGCGAGAAGGTCGAGCGGCATATACATGCTCCAAACATGCGTTGGTCGGTTTAATAAAAACATTGGCATTGGAATACGGACCGTACAATGTCTTGTGCAATACGGTATCACCGGGATTCGTTAATACCAAAATGTTTCAACAGAATAATAACGAGAAGAAGAGGGCGGAATTAGCCGCAAAAACAGCGATAAACCGCTTGGCAGAGCCGGAAGATATAGCGAAGATGGTATATTTTCTGGGCAATCCTGCCAATACATTTATCAGCGGTCAAGACATAATCGTTGACGGCGGTTTTATGGCCGGAAGCTATCAAACAATCAGGAGATAAAGATGACGGAAGAAAATAAAAATGTGGAAGATTTGAGTAATCTAAGTTTTGAAGAAGCCTTGGGTCAATTAGAAAATATCGTAAGGGAATTGGAAAGCGGGCGCATAAAATTAGATGATGCGGTAAATGCGTATGAAAAAGCGATGGCGTTGAAAAAATTATGCTCGGACAAATTAGCAGCCGCCACCCTCAAGGTGGAGAAAATAGAATTAAACAAAGACGGAAGTTTAAGTACAGCCCCTCTGGATAATGTAGAAGCATAATCAGAAAGAGGAAAGAACGAGGACTAAGATAGGAAAATACGATGACAGAGATAGAGAGCATATTAAAAAGTTATTCAGAGAAGTTTAATGAAGATCTGGAAAAGTATTTTCCTATAAGTGGCAATTTAGAGCAAGGTGCTGTCAAAGCAATGCGATATAGTGTGATGAACGGCGGCAAGAGATTGCGTCCGTTTTTATTGCATGAAACGGCGAAATTATTTGGAGTAGGGTATGAAGAAGCATTACCGATAGCAGCATCATTGGAAATGTTGCACACATACTCATTAATACATGATGATTTGCCAGCAATGGATAATGATGATATGCGCCGCGGCAAGCCGACCTGCCATAGGGCGTTTGATGAAGCCACGGCGATTCTTGCGGGAGACGGCCTATTGACGTATGCTTTTGAAATATTGAACAGTTCGGAAATAGAAGATAAAAAAAAGGTAGAGTTAACAGTATTATTATCAAGAGCAGCCGGAGCATTTAAGGGAATGATAGCCGGCCAAATTCTTGATTTATATACAGACACCCATAAAGACTTTTCGAATCCGGAAACAATTATTCGCCAAACGGAAGAATTGAAAACCGGCTGTTTGCTGAGATATCCATGTGAAGCTGGTTGTGTTTTAGGAGGAGCAACAACAGAGGAAAGAAAATTGCTGATACAATATTCTCGTAATGTTGGTATAGCCTTTCAAATAACAGATGATATTCTTGATGTTGAAGGAGATGAGCAATTAGTAGGCAAGACTCTCAAAAAGGATAAAGCTCAAAATAAATTAAATTTTGTAAGTATCTATGGTGTTGAAGGGGCGAAAAATATAGCAGAACAGCTCATAAATGAGGCAGAAACAAGTCTGTCCGTATTTGGAGAAAAAGCGCATACCCTAAAAAAATTGTCAAGATATATTTTAACCAGAAATCACTAAATATACCAATTTTGTGATAAAAAACACCTTGCCAAGGTCTCAAAAATCTGCTATACTCCAATTATAAATAGAAGAGAATTATTATAGGAGGAGCAAACCATGAGTAAGGAAGTCAAGAAGGAGCTGAACGGCAAAGAATTTGTTGCGAAGCTTGAAGGTTGCCAAAATCCAAGAGCCATATTTGGACTGTTATCAGAAACAATGGATAAAGAAGTTCTGAAAAATCGTCTGCAAAATGTCCGCGATAATGATTTGGTGGTTGCTCTAAATGCGCAAGTTGCAAGATTTAATGCAAGCCAAGGGTTAAGAACATCGCATCAAGATTGTGTGAATATGGCTGCCGATAAGTATCAACAAATAAGCAAAAAAGGCGTAAAATTTTTCAAAGCCGAAATGAATAAATACATTACCGGTCAAGAAAAAGAAGAAAGCGCAAAGCAGTTGGCAAACTCAGTAATAATGGCTAGTAAAAAATTTAGCCGAGATTAAACCATTAACTTAATAATTCATTATACAAAAAGAGCTCCCTTAAGAAAGGGAGCTTTTTAATGATTGAAGCAACATTTAATTTACATAAATATTCTGCCCATAATCATTATCTTCTTCTGTTCCTTTGATAAAAGGTAAAGCCAAAATAGATACACCAAGCAACAGCCACCATCCACTCATGTTTAAATCATGAAGACGTCTGATGGCAATGCTTATCGCCGGATAAATAAAGATTAGAATAAAAATCATCAACCAAACAAAGGCAGTATTCGGAAAGATATAAGCCATAAGATAAGGAAGCAAAACTAACAGCATCCAAGCGGTATTAAATTCCTTACGTGAAGCTCGTCCATTGATAGTACAAAAGTTCTCTGTAAAAATAGAACAAATAATTTGCCAGACAGAACGGTTAGCAAAATTAACTTTTTCAACCTCAGGGTCTTCGTATTCATCATAGATATTAGAGTCAAAACGATTATCGGCTCTATCCCCTCTAAAGAAAGGAGCAAAAAGAGCAGGGATGCACAACAAGAGCCACCAACCTCTCAGATTAAAGTCGTGTAGACGACGAACCATTAAAGAAATAGTCGGAATAGAAACAAGAAAAAATGAAATAAAATCATTGATAGTTACAAGAATGTTGAATTCTTGAGGTTGATTAGCGTTTTCTCCCCAAAAAATAATCCCGATAAGAGAAATAACCAGAAAAAGCAAGATAGAATAAATATATCCTAAAACAATACCAGCCCAATATTCTTTTCTGGAAGCTCGGCCTTTAAAATTAAAATAATTACGTCCCCAAAAATCAGTAACAAAAAACTTCCACCAATTAAAAGAGGCCGGCAAGCTATAAGAAATCTGCGTAGGCGCACTGTCAAGTTGTTCAGTAGCATCATTAGTTGTTAAAGTTTCCATATATGTTCTCCTATGTTAGTTTAATTTATCATAGAAAGAAATAGTTAAGAAATGTACAAGAATAAAACAAGCATTAAAAAAAGCGGTTAAAGAACCGCTTAATTTTATAAGATGCAATGTTTTAAGAGACATTACTCAATACAGCAATCAACAGCTTTACGCACAAAAGCCTTCATTTTAGCAAAAGCCGTTTTAGGTTCTGCATCAGCAACAGATTCTGAAACAACAGCATCTTCTGTATGGGTTGACGTAACTACACCGGCAGCATCAATCTTTTCACTGATTTTCTTGATATCATCAACACTGTCCTCAATCCATTTTACATTGTTGACGTCAAGCATATTCATATTAAGTCCCCAAAACAGACAATATAAATCATAAGCTTTGTTAAAGAGATCGTATGCTTGTTCTTTATTGCCTAAACTTTGCTGTTTTGTTCCGACTTCCATCAAGCGCATAGAAGAAGCCAGCAAGTGTTTAGAAATACACCAAACTTCACCTTCATAGCTCGGAATAATCTTCATCATAAGTTTTTTGCGAGTTTCACGAACATCTTCAATCAAATCGTAGAAAGAGGTTTTACCGGTTTTAGCGCCGGAAAAGACCAAATGTTCCTCAATGGAGATAAGGTTCATGATAGCGATGGTTAAATCTTGATCGGAAGATAAATCTTTCGGATTAACTTTTTTAGTCGCATCAATACGTTCAACAAATTCTTTAACATTTTCAGCTTTTTTCATCTTAAATCTCCACTTAAATATTACTCAAATCGGGAAGAGTTGGTGTGCAAAGTTGCAAATAAGCAAACAACCAAGAGGTCAAAGCCAGAGCCACAACCGGAACAACAACTTTTTCAAAAGGAAAGTGAGCATGCCCGCCATTGTTTTTTTTCATCCATTGATAAAATTCGGAAGAGTAATGCAGCACCAAAGCCCCACAAATTGTTGCAAATAAAAAAGGATCAATCCAGAAAAAAAGAATAGCCTTAGGAGAGTAAGCCAGATGAGATATATAGATAAAACCGATCATGGCAACGGATAAAGCTAAAACAATAAAATCTCTGCCTTTAAAGAAATACTTTTTCTTATCCATCCATTTGAGTGTCCAGTAGCCTAAAAGGAGCAAAAACGCGCCGGACCAAACCCCGACAACCGCATCATCAACGCCCAATCTTCTGGCAATTTCAAGCGATGCGCCGACAGCAACGGTACAAACAGCACAAGCCGGATTTGCCCAAGCCTGAAAGCTAATCAAACAAAGTGATAAAATAAATAAAGCCAACATTTCAAACCTCAATAAAATCAATCTTCGACAAGTATGGATGATATATAAGCAAAGTCAAATTTTTTTTAAGAGTTATAAGCCGTGAAAGCAAAAGATTATTCGGCTAAATATTTCCAAAAGATATCCGTATGATAGTCTTTAGCTGTAAACTGGTGATTAGCGCTCCAACCAAAATCCGGCATAATAACAACTTTTTGATTAAGGGTATAGATATCATCGGCAACCAGATTTAATTGATGTTGTTTTCGAACAAAATAAGCTCCTCTGAAAAACTCGAATGCGGGCGTAACAGCCCCGACAATCAGTAAGAGAATTAACAAAATTCTAGCCCAACGTTTTTGTGCAGTATCAAAAACAAAGCGAAAGATATAAACAGAAAGAATAATAAGCGGTGGCAGAGAGGCGCGCATGCAAAAATTATTCTGTTGGTCAATTCTGAAGAAAGGAATAAGACACAATAAAACGACAGCAGTAACAAAGAAAAGGTGCTTTTTGTATGTTGGAGCGATAATCAGCGCATAGAGTAAAAATTCCAAGAGTAAGAAAACCAACAATCGCCACGGAGAAGTTTGGTCAAAGATATACCATAACCTGTCAATTCCCTCGGAATTTGTAATAAAATAGAGCACACAAACGGGTAACAACCAAAAAACGCCGATAATATTGGGAATAGAAAAGATTTGCGTAAAAATGAAATGATTTTTTTGCGTTGATTGCAAAAATTGCTGAAAGGCGTAAGCTAACATAAAGATTCCGATAGAAGCCGTCGGAAAAGGAGAAAAGAAAAGCGCAGTAGTAATTAAAAAACCGAAATTTTGGATTTTTCTTTCATTAAAAATGAGTAAAGTAATAAGCGCTAAAGGAATAAATTGATTAAATACCCAAAACATAGCGGTTGAAAAAGAAGAATATTGCATAAACGTCGCCCACCAATCCAGATGAAAAATAAAGGGTTGCGGCTGCGTTCTAAAAAAAGTAATACCGATGATATCCAACCCGGAAAACAGAATAAAGAGTACGGCGGTAAGGATAGATTTCTTCCAAGAATAAGATTTAAGCGCGAGTGATAAATGGGCAAAAATCAGAATTGCACCGATAACGGCATAAATGAACAGAAAGACATTAGCGACATAAAAATTCCAATAAGCATTATGCAAAAATAAAGCGGAAAGTTTACCTAAAGCAGCCGGAAGCAGCCAAAACCCCATATAATAAACCATAGGCGTATTGGCTCTGTCATAAAACACCGGCCACTCATAAGTCAGTAGATCGCGAAAGACGGCGTTTCTGAAATGGTAATCAAAGGATTGATAGTAGAAGTAACCGATACCGGCACAAAAGCACCAAAAGAATGCTAATAAACCGAAGCTCAAGAGCGTTTTACCATCACATTTCCAGTCAAGAAGAGATGAAGAATTGTCCTGATAAATTTTATAAAAAGCCAACAGAAACAAAAGCGCCAGAGGAACCGCGCAAAAATAATTTAACCACGAGCAAATAAAGATAAAAAGAGGCAACGCCAAATAACCGTATGAGATTTTAAAAAGTGTTTGCGAGTTAAAGTTAAGCATAATTACGTTCCTCTGCTGACAAAAAGGGGCGTTTCCGCCCCGATTTTTAAAATTAAGCCTGTTGTTTTAAGGCGTTATCTTTCTTTTCTTTGAAGAGTGACAAGATAATACTGCCGAACAACAAAGAGAAAGTAACCGTCAAAGAATGCCATGTTTCGAGCTCCAAACCAAACTTAGGCAAGAAAATTTTAAGTCCGATAAAGATAAGCACGATAGACAACGCTTGTTTGAGGTAAACGAAACGATGCACGGCAGCCTCCAACAAGAAATAGAGAGCTCTCAGTCCCAAAATGGCAAAGATATTGCTGGTATAGACAATAAAGACATCATCAGTCAGTAAGAAAATCGCCGGAATACTGTCGAGAGCAAAAACCACATCCATCAATTCAATAGTAATGAGCGCAAAGAATAACGGAGTGATATAGTGTTTACCATTTTTCTTAGTAATGAAGTGCGGGCCGTCAATTTCATGCGTAACGGGAAAATACTTTTCCACAAAGCGATAGATAGTACTGTTTTTAATATTTTCCTCATTATCTTCAGGTTCATTCTTTTTAAGCGTGTGCATAGCCATCTTAACGCCGGTATAGATAAGGAAAGCGGAGAAGACATAGAGTACCCAATGGAAATTTTTAATTAAAGCCTCACCGACACCGATAAGCAAAGCTCTCATGACGATAGCCCCGAGAATTCCCCAAAAGAGAACGCGGTGCTGATAGATTCTCGGAACCCCGATACTGCTAAAGATAATAGACATAACAAAGATATTATCCATAGATAAACTTTTTTCAACCAAAAAACCGGTAAAATACTCCATCGCTTTATTTGTACCTTCTTCATACCAGACGAAGACGCCAAAAAGAAGTCCTGCACCGATATAAGCGACGCACACCCATAAAGTGTGAGAAAAGCTGGGTACTTCATTTTTACGATTAAAGACACAAAGGTCTAAAAACAATAAGACAATAACGGCAATACCGAAACACGTCCACATAAGCTCTTGTGAAAGTACGGCATGATGGGTAAATAGATATTGTAATTTTTCTAACATAATTTCAATCCGTAAAGTTAAGTTAAATAAAACCGATAAACAAACCTACATAAACGAATAGCGGTGCGAAGAGGCGTCTGTCAAGGTTAAATTTCCAAATTCCACACTGTTTGAATAATATCTTCAACATTTGTGTAGTTCGGTTTCCAGCCTAAAAGTTGAAAAGCCAAATCGGCATTAGCGGTTAATTTAGCGGGATCACCCGGACGCCGTGGTGCGAAATCATAATTTAACTTTCTACCGATAACTTTTTCTGTTGCATCAACAATTTCTTGTACACTGGTACCTTTACCGGTTCCGAGATTAACAACAAAGGAGTTATTGGTGTTCATAAGACGTTTCATCGCCAAAGAATGAGCTTTTGCCAAATCGGAAACATGGACATAATCGCGAATACACGTTCCGTCGGGAGTATCGTAATCATTTCCGAAAACAGAAAGTTTTTCACGTTTTCCGGTTGCGACCTCCATAATAATCGGCATAAGGTTTTGCGGATTTCTCTCTTTCCCGCGAATGGCACCGGATGCGTCATAGCCGACCGCATTAAAATAGCGTAGCGCGGCATAATTTAATTTACCGAGTTGTGAAAACCAACGCATATTATTTTCAATGGCGAGTTTGGTATAACCGTAATAGTTGATAGGGTCAATCGGATGCTTTTCATCAATTGGGCAATATTGCGGCATTCCGTAAACTGCGGCCGAAGAAGAAAAAACAATATATTTGACATGATTTTCGACCATAGCGTTTAAGATGTTGATAGAGCCGATAAGATTATTTTCGGCGTAGAGCGAAGGGTTAATCATCGATTCCCCGACAGCCTTTTTAG
The DNA here is from genome assembly GCA_949297665.1 of uncultured Alphaproteobacteria bacterium. Lineage (GTDB taxonomy): Bacteria > Pseudomonadota > Alphaproteobacteria > RF32 > CAG-239 > CAG-267. Next base: position 23,106 of record CASFTO010000043.1, on the reverse strand, counting down.
CCGCCAAATGAATAACGGCATCAACTCCGTTTTTAAGGACATTATTTAATTTATCTTTATCCAAGATATTAGCCTGCACAAATTCGGCTCCCGGAAGGATATTGACGACATCGCCGCTAGACAAATCATCATAAACAATAACTTTAAAACCTTCATCCAGTAGTTGTTTCTGGACATGACTACCAATATATCCGGCACCACCGGCAACTAAAATTTTTTCCAAAACCTAAAACTCCCCTAAAAGATAAGTCGTATAAAACAACGCCAAGATAACATGAAAGGTAATAAAATAAAGGGAGGCGCACAGTTTATCCACACAATCCACAAGACAAAGTTTTTTTGCGTGCAATTCAATAACGATTGTACCATAACGCGTTAAGAACGAGATTAAAAAGGATTCTTAAAAATGGAAGAACTGGACGTAACGCGACTGCCGCGCAATATAGAAGCAGAACAAGCTCTTTTAGGAGCATTACTGGCAAATAACAAGGCCTATGAAAAGGTTTCGGAGTTTTTGCGCGCCGAGCATTTCTCGGATCCGATACATGTCAAAGTATACGATGTAATATCTCGTTTAATACAAAAAGGACACGTTGCCGACGTTATCACACTAAAGAACTATTTTGAGCAAGAAGGGACATTAAATGATGTCGGCGGCATGGCGTATTTGATAAAGTTATCCGAAGCCTCGTCACCGCTGACCAATATTGAATATTATGCGCAATTTGTTTATGATAAATTTTTACGCCGCGAGCTGATATCGACCGGATATGACATTGCCAGCGAAGCGATGAATGAAAATTTTGAAGATTCGACGGCATCACAGATTGAGAAAGCTGAAAAAAGATTATTTGATTTAGCCATGCATGGTGACGGGCAAAAAGGTTTTCAAGATTTTGGCACCACCTTAAACTCCACTTTACAGATGATACAAAAGGCCTATGAGAAAGAAGGAAAAGTTTCTGGACTTTCGACTGGATTAAATGATTTGGATTATAGAATGGGCGGTTTAAACGATTCGGATTTGATTATTTTGGCAGGTCGACCGGCGATGGGTAAATCGGCATTAGCGATGAATATTGCATATAATGTTGCCGAAAATATGCGTATGAATGATAAAATGGATCCGCACGATAAAGGGGTGGCAATCTTTTCGCTGGAAATGTCCGCCGAGCAATTGGCCGCGCGTATTTTATCAAGTATTACCGACACCCCCGGGCATAAGTTAAGAACCGGAGATATGGAACTGGGTGAGTTTAATCGTATTGCCGCAGCGGTGCGAGAGTATCAAAAACTACCATTATATATAGATGACACCCCGGGTATCAATATCAACACAATTCGTACGCGTGCGCGCCGTTTAAAAAGGACCAACGGTTTGGGGTTGATTGTAATTGACTATATCCAACTGATTAGCGGTTCCGGGGATAAAAAGAGTGAAGGTAATCGTGTGCAGGAGGTATCAGAAATATCCAGAGGATTAAAGATATTGGCAAAAGAGCTGAAAGTTCCGGTGATAGCTTTGTCCCAATTAAACCGAGGTTTGGAACAAAGAGATGATAAACGCCCGTTAATGTCAGACTTGCGCGAGTCGGGATCAATCGAGCAAGATGCTGATATTGTAATGTTTGTGTTCCGTGAAAACTACTATATTCATAATGCCGAGCCGAAGCGTAACACCGGTGAGACGGACGAACATTTTGCCAAAAGGACGGAGGAGTGGCAGCAACGGGATAGAGAAACAGCCAATTTAGGAGAAGTTATTATAGGAAAACACCGTCACGGTTCAACCGGAACCGTAAAACTGTTCTGGAACGGTGAGTACGCGCGCTTCAGCAATTTATCGCCGGATGATCATTTGCCGGAAATGCGAGGATAAGCAGATGGAAAAGAATTTTGCCGAGAGTTATACGCCGGAAACATGGGAGAAGATTTGTCGTCATTGCGGTAAATGCTGCCTGATAAAATTAGAAGACGAAGAAAGCGGAGAAGTATATTATACCAATGTTGTCTGTCGATATTTTGATGAAGAAAATATGAACTGTACAGTGTATGACAAACGTTGCGAATTAGTCCCGACCTGTTTAAAACTAACGCCTCAAAACATCGATAAAATACAATGGATGCCAAAGACCTGTGCCTATCGAGAACTTTTTGAAAAAGAAGTTTCTCGGATAAAAACGACGATAAAAGGAAGAGTCGTAAGCGAAGATAAAGTTCCGGAAGATGAATTGGAAGACCATATTGTCGAATGGGAGGATTTGTGAGTGACAGAAAAACAAGGCGAAAAGGACTATTTACTGGAAGAAACCTACGATCCGCAAAGTCGCTTTGCGGATTTATCGGATGTTGAGCCTGAATTCTGGAAAAAAAAGAAGTTAGAAGAAATGAATAAAAGGGAGTGGGAACTCCTCTGCGACGGATGCGGTAAATGCTGTTTAAATAAAATTGAGATAAAAGGAAAGATATGTTTTACAAATACTTATTGTCGTTTTTTAGATACAAAAAGCTGTTTATGTAAAATTTATGCAAATCGTTTTCAAAAAGTTAACGATTGTCGTGATATAGATATCTCTGCGATTCGAGAGAAACCCCGTTGGCTCCCGAAAACTTGTGCGTATGTGTTATTGGATGAGGGAAAATCACTGCCCGAATGGCATCCTCTGATAAGCGGCCGCGCAGATTCGGTACATAAAGCGGGCATATCTCTGCAAAAAAGAACTTTAATAAATGAATCTGAGGTAACAGACTATGAAAATTACATTGTTGAGTGGAAAGACCTTTGAAATCAAAGCGGATTTAGGTTTTGATATGAAAGTTGTACAATCATGTCGCTCACATCGGCTGACGCTCCGCATTGATAAAAAAGACAGAGTCGCAGTATTGACGATTCCGAAATATTGTTCCCGCAAAAAAGCTGTGTCATTTGTAGAAAGTCATCAAGACTGGGTAAGAGATAATTTGAGTAAAATACCGGAGCTGAGATATTTTAAGAATCACGATAAGATAAGTTTATTCGGTAAGGAATATACAATTGAGCACAGTCCGATAAGAGGCAATACACGGTTAGATAAAAAGAATAAGATATTGTATGTATCGGGCGGAATTGAGTTTATGCATCGACGCGTTAAAGATTTTATAAAAAAGATGGCGTTGGAAGAATTTAGCAAACGTTCGGCCGAAGTGGCAGATAAAATAGGTAAGACGGTACACAATGTATGTATAAAAGATACCAAATCACGCTGGGCAAGTTGTTCAACTCTGAATAATATTAATTACAGTTGGCGTTTGGCATTGGCGCCGGAATTTGTGATTCGTTATATAGTAGCCCACGAAGTATCACATCTAAAACATCAAGATCACTCGGCATATTTTTGGGCGTTGGTGGAATTTTTGGAGGAAGATGCCGCAAAAGGGCGGGAATGGCTGACCGAAAACGGACATTTGCTTTATACTTATAAATAATCTCAAAAAAAGTTTAGATTTTTAGGTAAATGTGAAATATAAAAAAACTCCGCTTTTCAAATAGAAAGGCGGAGCTCTTTATAATTAAGATGAATAAGCGAAAGAGTAATCGCTTAGGCTAAATCAGATTATAAGCCATTGTTTTCTTTTGTTGGTTGAATTGGCATATAGCCAACGCCGCCAAAGTATTTTTCCATGAATGTTTCTTCACTACCCATAACCGGAGTGGCATCTTTAGAGATTGTAATGTTTCTGCCATTTTCTTTAGTCAGTTGTACAACTTTTTGAACCTCGCCGTCATGATTAAATTCAATAGCAACAACATTGCGGTCTAATTCTTTCGGTTCAAAAAAGGCCATGCGTTCCATGGTAGAGTTCATATAAATCCAAGTGCGGTGGTCCAGACTGGAAATGACGCTGGGGGATCCCATAATTTTTCTGACTTCGCTTTGCGACATACCACGTTTAATTTGCATAATATCATCTTTAGAAGGCATATTCCCCTCGGTTTGCACAAAATACTCATGCGAGCAAGCCGTAAGTAGGAAAAAAGACGCGACCGTTGAAAAAAATACTTTGTTTATTGACATGACACCATCCTAACAATTATATACAGATATATAAGCCTATAACACAAGGAAAAAAGGAATGCAAAAAGATTTTTCTTATCCATTGAAAATTGAGGATATCAATCAAGGAGAGCAAACATATAAGTTAAGAGCCGACAAGGCGCAGCTTGAAACGTTGCGAGAAATTTTACAAATACCGGCTGTGAATTATTTTGAAGCGGATATAAAATTAACGTTTCAAAAGAAGAAAGGAATATTAGAGGTAAGCGGAGAAGTACGGAGCGGTTTAAGGTTAATCAGTGTGATAAGTTTGGAAGAATTTGATAAAGAGTATAAAAGCGATTTTAGCATGATTTATGACACGAATGCGACCTATGAGCAGATTCGGGAGATGGATGAAGATATAGAGGACGATATTCCGGATATTGTGATAGACGGGAAGATAGATTTAGGAGATATAGCGATAGAGCAATTGGCTTTGGTAATGGAAGATCATCCGCGAATGGATGGTGAAGAATTTACATCATTTATAGAAGACGACAGTCAGATAAAAGAAAATCCGTTTGCAGTACTCTCTAAATTAAAAAAATAAAGATAAACAAAAGAAGAAAAAGAGCAAATACACAAGGAAAGTTGTATTAGAGGAAAGAAAAAACAGTTTCTTAGGTTAAAAAGAAGAAAATAACTAAAAAAACACTTGCCAAATACAATTTTTTTATATAAAAGCTAATCCAGCGACCCTTGCGTAATTTCGATTAAGAGATTAGCGAGAGTTATTTGTGTCAAATAATTTAATGTAAAAAGAGTAAAAGAGATGGCTACACCAAAGAAGAAAACATCACAATCTCGTCGCAACATGCGCCGCTCACATGATGCATTAAAACCGAATGCATATCATGAATGCCCGAATTGTGGCGAATTGAAAAGACCACATAATGTATGCCCGAAATGCGGCCAATATGATGGTAAAGAAGTTATTGCTCAAAAAACACAAGATGCAGAGTAATAGCTAAAGGAAGATTAATTAATTTATTTTTATGGAGCAGGTTTTGTCTGAGAGTAATCTGGTCATATCCATAGATGCTATGGGGGGGGACAAGTCCCCCGCAGTAGTAATAGAAGGTCTGGCTCTTGCCCACAAAAGAAATCCGGATATAAGATTTTTAGTATATGGGGATGAAGCGAAAGTAACTGCTGAGATGGATAAATATCCGGCATTAAAAGAAGTTTGTCAGATTTTTCATACAAAAGAATTTGTTCATAATGAGGATAAGCCGTCACACGTTATCCGTAACCGCGAAACAAGTATGTATAAAGCCGTGGAAGCTGTAAAAGAAGGCAAAGCCTCGGCAGTTGTTTCGGCCGGAAATACGGGAGCGTTGATGGCTATTTCTAAATTAGTGCTAAAAACGATACAAAAGATCCATCGACCGGCTATAATTAGTATAATGCCCCACATTAGCGGCAAATATGTTATGTTGGATTTGGGAGCGAATACGGATTGCGATGGTATTAATTTAGCGGAATTTGCCATAATGGGTAATATTTTTGCTAAATACGCGTTAGGGATTGATCGCCCGCGAGTCGCCTTAATGAATATCGGCGCCGAAGAGATGAAAGGCAAAGGCGAGATACATGTAGCGGCGCATATTATCAAAAACACCCATTTGAATTTGGATTTTATCGGTTATATTGAGCCACATGAAATTCCGAATGGAAAAGCAGATGTAGTTGTTGCAGATGGTTTTTCTGGCAACATTGCGCTAAAATCTGTTGAAGGGACGTGTAATCTGATAATGAAGTTAATAAAACAAGCCGTTAAGCAGTCGTTTTTAGCAAAATTAGGATTACCGTTTATGATAGGAGCGGGCCGAAAGCTGAAGAAGACGATGGATCCGCGCTTATACAATGGGGCAATGTTCGTTGGTTTAAACGGATTATCGGTAAAGAGTCATGGCGGAACGGATGCGTTTGGGTTTTCAATAGCAGTTGAAAATGCGGCGCGGTTAGTGCGTAAAGATTTTGTCGGCTCGATACGCCGAGAATTAGAAAATATAGATTTAGATGAACTATCACAGGAAGCATGCTATGAAGTGTATTAGAACAGAAATTATCGGCTGCGGACACTATTTACCGTCCAAAGTGCTGACGAATGACGATTTGTCTAAAATGGTAGACACCAACGATGAATGGATTAGCACCCGAACAGGAATACGTTCGCGTCATATAGTAGCGGAAGGTGAATTAACCTCGGATATGGCGATGCAAGCGGTTGAAATGGCAATGCAAGCGGCAAAAGTAACGGCAGAAGAGCTTGATTTGGTAGTGGTTGCCACACTAACACCGGATAATACAACACCATCAGTATCGGCAAAAATAGCCGGTCGATTAGGGGTTAAGGTTGGTACGCCGGCGTTTGATATTGGCGCTGCATGTTCTGGATTCGTATATGCTATGACGATGGTAGATAACATGATACGCTTAGGTCAAATCAAAACAGCCGTAGTTATAGGCGTAGAGAGTTTATCAAAAATCACGGATTGGACAGACAGAAACACCTGCGTACTGTTTGGCGATGGAGCAGGAGCTGTGATTGTAAGAGCTGCGGAAGGCGAAGGTACGTCAAAAGATACCGGAATTTTGGCGAGTAAAATTTATGCCGATGGAACACAATATGAAAATCTATATACGACCGGAGGTGTATCGGCAACCCAATCCCCGGGATATATCAGAATGAACGGGAAAGAAGTATTTAAGTTTGCGGTCGGCGCAATGAGTGAAGCGTGTCAAGAAGTAATGCATCAGGCCAATATAAACGCCGAAGAGGTAGATTGGTTATTACCGCATCAAGCTAACGTCAGGATTATTTCTGGAGTTGGTCAAAAATTAGGAGTACCGACGGAAAAAGTGATAGTTACGGTAGATCACCACGGTAACACCTCAGCAGCATCTATTCCGTTGGCCTTATCTGAATCGGTAGCATCAGGTAAGATTAAAAAGGGAGATATGATATTAATACCAGCCATGGGAGCAGGTTTCACCTGGGGCGGAATGTTAATTAGATACTAAGAAAAAATAGCTCTGTATAATTTAGAAGAAATATTGAATTGTTGCGGAGCATTGATTAAAATATAAAGAAGATCAGAGGTAATATTTATTTTTAGGAAAGGTAAAAAATGACAACAGTAACTCGTGCCGATATAGCAGAAACCATTTGTACGGAAATTGGTTTATCCAGAAAAGATGCTGGCGACATTCTGGATATGGTTATAGATGAAATCAAAGGAGAATTGATTTCCGGTAAGGATGTAAAAATTTCATCATTTGGCTCTTTCTTATTAAAGAGAAAGAATGCTCGTATCGGACGTAATCCCAAGACTGGAGTAGAAGCTGAAATTACCCCGAGAACAGTAATATCATTTCGTCCGTCACAAAATCTTAAAATGTCCGTAAACAAATAAGATTTAAAAACAAGAAGATACGAAGGGCGGTTAAACTATAAACTAAGGTTTCCGTCCTTTTTCATATAAAACAGAGGAAAAAGAGATGGGCGTAAATAAATCAAAATCAGCGTTTCGAAGCATAGCGGAAGTGACCGAGGATTTAGGTATAGCACCGCACGTGTTACGTTTTTGGGAAACTAAATTCAATCAAATAAAACCGATGAAAACCAAGAGTTCCCGTCGCTATTATCGTCCGGACGATGTAGAGTTGCTATCATTGATAAAAGAGTTGTTATACGAACGCCGCTACACGATAGAAGGCGTGCAAAAATTGTTTAAAAATCGCAGTTTAAAAGATATTTTAGGAACGGAGATACAAAAAGACTTTTTCGAAGAGGAAGAAGAAAAAGCGGCAAACGAAAAAATATCAGAAAATCATACAGTGATAGAAAACGCATTAAAAGATTTAACGTCGATTCGCAACGAACTGCAAGTGATGGCAAATATCTAAAGTTTTGTATTAATCAAGAAAAGCGCTTTACAAAAAGGAATGAGAAATTTATCCTGATAAGCAAAGTTGGGAAGGGATAAATCTTTGCAATGCAAAAAGAAGAAAGAATAATTAATCCGCTCTATATACTGATTTGGTTTGGAGTATCACTTTGGGTAGGGATGAATCATGAACCGTTTGCCGACGAAGCCCAAGCATATTTAATAGCCAGAGATGCGAGCGTTTGGGATATATTGACAACGGTATCAAGAACCGAAGGTACACCGGCTCTATGGTTTTTATGGCTAAAGTTTTTAATATATTGTGGTCTTGATTATTCAAAATTATATATATCCTCAATATTTCCTAATTTGTTGGCGGTATATTTATTTATAAGTAAAGCACCTTTTTCAAAGTATATAAAATACCTATTTCCGCTGACATATTTTATTTTGTATCAATACAACATTGTTTCCAGAAATTACGGTTTACTGTTTTTAATGACAACAATGGCAGCAATATGTTATGAAAATCGCCACCGACATCCGTATCGTTTAATACTGAGTTTACTTTTGCTGGGCTCGGTTAGTTCGCATGCTTTTATACTTTCCTGCTCAATAGTACTGTTTTGGATATATAAAGATGCGGATAGAGAAGCAGGACTAAAAGGATATAGAATATTTATAGAAAAAAATCTAAAAGTACTAAGTATATTTGCAATTTTTACAATTTGTACCATAGTATGTATGTATCCGGAATCAAGCAATCAATATTTATACAATTATGAATTGCTGCAAGGATATCGGGTGCGCAATATTTTGACATTAATGTCGGTAGGCTTAATAAGCTCGAGTGAAATTGCGCCGGAAAATTTAGGATACATATATATTGGTTTAGGATATTTTTTGCTGATGACGTATATGATGGCAAAGAATTATAAGATGAGTTTTGGGATATTGTTTCTCCCCAATATATTATTTATGCTGTTTGTGCCGTATAAACCGTGGCATGCCGGCATCATAATCATGAGTGGGCTATTTTTATTCTGGCAGGAAAAAAGAGAAATATCGCGAAGCGTGCAGATAGGCGTGGGAATTTTATTATGCGTACAAATCATTTGGAGCAGTATGGGCATAATGAAGGATATAAAAGAGAAATATTCGGTAACAAAAGATATACATAATTTTTTGCAAGCAGAAAATATACCCGCATCAGAAACAAAGATAGCCGCATTTAACGGGATATCTTTATATTTGTATGAGAAAGATGTGAATTTAAGCTATTGGGATTGGCGCAATAATGGCTTTACTCAAAGTATAACGCCCGAAGATATCAAACAAAAGCGCGCCATAATTATCAATAAAGAGGTGTATGACAAATTCAATACCAGAATAAAAGAGATAGAAGCACAAGGAAATTACCAAATAAAGGCCTTTATATCAGGACACTTTTTTGCATTACAAGATATGTCAAAGGATGAAACGTTGTATGTATTATATAGGAAATAGCGATGGAAAATAGAGCTGTAAAAACAAATAAATACATAAACGAAATAAAGTTGGGTATAATATTTTTCTGCATCAGCAATCTTCTTTTTTTATACTATCAGACAACTTTTTTTATAGGGAATCATGATTGGGATTGGGTAAAAGGTACGACACAAGTTTTAAGTTTGGATACCGGATTATTTGAAGGGCGGTATGCCAAATTTATTTTGAATGTATGTTTATATGGTGGACAAATTTTACCGATATTGAATAATTTGACGGCGTTTGTGCTGTTATCTTTCGGAATGGTATTACTGGTAAAATATTGGAAGATAGAAAAGGGGATATCAGGCATATTAATAGGCTCAATAATTATCAGCTCGCCATATATTTGGGATTGGTTATATTTTCCGATAAACATTATCGGAAATTTTGCAGCGATTCCCTTAGTGATGGGCGGTTTAATTTGGGCGGAAAATAAACAGTGGTATTATAGATTAGCGGCGATAATTTGCTTTTTGACAGCATTGGGAGTATATCCGAGTGTAGCGGAAATGATGGTTGTCAGCTGGGTAATAAGGAGTTTGCTAGAGAAGAAAATATCCAAAAGTGCGTTAGGTACCATTATCGTATCTCTGATATTTTTCGTTCTGATATTAAAGATCTTAACCTATAAGGAGATAATTTATACGGGGCATTACAATATCCAGACCGCGGATATGCCAGATTTGATAAAGCGTATTCCCGATATGATGATATTAGCTGTGAGGCAGTTGTACGCGAGTATTCCGTTTTTTCCGAGAGCATTAAAGGTGATAGGAATATTAATAATTATATGCGCGTTTGCCAAGACAATATTGGAAGACAAGCACTTCAGAACGATTATACTATGGGCTATCGGTCTAGGCGCGACGGTATTAAGCGCCTTTTTAGCGGCACGTTGGGAAGAAGCGGCGTATGTGGCACGCATCAATTTTTATGGAATAAATTTCTTATACGCCGGGGGTTTGGCTTTATTGCTGAATGAAAAAACACCAAAGATTGCCAAAAATGTGGGGTTATTGTTGGGTATGCTATTTATAAGCATAGCCGCAAGAGAAGGGTTTTATACGCAAAAGGTGTGGCAATTCGGAAAAAATGCCGAAGAAAAAATGATAGAGAGAATAAAAGATAGAATAGAGGAGCGTCAGACAGCTTCCACACAATCAAGATTAATACCGGTCGTAGCCGGAGAAAAGGCCTTACGCCCCAAATACTATCAAGAAACATATCAAAAGGACAATCCATATATGTTGACAAGTTCATTTATGGTGCGTCATATTCCAGCGGGAATTTTGAACTTCTATGCCGTAAATCAGATATATGCAGGCCGGTCGCAAATAGGGGAGTTGACAGAGCCTCTGTATATATTTTTAAGGGATGCGAAAGCTCCATGGCCATCGGAGCAAGGGATATATGTGGATGACACCTATGCGATAATTCTACTGACAAAAGAAGGGATAAAGGCCATCCAAGCACAAATACCGAAATAAAATGTATTGACAAAAAACAAAAAAAGTCTAAAATTGAAAACAATTGAAAATTATTTAAATAGCAGTTATGGAAAGAAATGAATTATTAAGAAGGATAAATAACCAAGGCAAAATCTTGGTGTATCCACTTTCATTTACGTAGTTATTTGGTGTAAAAGTTGACCAGTTTACAAGAAAAATATATTTTTATTTACATTAAAAAAAGAAATTATGACAGCAGAAAGTTTTAACGAATTTGGTAGCCGATATGGCTATCCGATTTATGTTTTTTCTGATGGAACATACGCGTCAACGCGTATTCCTGGAAAGCAAGTGTTATTTACGGTAGAAGGTCCGATAGACACAAATCCGTCGCATCAACGTCAGTTGACAATAAACAGAGGCAATTATCCGGCATATTGCCCAAAAGAAGAACAAAAGACATCTGGCTTTTGGGATAGAGTAAAGCAAAAAATCAACGGTATGCTTGCTCCAGCGGAACCGGAAGATACGAACTATGAAGAAGTAACAGATGTTACCTATACGCCTAAACAAGAAACCAGTCCGGAAAGATGGGATGGAAATGGCAAGAAAGGAACATTCACTCATCAAGGAAAAGATTGGAGTGTTAGGGCTGAAGGCGTGAGTGAAGTAAAAACGTATCACGCCAAAGATGGAGATAGAGAAGTTTTTGTAGCCAATTATAAATTCTAAGAACTATGAAAACCTTACTTCAAACCATAAACTTTTACTTATGGAAGCGCGAAGCAATTAATAATAGCCCCATAGGTTTAATGTTAGGCAGCGCCGGTCGCCCTTTAGCGCAGCGGATAGAAAACTGTCCGATACTTCCGAAAGACATGCCCGGAGAAATACATTCGTTCAAAGGAGGAATAGTCACGATTTACTGTGAACCGCATATTCGTCCGTTATTTAAGGTGTATATTGCCGGCAATCTGTTAAAGGAAGGTTTTATCATTGAATGCGAAGAAAATTTGATGATAGAGCAGGCCATGCGTTATTACAACGAAGACAAGAATAACAAATACGGATTGTGGTATTTGTATATTCACGACTAAAGAGAACCCCCGTTTTGCTGTAAGGCAAAGCGGGATTTTCGTTTTTTAAAAAAGAAAAATAAGCGAGTTTAAAGAGGGAGGGACTTGATTTTGGGTAATATGGCGCACTACATAAAAAGATGAAGGAGATAAAAGGATGAATATAGAAAAATACACAGTCAAAAGCCAAGAAGTGATAAAAGGCGCGATTGACATGGCCATAAAAAGAGGCAATCAGTTCGTAACACCATTGCATTTGTTGGGAACGATATTGGATATAAATGATCCGACCGTAGAAAATTTAATTACCGAGAGCGGTGGTAATTTAGGGGTATTAAAAGCAAGTACCGATAGTGAGCTAAAAAAACTAGCGTCAGTATCGGGAGAGAATGTCCAAAGCTCAATGTCGCAAGAATTGAGTAGATTGCTGTTGGAAGCGGAAAGTTTCAGCGAAAAGAATAACGATAAATTTGTAACGATAGAGCGTTTGTTACAAGTTTTGGCACAATCAGCAGGGAACAAGGCAGCAGAGCTATTAAAGACGGCTGGTGTTAATCCCGTAAAATTAAACCAAGCGGTTGTAGCATATAGAAAAGGGCGATTGGCAGATTCGGAAACGGCGGAAGACACATTTGAGAGCTTAAAAAAATTCACGATAGATTTGACCGCTCGTGCGAAAGAAGGAAAATTAGACCCGGTGATTGGGCGAGATGGCGAGATACGTCGAACGATACAAGTTTTGTCCCGCCGAACAAAAAATAATCCGGTATTAATCGGTGAACCTGGTGTCGGTAAAACGGCAATTGTTGAAGGCTTGGCGATGCGTATCATCAATAACGATGTTCCGGAGAGCTTAAGGCATAAACGTCTGTTAGCTTTGGATATGGGGGCATTAATAGCGGGAGCCAAATATCGAGGAGAGTTTGAAGAAAGACTGAAATCGGTATTAAAAGAAGTTGAAGAAGCCGCCGGAACCATAATTTTATTCATTGATGAAATGCACACGATAGTGGGCGCCGGAGCCAATGAAGGTTCAATGGATGCGTCAAATTTATTAAAACCGGCGTTGGCCAGAGGCGAGTTACACTGTGTCGGAGCGACAACATTAAATGAATATAAAAAGTATGTCGAAAAAGATGCGGCGTTAGCGCGTCGTTTCCAACCGGTCTATGTTGATGAGCCGGATGTTGAGGAAACAATAACCATTTTGCGTGGTATAAAAGAGAAGTTTGAACTTCATCATGGGGTAAGAATTTCCGATGCGGCTCTGATTGCGGCGGCAACGTTAGCCAATCGTTATATAGCCGATAGGTATATGCCGGATAAAGCGATAGACTTAATGGATGAGGCGGCGTCATCATTGCGTATGAGTATAGATTCAAAGCCGGAAGAGTTGGATACGTTAGACCGCAAGGTTTTACAGTTAAAGATAGAAAAAGAGGCCTTGAAAAAGGAAACGGACGAAAATTCTAAGAATAGGTTGTCTGAAGTAGAAAAAGAGCTGGCAAATTTGGAAGAGCAATCTCGTACTTTGGATGCGAAATGGAAACAAGAGAAACAGAATTTGCAACATATGACCGAGATAAAGGATAAGTTGGATAAAGCCAGAAGTGAAGCGCAAATAGCCGAAAGAAACGGACAATATGAACGTGCTGGAGAGTTGCAATATGGGATTATTCCAAAGTTGACCGCGGAGCTAAGTGAACTGGAGAAAAATACAAAAAAGACGGAGCAACAGACAGTACAACCGGAAGATATTGCGAAAGTTGTATCTAAATGGACAGGTATTCCGACCGATAAGATGTTGTCATCGGAGCGAGAAAAGTTATTGCATCTGGAGAATTATCTGAAGAAACGGGTTGTCGGACAAGATGAAGCGATTGAGGCTGTAGCCAATGCGGTACGACGTTCGCGTTCGGGGATTTCTAACCCAAATCAGCCGATTGGTTCGTTCTTGTTTTTAGGCCCGACGGGTGTAGGTAAAACCGAATTAAGCAAGAGTTTGGCAGAATTCTTGTTTAATGATGAGAATGCGATGTTAAGAGTAGATATGTCTGAGTATATGGAGAAACACTCGGTTGCGCGTTTAATCGGTTCACCTCCGGGATATGTCGGATATGAAGAGGGCGGTATTTTGACGGAAAGTGTTCGCCGTCGTCCATATCAGGTTATCTTGTTTGACGAGGTAGAAAAAGCGCATCCGGACGTGTTCAATATTTTGCTGCAAGTTTTGGATGACGGACGTTTGACAGATAGCAAAGGACGTACGGTAGATTTCAAAAATACGATTATCATCATGACTTCAAACTTAGGAGCTGAATATCTGATAAATCAGAGTTTGAGTGAGGAAGAGCAGCGCGCAAAGGTTTTGGAAACATTGAAAAATGCGTTCCGACCGGAGTTTATTAATCGTATAGATGATATAGTAGTATTCAAGCGTCTGACGAAAGAAGATATTAAAGCAATAGCGGCACTTGCAATGGCCAATATTGAAAAACGTTTGACCGATAGGGGCATTAAATTAAGATTAACGCCGCAAGCCGATAAATGGATTATTGACAACGGATATGACGAAGTATACGGAGCGCGTCCGTTAAAACGTTTATTGAAGAAAGAATTGGAAAATAAATTAGCATATGCTCTTTTAGCAGATACAATTCATGACAATTCGGAAGTAAGCGTTGATGTCGGAGAAGACGGACTACAAGTTAAATAATCAAATTTTCGTATCCATAAAAGAAGAACCTCCGTTTGTGATACAAGCGGAGGTTTTTGATATCTAAAAGACTTTACAAGCGTGTAAAAATGTGATAAAATAAGAGAAGATTTAGATAAAATTAGTCAGATATTTTTAGAGAGGCTGTTATGTCAATAACTCGTGCGGAATTAGAAATCAATATGAAAGAAGATGCTAGACGTGCATGGGAAAAGATAAAGAACACGGTTAAGCATTATGCGACATATGGGTTAATGGCAATAGGCCTGTCATCAGGATTATCGGGAGAATTACCGGCAAGCGTAAATAACTATACGCAAAAAATGCAAAATAATCAGCAAAAGTTAGAAAATAGAATAAAAATAAAAGAAATAAAGGCACAACAAAAACAACAAGGTATGTCAGAAAAGAAAAGAGAAGTAGGAAGGACATATACCAATTGGCGAGAAGCCGCGTCAAGACAATATAAAGCTCCGTGGCAAAAAGAAGATATAAATGAAAAAGCAGAAAGCATCTATCAACAAAATCGTGGAGAGAAGATAGATGGAAGTATATCTGTTCAAGAATTAATGGACAAAGTAGGCGTGACCAAAGCGGATATACAAGCAGTAATAGATAAAAATCCAGAAATGTTAATGGAAATAAGCGGAGGAGAGATAAATCGCAAATTAGCCCAAGCCGCCAACAAAGCGAGATATGATGGAACGCGAGGCAAATGTACGTTAGGCGTACAAACAATGTTTGCAAATGCTGGAATGGGAGAAATTAATGCCGCAAATAATCCGAATTGGCCCCCCAAAGAGCGCGGAGCAGAAGGTAGCAATTCAGCATGCAATATGCATATAGTCCTCGAGCGCAGCGGAGAATTTACAACGGTACATATCCCGAATAAAGCATATAGTCGCCGAGGAAGTACAGAAGATAAGAGCAAAGAAAATCAGGAAATGAATGATTTTATAGAGAGGTTAGCATCAGGGACGCCAATCAGCATAGACAACAAGGTAGATGAGTATAGAGGGCGAGCATTACCGACAAACAATCAAGGCATAATCCACGGTCATACGGGAATAATAAATGATCGTCATAATTTAGCCTGTGATTTTGAGCAAATAAATGGAGTAAATTTTGGGCGATATGGTAAAAATGTAAATATAAGTATAGCAAAAGACTCAGGAATGAGTAAAGATTTAGCCAAAGAGTGTATCAAAGCCAAATTAGAGCGCGAACAAAGAGTAGCCCAACAAGAACAACAGAAAATGGCCTATTTAGGGAGATAGGAAGGAGGAATCCATGAGTACGGAGAATTTAAAACAAGGCAGCGTTGTAACAGACACCATAAGTATGATGCTAAGGAACGGAGAAAATGAAAAAGCCCTGGCATATTTGGAACAGAATTACGGTCCGATAGCTAAAAATGCTATGGAAAAAGTAATGAAATACAGCAACTTAAGTCAAGATGAGCTTGTACGAGTTTTTGCCAAAGTATCGGATATATTGGAAAATGTGGCGGAGAAGATAGAAAAGAACGAAAAATTAAATGCGATAAAAGAAAAAATGGCAACAGAAATGGAATTAAAAGAAGATGCAGAAGAAGCAGCATATATGCAAGCGGAAGCGTTAGCCCGTCAAAAACGTTTCGAAGAGCGTATAAAATGGATGGAAGAGCAAAAGAAGAAGATGGCGGAAGAAAAGCGTCAATTAGAGGAGCAATACCGTCGTGAGCGCGATATAGAAAAACGCAAAGAAATAGAGAGGAAGATGAAAGCGTTAGAGAAAAGAAGAAAACATCTGGAGGAAGAGCGTAAGAATTTGGAAGAATTGAAACAACAAAACGCGACCAGAGATTACTCACAAGATACCCAAAAGACAGAGAATAAAGAAAGCAGTTTGCAAGCAGAGAGTAAGGAAGTCCATAAAGAAGAGCAATCAATATCTCCACAGACGACGTCCAAACAAACAGTTGCATTATATAAAGCACAAAGGAGTATTGAGAGATAGCGTCCTTAAAAAAAACACAACAAAAAAAGTCCCAGTTAAAGAGGGACTTTTTTAGTGGTAGGCGCGCAGGGATTCGAACCCTGGACCCACTGATTAAGAGTCAGTTGCTCTAGCCAACTGAGCTACGCACCCATAACCAAAATCTTCAATGACTATACTCAAAAGATTTTTTTTTTGCAACAATTTTTTTCATTTTTTAATATTTTTTTTAAGGGAAAGATAAAGCCCTTGCAAAATAGAGAATATTTAATTACATTTGAAACGAAGAAAGGGAGAAAGATGCATTTTTATCAAGTAGGCGGGGCTGTTCGGGATAAGATATTAAATCGCCCCAATCAAGACAAAGACTATGTTGTTCTGGGCGGAACGGAAGCGGAGATGCAAGCCTTGGGATTTAAGAAAGTCGGTAAGAGCTTTCCTGTTTTTTTGCATCCTAAAACCGGTGAGGAATATGCTTTAGCCCGAAAAGAGATAAAAACCGGAACAAAACATCAAGATTTTAAGTTTGAATTTACGCCCGATATAACCTTAGAAGAAGATTCATTACGACGCGACTTTACATGTAACGCTTTGTATTTTGATGAAGAAAAAGATGAAATAATCGATTTTCATAACGGAATAGAAGACATCGGCAAGCGTATTTTACGTCATATTTCCGAGCATTTTAGCGAAGATCCGTTGCGTGTATTACGAATGTGTCGTTTAGCGGCACAATTAGATTTTTCGGTAGCACCGGAAACTATGGAATTATGTCGTCGAATGGTGCAAAACGGCGAATTACAACATTTGAGCAATCAGCGAATATGGCGAGAGATAGAAAAGGCACTGCAAAGTAAGTCATTTTCCAGATTTATCGTAACAGCCAGAGAATGTGGGGCATTACAAGCAATTTTTCCTGAAATAGACAAACTTTGGAAAGTGCCGGAAAGGTTGGATTATCATCCCGAAGGCAACAGTGGCGAACATACATTATTATCGCTTCAAGCCGCCCAAAGCGATGATGCGTTTGTGAATTTTGGAACGTTAATGCATGACGTAGGCAAAGGGGAAACCAATCCTCAAAAATGGCCCTCGCATAAAGGTCATGATACTTTAGGTGATAAAGTCATAACCATAATAGCAAGAAGAATGCATCTTCCGACAACATATGTAAAATTTGCCCGTTTTTGCGCGCTAAATCACATGGTATCCCATAAACCTTTGGCAAAAGTCAAAAAGCAATTAATAGAAATAGCGATAGGATTGCACAATTTTCCGCAAAAAATATATTTAGACCGTTTCATAGGAGTAATGTCTGCGGACATACATGGACGAAGTTATGAGATATCTCCGGAAGATGAGGATAATTTTATAGCAATAGTAGACGAGTTGCGAAATTTATACGATAAAGTTTCGTCGCTGCACTTGCAGACAATAGAGGAATTCAGAGAGATTCTGTCGCGTTTGAAGAATAAAGAAATTAGTCGGGAAGAATTCCAAAATCAAAAAACAAATCTGATATTGAGGGAAATAAAAAAATACAACAGCAAAA
Organism: uncultured Alphaproteobacteria bacterium; assembly: GCA_949297665.1. Classification (GTDB taxonomy): domain Bacteria; phylum Pseudomonadota; class Alphaproteobacteria; order RF32; family CAG-239; genus CAG-267. Next base: position 4,838 of record CASFTO010000043.1, on the reverse strand, counting down.
AATAACATTTCAAACAAGTTGTGTAAATAAGAATTAATGCTTTAAAAAATAAGATATATATGTTTAAAATAACAACAGAGAACTTTATATTTAATTTTAGGGATTATGGTGCTGTTATGAAAAAATCACTTAATTTAGCCTTATTAATAACTGTATCTTTGCCAGCATTGGTGTATGCAAGTTCAGTCAATATACAACAAGATTCATCCACTGTTGGCATCTATCGGTTAGATGAAGAAAAAGCATCTGCGAAACAGGAAGAACAAGAATTAAAAGCTAAAACAGTAACATCGCTGGTTGCATCACAATCAAAAGAAGACGGTTCAGCTTCAAACAATCCTAAAATTATAAAAGAGGAAATAGAAGACGGATATATAGAAAAATTGCTTTCCCCGGAAGGGAAAGTCATAGCAGAAAAAACGGTTAAAGACGGAGAAGTAGTAAAAAAAGTTCTCAATTATTATCATCCGAATGGTCAAATTTCACGCCAAATAACCGCAATGGGAGATAGTAAAGGGTTTTACGCCGAGGAGTATTATACAAACGGAAAACTTGCGGCACAAGTGACATATCTGAATGAAAATAATAAAATAGGCACCGAAAAGCGTTATGATAATAACGGCATGCTTCGCCAAGAAATACCATGGGTTTTGCCCAAGAAAGAAGATAAAAACACGCCAGAATTAGTACAAACGATTCGTGAAGGGAATATTATAACATATTATCCGGACGGTCATATTGCGGCATCATTTCCGGTCGGAAAAAAAGGTAAGAACATATTTTTTAATCGACAAGGACAGAGTATAAAGGAAGTTGAAAACGTCAACATACTGAATTTCGCACCTGATTTAAATGAAGAAAATTGCAAAGATAAAGTAGTCAAGTTGAGTTTGGAAGAATTAGTTGAATTATACGAAGATGAAGGAGATATATCATATAATAAATGCGGATTGCCCTATCGCGAAAATTTTGTATATGAGATAGCCGATATCCGCGGGAATGTGACGTCAAAAATCAGCTACGATGAAACCGGAATGATACGAAAAATAACCCCCTATGTAGGCGGATTAAAAAACGGGGTGGAACAGAAATTTGATGCTTCGGGTAATTTAACGGCTGAAATTAATTATACGCAAGGTGTGAAGGATGGTATGGCGAATGGTTATTTTCCGAGCAAAGAGATAGCCTTTAGAAAAAGATACAATAATGGTCAAGTTTCCGGTACTTTAACATGTTATTTTCCGACCGGAGGCGTTGCGGCTGAATTTCCGTATAAAAATGGTTTAAAAGAAGGAACAGCCAAGATATATGGACCGCAAGCACGGGAGATTAAATTTAGGGGCGGAAAAATAGAAGGTATGGAAGTTCAAACCAAACAGCGAATAATAAATCCATCCAAAATAGGGGAATTAGCGCAAGCGGACAAAGGCTGTTTAGATTTTACCAATAAGCGTAATGATTTGCAATTAGAAATTGATGCAAACATTAATACGATAAAAAAATCCTTTCAAATTGATATACCGCAAGATTGTATAGACTTTACCTCGTTTAAGCCCGAGAACAGCAACTATGCATGTTATGATAAATTAAATCGGTTAAGAGCCGTATTTCCGACCGGATACAATCGCGGAGAATATGCAACAGAAACGGTGTATGATGAAAAAGGCAATCGCATCTACAATATTCCGTACTATCAAAAACAAAGACAAGGCATAGCACAAAAGTTTAATGAACGCGGAGAGCTGATTGCGGAGATACCATATAATCATGACAAACAAGCAGAGAGTTCAAGAAGCTATCATCCGAATGGTGCGGTAAAAGAAATGATAACCATAGCGGATGAAGCAGATAAATCAGTATATGTTCGCTATGAAAAGGATGGTAAATTGGCGTTTAGTGCCAATTATAACCAAGGAGAAAAGAAAGACGCATTTATTTCCGCCCCCAGTAAGAATAAAGATATATTCATCAGATTCTATGAAGATAAGATGGATTATGTCAGAGAAGTGAACGCGACCAATCCGTTTAACTATATTGAGTATAATTTGGCATTGGGTGAATATCTGGTCTATAAAGACAACAAGTTGATAAAAGGCGGTCATATATGCGGATATGAGAAAGCTGAAGACGTGCCGGAGAAGGATATAAGTAAACCGGAAAAGGTCGAGAAAGAAAATCCGGCAGTAACGGCGGAAAGCAAACTAAGCAGTAAAAAGCAAGTTGCCGCCGAAGAAAATCAATCCGTAAAAGAGAATAGAGAAATAAAAGAAACGATACCATCCGCAGCGGAGCAAGCGCAACCAATGGAAATAAAAGCCACCCAACAAACTGCGCCAGAAGTAGAAACAGCTCAAGGCTCAACAATTGATAAAGCCCAATCGGAAACGGCGGAAAAAACAGAAATAAGCCAAGCACGGCAAACAGAAGAAAAGGTAAGCGCCGAAGTAGAGGATAAGGTAAAAGAAGCGGAAAAAGCACAATCGATAAGTACGCAGAAAGTCAGCGCGGATAAGCCGGTAGCCAAAGCGATACCGATAATTGCCCCAAAGACTTCCAAAGCAAATGAACCGGATAAAGCAATAAAAGCGGAAAAAGAAACCATTTCCGTAAAGGCCGAGGAGCAAGTTTCGGAAATATCTCCGATACTACCGGAGGAAGCCGCGCCGCTGGTGGAAGATTTAGAACCGATATCGCTTGAGGATATAAAAGTAAAGAATGCGATTATTCCAACGGCGGAAGAGAAAAAAGAAGCGGAGTTAGCCGCCAAAAATATCGGTCCCGTATCCAAACCGGATATTGAAGATTTGGCAGATGTTGTCTCAAAAGAGCATATAAGCAAGCATGAAATAAAGCCTGAAAAAGAGGTAACGGAAACTCAAAAACTTTACTATCCGAACGGAAATTTGCGCAAGACGATAAAAACTACGGCCGGACGTACGGAAGAAATTAAAGAATATTCCAAGACGGGTTTATTAATAACCGATACGATGTATGAAAAAGAAGGAATTTTAATTGAAAAGTACTATGGTTCAGGCGAGATACGTCGCAAGACATATAAAGATTATACGGATAATGCCGTTATGTCGTTTGTATCCCGAGAGGATTTTTATGATAATGGCAAACCACGATATGAGATACAGCGCAAACCGGAGACATTATTATTTACAGATAAAGAATACTATCCGGAGGGCGGTGTAAAAGCAGAAACGGAACAAACGGGAGCGTTAGTATTTATAACCAAAGAATACGCCAAGGACGGGAAAATAGTTAAAGAAACCGAACAACACGGAATAGGCGTGATTGAGAAAGAATATAATGAGCAAGGCAATATAAAGTCATTAAAGCTCAATAAAGCCGAAATGCCGCAAAATTTGGCAAAAAACAGCGCGGATATGTTGAAAGACAGTTTGAAAGTATATGGCAAAAAAGGCGGCGTAACCTCAGAATTTAAGTCGGACAATAAGAGCAACACGATTTTGGAATATTATGACAATGGTAAAGTAAAAACTGAAATAATATTCTATAACAATGGCGAAATCTCCGTTAAATCGTATGATAAAGAGGGAAATTTAGCGAAATTTGCGTACCTTGCGCCAAGCGGAAAATTGCATATCCAAAAACCGAGCGTACAAACAATTCCGTCATATCGCGAGCGTTATTGGGTAGATTATAACAATCCGCGTTGGATAGAAAATCAAGATAAATACAGTATTAAGTCAATCGCAAGATTGAATATGGATACGGCAGCGTATATTTTAGCGGAACTAAAGGTAGAAGTACCGGAGGTCTTAAAAAAACTTTACGATGTATACAAATAGCAAGAGGGGGAGCGCAAGCTCTCCTTTTTTTGAATTAATAAAAGAGATTGACAAGCAAAAGAATCTGGAATAAATCAAGCAATGATAAAATATAGATATGTCGAACTTATTAAATTGTAAAATTATGGAAGAAAAAATCAGTGTTGCAGAAATCAGTCGATTGCGCGAAGCTGCAGAAGAAGAAAGAAAAAAGCACCACTCTGTTATGCAAGCGATTGAACAGCAGAAGTCAGGTGAAATGAACATGAGCTCAGAAGAGCAAATGGCGATTATCAAGCGAGGGAATAAAACCGAAATCAAGGCGATGTTAGAAGCTTTCGGAATGAAAACACCACTAAGTAGCGAAGTACAGCTGTATATTTATAACCACTCATATGCAGCATGTGGAATTAAAGGGTGGATGATAGAAAATTGTCTTTTGTGCTTAGAACTTGAAAAGTTGCAGATTGATAAAAAGGCAAAAATTCAAAGAAAGCTATCCCCAAAAGCCGAAGTTTACTTACTTGAGCACAATTTGTCGACATGCAGAAATTTGAATAATCTGTCTTACATTGAAGAGGTTGAAAACTATCTGAACAAGTATGAATTATCACTGGAAGGGCAGAAGGAGCTGATGAACTATTTGAATATAGGCTATGGACGCGATAGTCTGATAGACAAGTGTGAGCAATGCGTCAGAGATTATATCTTTAAGTACAAAGCACTATGTTTAGAAGCGCAGCGTTTGCTTATCAAGAGCGGTAATCACAATGCCATCATGGACTATATTCAAGAATCAAGCAAAGGTCTTGAAGCAGAAGATGAATTGATGGAACGCGGTAATCGTAAAGAGGTCGAAACCTATTTTGCGCGGTATGCGACAATGTAACTTGTAACACAAAATAAAAAAGCAACGATATTGAAAGTCAAGCATAAAAATCGCGCAAGCGAGCATTTAATATCGTAATCATTTTATGAACGACAGCAATAACGGCAAGCTTTCCCGGTTTGCCGTTATTTTTCAGCCTAAAATAAAAATCT
>CASFTO010000042.1 GCA_949297665.1 uncultured Alphaproteobacteria bacterium | reverse complement strand
TTTCATAAATGATCTCCATAAGGTTATATTGCGTCTTGGCAGACCGCAATATTTTAACCTTATGGAGCGTTATGTCAAACTCATCGCTATAAGCTTTACTGAACCACGCGTCTAACGCGTGGTTTTCAAAATACAAAAAAGAGGAGTGTTAAAAAACTCCTCTTTAATTTTAGAACATTACCAATTAAGTCGGTAACTTTCAAACACTCCATTCAAATAATATACTCCATACAGATAAAGCCCCCACTCTATCCCCAAACAGAGCATACTACCTCCCATCAAGCAGCATCTCAAAGATTTTAGATTTCCCTTTCGGATTAGTCACAGTCACAAAGGCTTTTTTAGTCTTTTCATAACGAATTTTAAGCAAGATCTTATATTCGCTCTCAACATAACTTCTTTCCGTTTCCTCTCGGACATCAAACAAAGTATCATTTCCTTTGCGGTAAACAGAAAAATAAGGAAAACCTTTATACCTAAAAAACAAATCTCCGACAGACAAACCTCTGGGATGTTCCAAACCTCCCCATAAAAACACATCAAAATCTTTCAAAAAATATTCATTCGGTCCATGAGGACTGATTAAATATTTTTCTCCATCATGATAGATAGATTTCCATGAGGAATAAAGAGGACGATTAAATCCTCCCCCAACTGCACCAACAAACAAAGAACATCCGGTTAACAGGATGCAAAGAAAAGCCCAGACTATCGTCAGCACTGTTCCATATCTAATAACTTTTTCCATAATGATATAAGAATAAATAAACAACTGATAACAATGTAGAAAAAGCTCACATGAATGTCCAGAGATTTATAAAATAATGCGCTGTTTTTTTAGAATATCCCAAGAAAAGAGAATAAAGCACAAAAAAAGGAGAAGCAAAACAGCGCTTTTCCCCTCCTTATACCAAATATAGAGTTAGTTTATCTCTGATACGGCAACAGTATAAACTGTTTCCTGTATCCGTAAGGGTTAGTGATGTATACACATTCCCAACCTGCGTTGAGAACTTCTACCAAATAATCCCCAACTCTATATTTTTTCTCTGCTCTTTCGGTAACGACCACGCGATGACCGTTACCTTCTTCAATCATAATGTTGTTCCTTCGGTCCAACGTCATAATGAGTGAACCGATTTGCAACATATAGGGGTGTTCTTTGTTTTTACCCCATACAGTACAATTATACCGTGGGATATAAAAACCTCCGCCACATACCGGATATCCGGAATATCTGGCAGTTACCACCTCTGTTTTTACATTACCTACTAAACAAGCAACGTTATTAGACAATCTGGCTACTGAGTAGCAACTTGTCATCATCAATGCTACTATCGCAGCAAAGATGTATTTTAGAAATTTCTGTCTCATAATAATTAATTTTTAGAATTTGAGTACACCACATTTTCCACACAAAATCAAGTTTTTTGAAGAAATCTATAAACTAACCACTCAAAAGAAGAGCTTAAAGAATCTAATGCTTTACGCATCGTTTCTAAGCTAAAAAACAGTTTTCTTTCACCTCTGTAAATATCTGACACTTACTTGGTCTCAATTTTTACACAACCTGTTTCTTTACTCCAATGTCTGCAATCAATACGACATCTATGCTCATTGTAATCATATACTTGGCCTTTTTGCAAACAAAAAGACACCTTTCTCGCTTCATAAATACCTGACACCAGATTATTCATAGCACAATACCCTATAAAAAACACACCCGAGATGATGTATAGAATACGTTTATAACGAAATCTAAAAAAGAAAGCGCAACCTAAAGAAATAAAACAAATAAGCATTACAAAGGCATATGCAAATAAAACAATCCCCCCTATTGAGTTTTGAACAATAAAATAATCTTCTAAAAACGCCATCAATAATAAAGATAGAATAATGAGCTTAAAACTCAAAAATATTACCTTTTGTAATGTTATTTTTGTCATTTTACACATTTCCTCTTCAATATCTTTTATAGTGTGTCGGACACGCTTCTTGTAAACTTTTTCCTTGTCTAGCCCCTTCTCTCCCACGAGCATTTGCCCCTAAATCACGCTTACAATCATCTATTGGATATTTAAAAATATCTTTTGCCTCTTTCAAATACCCACCAATAGTTGATACAACCGAGCCATACTTTCCCCGAGAAGCTGCCTCATAATTTTAATTGATGATTTACACACATCATCTCCTGTCAAATGTATCAGAAACACAACACAAATTGTTCAAATCTTCTTTTATTTTCACTTTGAAATTATAAGAAACTTCATTCTGTTTTAATCCTCCTTTTGATTTTATATTGTTCTTATTTTCATTACCTTGCCTATCTACAATTTTAGATTTTACTTTTTCAATCTGAATTGCATTTTGCATTTGTTGCTGTAATTCTTTATCTTTATTCAAACAATACATTTTATCAGGATATTTCAATTGAGTTATTTCCATCGCTTGATATCGACTCATCCCCTCATTAATATACTGTTTCCAAACTTCTTTTAAAGTATTTCTATCTTCAGCATGAGGAATATAATAAATTGGAATATCTGCTTGATAAATATCCTGAAGACCGAAAGGTCCTGATACACTGATTACTTTTGCTGTCTTCTCAGAAACATACTCATTAGTAAATTCACCAGATAAAGAAACAAGAGGTTGAAAAACACTTTTATCTACTTCATAACGATAAGATTGATTTTTTTCCACATCTACTGCATATTTTTTTAAATCAATACCACTTAAAACCAAACAAGGTTCATCCATAAAAACTGAAATTCCCTTATATTCATTAGGATTATTTGTAGATGGTTTACCTATATATGGAGATATCTTTTCTTTTGTTGCAAAGCACAAAGACTTTCCAGTCTCTTCATTTAGTGTACATGAATACTGAACTCTTGGTTCCAATTTAGATAATTGAGAATTTTGAGAAAAGTGATACAAATGCTCTGTCAGCCCCATTATTTCATCTTGTTTAACTTTTCTTAATCTTTCTAAATTTTCCATATATTTATCAATATATTCTACCCCAACAATTTCACACAACCTATCTTTAATATCGTCAAAATTTTCTACATTGCCAGCAATCAGCGCATATAACTGCTGTCCTACACATTGTCCTTTAAAGGAGGCATTATCTGCAGGTTTAGCAAAAAAAACATTCTTATCATTGTCGCTCATAGAAATAAGTTTTTCTTTTAATAAAAAAACAATTTCATCAAAATTTTCCGTTTTTGCTACCATATTAAACCTATAAAATTACGCTTTTACACCTTATTTTATAATACAACATATTACATAAATAGTAAATAAAAAACACATACACACTTGCACATTAAACGCCGCTACTGAAAATTTAGTCGGAATTAAGAGCCTCCATTCGCTTTGTTAAAAGCGACGGGTTCATATTCCGTAAAAATCCAGATACAAAAAAAAGCACCCTATAAAGAGTGCTTCTAGAATTGGTGATCCCAATGGGCGGCCGTAAGAAAAAGTACCCTTATGTACTTTTTCTAAGGAGACGAAATGAGACTTAATTTTCAGAGAAAGAGCAAACGCCGCTATTGAAAAATTTAGTCGGAATTGTGTGCAAACCCATTCGCTTTGT
>CASFTO010000041.1 GCA_949297665.1 uncultured Alphaproteobacteria bacterium | reverse complement strand
CACCTCCTAACACACACCCAGCCACCCCACAGCCCCCAAAAATGAACCAGAGACAACACTAACAACGCCCCCCCACTCCCCCACAGCCGAAATATAAACACAAGCACCTGCCACATCACCCAACAACGGTTAAGACAAACAAAATTTATATTTTTATGTCCAAAAAAAATTACGATTATGAAAGAGAAAAAAGTCAGAAAAGCGGTGAAAGCCGGCGCCGGAGAACATTTAAAGTTCAAAGAAGTGAAGCAAGGTAAGAGAAATGCCCAACAAGAAACCGCCGTTGCCTCGCCAAATAAATCGCGAAGCACAACCGCAAAACATCCGCAATTAAAAAAGCTGTCCGCCACGGAACAAAGCCGTTTAATCATCGAACACAAATCGGAAACATTCAAAGCGTATGTTCGTCAGTATCATTTAGCGCCGCAGGTGGAAAGAGATCTGTTAAAACCGGAAAATTTCGAGTTTTTCCGCATTTACAATCACTATCACTGCTTGCGTGACAAGTATCAAATTGAGATACTGGCAAGCGACAATCCGGAATTCATCAAAGAATTTCAAAAGAAGTGGAGCTACAGTCTGAACGTGAAGTTAAAAGCGGACGCCCTGCGCAGAAAGCAAGCCCCAAAGGGCTGATAACGCGTCCGAAAAAAGAGCACCGTCCCAAACAAGACGGTGTTTTTTTTGAGCATAACATAGATAAAAAAAGGAGTTCTCTTTGAGAACAGAGAGATAAAGCGTGTTCGCCTCCAAGCGCCAAGATAAGTTTAACGTCCGCCTTTCGCCACACTCAAAGCCGCCATATTCACGCCCCCCTGCGTTGGCAATTCGTCGGCAAAAATCAGTTTTCCCTGCCAATCTACTGGTACTTTCAAACGGCTACGTTCCATCTGTTCACGATTTTTGAATGAGATTTGTTGCACATTAAGAAGATTAGCGCCTTCCAAACAAACCTCTCTGCAAGAAGAAAAATCGATCTGTTTAGGCAAGCCTTCAGTATTTTTTAAGTTGACATTAGTACATTCACCAAACACCAACTTTTGCACCAAAGCAAGATTAGCACCACGAAGATCAACCTCCAAGCATTGTGAAAAATCAAGTTCTTCAGGAAAATGATTAACATAGCGCAAACACACCTCGGCACACTGAGAAAAATCGACGTTTTTGGGAAGTTTTTTGGCATAAGTCAAATTAACTTTCGCCCCTTTAGCAAAGTGCAATTCGGTAAACGTAGTAAAATCCCCCCACTCAGCAGAAAACTCCTTGCATTTGGAAACATCTATATTTTCGGGAATATATTTCGCTCCATTCAAAATCACCACCGCATCTTGAGCAAAGCGCAAATTCTTTAAAGAACTCAAATCGCATCGAGATAAATCAACTGCTGCGCAATGAGAAAAATCCAAATCTTCAGGCAAATTATTCGATTCGCTCAAATCCACTCTAGCCCCATCTTTGAACCGCCACCCTTTTTGGTAAGATAAATCGCACTCTCTAATTCTAATAGAGGAACAATTTTCAATTCCCTCAATTTTCGTGTTATGCAGATTGGACGTTTCCTCTAAAACGAACCTATCACAATTTTGCAACGATATTGTTTTCAATTTATACGCATTACAATTAACGAATTCCACTTCAGAGCATTTAGAAAAATCGGTATCCGGCAAAAACGCCTGTACATTTGTTAAAGAAACTTTCGCCCCGTCTTTAAAGTTCGGATTATCAACGTCATCAAAATTAAGCCAACATCCGTCATAAGCGGCTTCTATTTTCAAAATATCAAACAAACGGCAATCAATTCCGTTAGTCCATTCAATCTGGCGAGCCATCTCCGAACAAACGGAGAGGTCGATATTCGGAGGCAGTTCCACATCACCGATAAATTTAACCTTTGCACCGTTTTTAAAGCGCAAGCCCGAACAATTTTTTAAGCTCACATCGTGAAGTATAACTTCGTCGCATTCGGAAAAATCCAAATTTTGGGGACATCCCACAACTTTCTGGAGTAATACTCTGGCATTTTTGCGAAACTTCAATTCATCATAAAGCAACAAGTCGCAATCTACCAACGCCAAATCAGCACATTTAGCAAAATCAAATCCGCAAGGCGTTGCATTCTGAATCCGCATTTTCACACCGTCGCGCGTTAAAATTTTAGCGTTTTCCGCAAAATCGCAATAACGAAAATCCAAATTACCCATTAAGGAAAAATCTTTTTCATAAAGAATTTTTTTCCACCTCAAATCAAGCATAAGGGCATCATCGCGACATTTCCAAGTTTGGAGCAAATCAATATCGGGCGTATTGACGCGAATGACTTCAGCATAAGGGATTTCCAAATTTTCATGCAACCCAACCGCATCACACAAATCAACGATAGCATTTTCATGGGTAACAATTTTTTGAGTATTAGACATATCGGCATCTTGCAAATTCACTTTATCGGCAAAAGGGATTTCCACAATTTTGGGATATTTAAGCTGTTCCCTCGCGGAGGGATAGCAAGAAAGAAACTCATCTTCATCAGTTAAGCAGAGCAATTTATCATAATCGGTCAACTGTTTAAGATATCCGTGATAGTTTTCGAGAACAGCCTGATAAACAGCATCCTTGGTCACATAGGTTTTAACGGCACTAGCGCCAGATTTCAACATATCACCATGATGCGCTGAGAGCATCATCTCAAAAGCATCTTCGTAGTGAGAATTTTTTGCCAAATCTCTTCCGATTTCGACAATAGGTTCGGGTTGGCAACGATTATCAAAAGTTGAGAGAACAACATCTTTAAACTGCGCCTGTTCGGAAGAAGGGATGTCTTTAATACATTCGAGCAAACGTTTAATATTCACCGGATTATTGGTGGATTTAAGGATTTGCATACAGATTTGCGGCGTAATTTGTTCTTTAGGAAGACGTGTTTTTTTATCAGGAGCCAAGCGTCCCTTTTTATAAGGCATAAGAATATTCTCGACAGCCAACGCGGATTTAAAGTATTCAATATCAACAAACATAGCCCCTCCTAAAATAAAGATAAAGATAAATATAGGATAACATAAATTTACAAATTCGACAACAAGAAAAATCTCCCATACTAAATCAAAGGCAATAAATTGCCTGAAGCTCGGCACCATACAATGTTATATATTTTTTTAAGCAGTTCCCTTTACAACAAAAGCGCGTCAAAAAAACAAGCCTCCAAGTTGAACAGAGGTTCAACTTGCCCCGATAGGGCAATCATACATTCGCCACAAGTTTAATACAATCGGCATTTATATCCAACCCGCCCCAATGCTCCCTTTGGTGAGGAATATACATAAGCTCGGCAACAAGAGAAAAATCCGTGCGTTACGTCCTCCCGCCGCATAAAGAACTAAATCAATGGCAACAAGTTGCCCCTCGCTGCATAAAGAACTAAATCAATGGCAACAAGTTGCCCAAATTGCCCCAAGTGCACTTACCGCTATAAGGCATAGAAAGCAGCGAGTTCATCCAACCCCCGACACAACATAACCTTGACTTCATGATTAAAATAGCAGCGTTCGCGCTCGGTTAAATTTTTGGGCGCCAAAATATCACACTCTTCAACAACAATTTTATAAATCACCGGCAGAGTAGATTTAGAGAGCACCCGCAGAGCCTTACGAAACGGCTCGGTCTGAGGACGTTCCATCCAGTGAAAAAAGTCCATACGACCGCCGTCAACTTTAGGAGCCTCATAATTTTTCGCGGCCAACATTCCCTTACTCCAATAAAGATACTCAAGATAAAAGCGTCTCCCTGCCAGAAAACGATTTTTAGCGGAATAGGGTTGCAAATAAGCCATATCGACCACATATTTTTTATCGAGCCACCCCGAGAGAAGATATCGTTCCAAGAGCGAACCTTTACCATCAAGTTCGCCCCAAAAATTTTGCGATATTTCATTATTATTTTCCGCCGCGGTTACGCCCTGATTATCAATATCAGCGTCCCCTGCCGCGATTTCGCCCTGATTATCAATATCAGCGTCCCCTGCCGCGATTGCCGAAACGGTACCGTTATGAGCGCTCAAATTAATTTCCATGTTTATCATCTCCCATAATTTTCTCTTGATTTTTCAAATTTTCCCGATAAACCAAATCCAAGGTTTTATCAAAATCGGCAAACAATCCATACTCGACGGCCAAACGATATTTACGCCCTCTGGAAAAAGTTTTAAAATCATCCTCATCAAACAATGCTTTGAGTTTAACCTCCAAAACATAAGCGACCGCCTTAACATAAGTAGGAAAGAAGTGGCGACAGCGTCCTGCTTTAATATCCTCTTCCATCAAATAGGTTTCCGGAGAAAGTGGCAAAACGGGCTTATCGGATTTAGTTTTACGTTTAAAGAGATAATTTTTAAACTTTGCGGGAATAGGCGGAAAATTCGTTTCCTCGGCTTTACGATAAGATTTAATAGCCTCCAAGATTTCCTCATTTTGGTATGGTTCCAAGAGTTCCGCCCAAATTTCGGTTTCGAGCGGTGACGGTTTGGCAAAATTAGGAAACACCTGTTTAACATTCAAGAAAAAATAATCACTTTTATCACTCATAATATCCCTCCCAAAACAAACCCCGAAAAAAAGGTTATAACTTTTCTTCGGGAGCTAAATCAAAATCCTCAATACGCCGCATAAAACGTGTAAAGGGTGATAAACCGGCATAATCACCGCCAAGCGATTGAGCCGAATTTTGAGGTGCAGATAAAATGTCTGAATCAAATTTCCCCACCTTAGACAAATCCGGTTCAACCGCGTTCTTAGGAACAAGAGCGAGAGTTTGAACCGAATTATCGGAATCTCTACGATTAGAACGTCCGCAATCAAGAGCAAGCGCCGTTTCTTTTTTTGCGGAAGATAAGGCAACATCGCCATGTATTTCGTTTTCTGCGCAAGATGAGTTTACCACGTTTTGTATCGTTTTTTTATCAAAATCTGCATTTGCACCATTTTGCGCTTTAACCTTTTCTTCCAACGCCGACCAATAAGTTTCATCATCAAGTTCCGCCGAATGAGTATAAAAACTTCGCCTTTCTTCGGCGGATGCATTAGCCGATTTATTTTCCAAGGCGCGGTTATGCCAAAGTTTGACAACGGGTTTCCACTTTTTGATAGCGGTTTTACCGACAAACCAATCCCTCGCCTCATAAAAGTTAACAAACACCTCCGGATCGACCAAAAGTCCGTTTTTTTCCGTATAGTCTTTAACCTCGTCCACGGAAGGCGGCACAAAAAGCGGAGAGTGCGTATCTTTCGGCACCTGTTTTTGATGAGCAGATAAAGAAATTTGTTTATTAGCCCGCGAAATAAAATTATTTTTTATATTTAAAAACTTTTCTTTTGTTACTTTTCTTTTAGGCTTAAGCGGCGCTTTGCGCACGGTTAAAGCCTCGGTATCCACAAGCGAAGCCTCGGCATCAACAATCGCAACATCTGCATCAAGTTTATCCCGAAGTGCAAATTCGGAAGTTGTCTGTTGAGGCGCCTCAAGAGAGGTTTCATTATCATCATCGATTGGCGCTTGCGTCTGAAACAAATCGAGCAACGGTGTATCGGCAGAAGAATTTTTATTTCGCTTTTTAGCCATTCCGCCCTTAGCGCCGAGTTCTCTCATACGTTGTTGCTTTGCGTTAATATCTTTTTGCAAAAGAAAGATATATTTATAAAGATTAGCAACAATCGCATCATTATGTACCCGCTGCGCAATAACATCGGGTGTCGGTTCGTCATCTTCATCGGTATTTAAGAGCGCGTCCAAAAGCAAACCTTTTTGTTGCAAAGACAGCGCCTCTAAGATATATTTAAGATTAAGTTTCAAAATAATCTGTTGCATTTGTACTCCTCAAAAAACAAAAAAACTCCCCTTGATTTGCCGTCAAAGCAAATCCACTCCAGATAGTCCAGTAGTCCAAGTAGTCCAAATAGTCCGAAGTCACGAACCGCAAGCGAATAAAAACATCGCCGTCATCAGCCGTCCTCATCGCAACGAGGAAAAAAGCTCCCCGCGCATGGATATAATATTTTATATACCCACAAAAAATGCGCTTGACATTTACGCATCCTTAATATATGATAAATAATATATTGTCAATATGAAAAAACATATTTGGCAAAAAAAAATTATTCTGCTAATCTGACACGAAAGGAGAAACACCATGGCAGATTTAGAAACCATCCGCAAGAAATTGGAAAAATACATCATCGAGAACAACCACACCTTTCGTGAAATATCGTTAAAAATCGGTCGCAAAGACTCCTACATCCAACAATACATCAAATATGGTTTTCCGAAACGTTTAAACGAGATGGACCGCAAAAGGATATGCCAACTGTTAAACATACCGGAAAAAGAGCTGTTAGACGATGAGTTGCTCAAAAACGCTCTAACGCCTGCGCCGTATGAAGATGAAGACATCCGCAGCAGCAATAACGAATTTATCAGCCTTGACATCTACGCGCCACGGCCGCACACGGACATCTATCAAAACATCATCGGTCGAATGTCATTAAATTTCATAGAGTTCGGTCACTGGTTATCGGGCAATCCGTTCGATTTAAGGATACTAAAGTTTGAAGGCGACTACATGGAACCGACGATATTAAACGGCAGTTTAATCATATTTGACAGTCACATTACGGGCTACCGAGGGGATGGAGTATATGTATTAAAAATCGGCGAAGCGGTGCAAGTGAAACGCCTACAACAAATCGACGCGACAACATTAATGTTAAAAGT
>CASFTO010000040.1 GCA_949297665.1 uncultured Alphaproteobacteria bacterium | reverse complement strand
GGATACGAATACCACCATTTCCGGCGGAACTCAAACCGTTCTTAATGGCGGTGTTGCAAAAGATACGACTCTTAACGGCGGAGCACAAATTATACAAAACGGCGGTGTGTCGCAAAGTTCTGTTATAACCGCAGGCACGCAGACCGTGCAAAGAGGCGGATTAGCACAGAATGCACAAATTTCCGCTTCCGGTGTACAGACTGTTCTTAGCGGCGGTCAGGCGCAAGGCTCCGTTGTTTCTAACGGTGGAACTATTTCTGTCGCGGGGACGGCTCTTTCTACTACTGTTAATGTCGGTGGTATTGCTGAATTTCAAGACGGCAGCAGCGCAACCTACACGCTTATTAAAGGTGGGCGTGTTAATGTTCTAGCCGGAGCCGTGGTTCAAAATACCACAATTAATTCAGGTTTTGAGTATGTTGCCGGTATTAGTCGTAATGCTGCTGTTAACTATTTGGGATCGCAAACTATTCAAAATGGCGGAGTAGCTTACAATACAAAGGTTAACGCTTCCGGTACACAAAATGTATTAGCCGGAGGGGAAGCTTCTCATACTATTGTCAATGCCTTGGGTACTCAAAATGTCTTTCAAGGTGCTGAGGTTTCGGATACGCAAATTTTATTAACCGGAAAACAAAATGTTTATGCCGGCGGAGAAGCTCTTTCCTCAACTCTTTTAGGAGGGACGCAAATTGTTTACGGAACGGCGACGAATACAATTGTCAATAGTGGTTTGCAGGAAGTAAAAAATGGTGGTAAAGTCTTTTCTTCGCAAATTAACAATGGCGGTATATTGACACTTTTAGACGGTAGTTCAGCTGAAAATACTCAACTCTCCAATGGAACTTTACGCTTATTCAGCGGGGGAAATCTTGTTGGTTCTACTTCGGCTCTTAATAGTATTGTTTATATTGTCGGAGATAATTCTATTCCCGATTTACAAAGCAATAATTCACTTATTCAACTTGCTTATACCCCCTCTTTTTCAACCCTTAATATTGACAAACTTGACGGCAGTGGTATTTTTTCAATGAGTAGTAATTTGGCTGCGGGTATTTCTGACTACATCAATGTTCAAGATGGTGATGGCAATTTTGGATTAGTCATCAATGATTACAGCCAAGATGTTGCTCCCAATAAATTTAAAATTATTGATGAAAACACTACCGCTCATGATAGTTTTTATCTTGTTGGCGGGGCTGTCGATGTCGGGGCTTTCCGATATGATCTTGTTCAAGAAAATAATAATTGGTTTTTGGAGAATACGAATCGTCTTTCTGATGTTACTTATATCGCAAGAAATACTTTTTCGGCTGTTTCTTCCCTCTTCTTTTCTCATTTAGCGCCCATATATAACCGCTTGCATTTTCAACACCAAAATTTTGAACATAATAATGGGCTTTGGATTAAGGGTATCGGCAGGCGCGTTAATCAGAATTATCGTGACGGTACTTCAAGCCATACGGATATCTATGGCGAAAGTGTCGGCTTAGACCATAAAATTTTCGCTTCCGATAATTTTCATATAACAGCCGGTCTTTATTCAGGCTTTACATCTTCGCAACAAAAATTTGATGTTGATGGTCAAGGCGATGGGCAAACGTATAGCTTTGGTTTATATTCAACATTACTGACTGATAATAAGTATTTCTTAGATGTGATGGGAACATATTTCAGACATCATCAAAAAAACAGAAGCTACACCCCTGCCGGTGAAAGCGTTATTGCCAAATTTAATACAGATGGATGGCAAACAGCTTTAACTGCGGGTAAACGTTTTGATTTTGATAATGATTGGTTCTTATCGCCGTTTCTTGGTATGAATTATATGTATGTTCAAGGTGTTGATTACCAAACAAACTTTAACACGCTTATTCAAGCTGATAGCGCTGATTATTTAAGTAACTCTCTTGGATTTACCGGCGGAAAATCTTTTTACCTTGATAGTGGTGTTGTTCTTGATGCTTATTCTCAAGTAAATATGATTTATGATTGGGATGCCAAAAGTTCTGTTGCTATTGCCGATTATTTCGCTGAAGATGATTTAGCTTCCCTTCATTACGAATTTAGTTTGGGACTTAATGCTACTTGGAATTCTCATAGTTCTGCATATATGGAGTTTACATCTCAGTTTGGTGATAAAGTAGATGTCCCTTGGGCCTTTAGTGTCGGCTATCAATATAACTTCTAATTTTCTCTATTTACAGCTACCTTAATTTATGGTATATTAGCATTAATGTAGCTTTGGAGGAGATATATTATGGAAAATGATACTAATCAACCGGAAATTTCTGATTTTGATGATTACGCCGTTGATAAAAATAAAATTTTTGCTATTGTTCCACATTCTCTTGATGCTGAACAATACAGATTAATTACTCGTGATAGGCAAAAAGATTTGTATTTTTATGCGGATAAAAACCGACTTGAACAATTTTCTTCCTCTCATCAAACCATAAATTTAGGTGAAAATATCCTTTCTACGGTTGAAGATAAAGGGTTTTATTTTTCTGAAACAATATATAATTTAGAGTTATGCTCATTTCGCTATCATATTGACTTGAAAATCTCATCGGCGGCTCCGGATACTTACTATATCATAGATGGTTATTACAATAAAAATGCTCCCAAAACAGATATTGACATAGATAATCCTGATGAATTAGCTAAGTTAAAACATTTATGTAGCTTGTCTTGGCCATCTATTAATGGTAGAGAAGTGGATATGGCCGATAAACTACAGCAACGTGGATTTTATGTTGAAAAAATCGGCCGAAGTGGTTTTGCTAATCGTAATTCCTTCGTGATTAAAACAAAAGAAGGAATTTTAGATGATGATTCCTTAGCTGTTATTAATCAAGCAATCAATGAACTTAAAGCTGAAAAAGAGAAACAGAAAGAAAACAATTTTATACGTCAATTTGCAGAGAACTCTCCTGACCCGAACAAAACTTATGCCGTTGTTTCTATTGGAGGAACTGAAGATAATCTGCGTATTCCTGACGGATATTCGCAAATTGCCGATGTCCGAACCGCTTGTACGCAGGATCATCGTCAGGGACATACGCATACTTATGCTGTCTTATTTATTCACGATGAAACAATGATGAAGGATAAAAGGCGACAACTGACTTTATACGTTCCTAAAGATATGATTGGACTTGTTATCGGTAAAGGCGGCAGTAAAATTAAAGAACTTGGTAAAAAATATAATAAATTCTTTAAAATTGAACAATCGCCGACTGAAAAGAAACGCGACCAACTTAATGAATTAGATAATAAAATTAGTCACATCATCTATTCTGATGAAATTAAAGATACGATGGAACAAATCAATAACTTGGTGGGTTCATCTTCTTGGCTTTCTCCTCAGGAACGCGAAAGTATTATAAAAAATGCTTCCGAAAAAGTTAAATCTCATGAGGAATTTCTCCAAAAACAAGAAGCTGAACGTCGTGCTTATAATCTTTATAAATTGCGTGACCAACTTCTTGATAGTTTCGGGGATAAACTTGTTCAAACAAATGATGAACAACTTAAAGAAGGTGTTACTACTTATACGCAGCAAAATAAAGAAAATTTGCCAGTAATACCTTCCACTGAAGAACTTAATAAAATTATAGATACAATCCGCCGTTTGCGTGATGATAAAATTAATATGCTGGAACTTCAAAAACAGGAAGAAATTCAGGATATGACAGATTCCGTGCGCCGGTTTATGGATGCTGCCGAACGTAATGGAAAAACTCTTGGGGCTCAAGATGTCGATAAATATATTAAAGAAACTTTTGCCGACAGTGCTTATATTCAAGATGCTCTTGAAGCCGGAAAAAAAGAAGTTCAACGACGAGAGGAAGAAAGACTTATCCGTGAAGAAGCGGCTAAAAACTTTGATAGAATTGTTAATGAGGAATTTGACAGATTTCTTAATAATCCCCGCAATACAGGTGTTCACGGGGTGAATTACTTCTCTTCTGTTGGTAAAAGCCGCCGTAATGATGGTTATCGTTGTATCGCTTATGCTACCGGAAAACGCTTGAAATTATTACACGGATCTTATGATGATGTTTCTCATTATACACATCCTGATCATGAGGAATTTATAAATCTGACCAATAAAGTACGAGATGTTGAAGAAAATCGTCCGGTGATTGATGTTAATGATTACATTGTCAATCCTGACACTTATTCAAGTTACACTGAGGAGCAAGAGCTTGAAGATAATCCGATTGAATTGACACCAGAAGAAAAAGAAGCTCGCAAACAAATGCTTAAATCTGCTAAGGCAGCTGCTAAAAAAGATATGTCCGCCAAAGGGCAAAAGACAACACAAACTACAACCATTAAAGGTGGGTTGGCGGGGTTAGCTGCATTGCTTTCCGAGCGCGAAAAATAATATTTTGTCTTGTAACAAAAAAGAGCTCCTGCATAAACAGAAGCTCTTTTTCATAATTCATTTTACATTAAATATCAAAAGGATCAAAGGCCGTATCTCCATATGTGTCATATTCTTCAGTCTTTAGCGGACTATACTTGAATTGCACAAAGATTGTTATTATCAGCCAAAACATTTGGAGATAAACATATTCTGTAATCATCTGCCAATTTGGTACTCCTAGAATAACAAATATTGTAAAAAAAGCTAGCACCGCATATAAAAACAAGTTCCAACCACTGTGATAATCTACCAAATAATTTGATGTTCTGGTTAAAAACGGTACTACCCAAAATATTTGCATTACCAACAAAATATGCGCATGACTTGTTGCCAATTCCCCCCGAAAAGTTATTAATTCCCAGAAGGTCTTAGTTGTTTCAACGTCTTGATTTAATCCTAAGAATTCCGGATATATTCCAACGTATACGCTGTATGCAATCAGAAATATCTCATAGAGAAAGACAACAAATAACATAAAATACGGACTTTTTCTGAACGGTAAAAATAGAAACATTATTATGTTTCTTAAACTAAATAATCTTTTTTCCATAATGCTTAGTTTTAATAATTAGAAATTTATTTTGTCTTATCAACTAGTTTCTTCCTTGTCAATATTTCAATATAATTATTTTTCTGGTTAACTCTTAATTTTGCTTGTATTTCGTATTGGCATGTATATTATCTTGGACATATGGATTTCATTATGTTGTACTAAGAGAGGTTTTTATGAAAAAAATAGCTGTCGTCGGTACCGGTATTTGGGGAACTGCTTTGGCTTTGACTGCTGCCAGAGCCGGTAATCAGGTTCTTTGCTGGGCCAGAGAACAAGAAGTGGTTGATGCCATTAATCAAAAACATGTTAATAAGCTGTTTTTGCCGGATATTCCTCTTCCGGATGCAATTCGTGCTACAAATAATATGGCCGATGTCTTTGAGTTTGCTGATGTTGTTTTGCTTACCGCCTCCGCTCAGTGGACACGTGCTACACTTAAGTTGATGAAACCTTTTGTTAAAGAAAGCACTATTATTGTTTTGTGTGCGAAGGGTATTGAAGTTGATACCGGTAAAATGCTTTCTGAAATTGTAGATGAAGAAATCCCTGGCGCAACCATTGCCATTCTTTCCGGTCCGGGATTTGCTATTGATGTGGCGCAACGCAAGTTAGCTTCTGTTACCATTGCATGCGCAAAAGACGGTATTGCCACTCAGTTGGCTAATATGCTCGGAACCCCCTATTTTCGCCCTTATACCACAACAGATATGATTTCTCCTCAAGTTGGCGGAAGTGTTAAAAACGTTATTGCTATTGCTTCCGGTGTGGTTGAAGGTGCGTCTTTAGGCGATGGTGCAAGAGCTGCTTTAATTACTCGCGGTTTTCATGAAATGGCTAAATTTGCGGACGCTCTTGGCGGTTCACTTACAACTATGATGGGAATGAGCGGTTTGGGGGATTTAGTATTGACGGCAAGCTGTTCTCAATCTCGTAATTTTAGTTTTGGTTATGAAATTGGTGTTCAAGGACACGCTAGAAAATTAATTGAAGAAAATACTCGCACGGTTGAGGGAATCTATACTGCTAAAGCCGTGATGAAAAGAGCGCGTGAACTTAATATTGAAATGCCTATTTGTGAAATGGTTTGTAGAGTTCTCTTTAACGATATGGCTCTCAAAGATGCTATGGCAGAACTTATGTCCAGACCTTATCGTGAAGAAGGTTTTTAGCTTTGATGCTTCTTTTGCAAAAAAGCTCCCAGTTTTTTACTCGGAGCTTTTTTTGTAACTTCCCGCTTTTTAAAAAGCTAACGGATTGCCGCCCATGTCTATCCTTAATTGATGTGTGTCATAGATTATGGTTTCTTTGCTTATTTTATTGTTTTCGTCAAATTCAAAAACATCACAAGCCTCAAATGTTGTGCTTCTGCCGTCTTTAACCGCCCAATGATAGGTAAAATGTTTAATCATTACCGGCTTTCCTTCCGTACTGATTAACGTATTATGCGGCTTTTGCTATGATTTCTCCACATCTGACAATATACACATCTTTTCAAAAAAAGATACGAGGTTCCAACCAACCTAATAACGGTGAATATACTTTTGCCTCCGGTGTAAATAAATTGCATAGCCCTTCTAAATTATACTCCGCCAACGCTTTCATATACTTACCGATTATTTATTCATAGATAGCTTCTTTACTCATGTTTTTCCCTTCCTACTTGTTGTTTCTTTGATGTCGATGATTATATTGGTAAATATTAAAAAACAGAAAGGATTTTTTTGACTATGCTCAAATTTTTTATAGCGGCTTTTTTGATTTTTACCTTTTATTTCCCCTATCCTATTGTTTATGCTCAAAATACCGTTTATCAATCCGAAAATCCTCTTGATTTTGCAAAAGCAAATAAAACTCTTGATGATTTATTGAAACAAATAAAAAATGCTCCTTTGCGACTTGCTAATAATGATGACTTTCTTAAAACCTTAAATTCTTTGCAATCGCGTACCCTTGCTCAACAAAAAAAAGATACACAACTCTTGCAAGCCCTTAATCAGAAATTAGAGGCGCTTGGAAATCTCTCTCTCGGTGACGGAAAAGATTTGCCCGAGGTGGTCAAAGAACGAAAAGCCTTAAATGAAGCTCTGAAAAAAAATAAGGAAAAATTAGCTCAAGAAGCCTTTATTCTCGCTAAAATCGATGAGGCTAACGCTCTTATCTTTTCTTATCGTAATAAGGAACTCTTAAACAATGTACTTACTCAACAAAGCCCTATTTTTCAACCTCAACAATTTTTAGCTTCTCTACATGAATTTTCGCCTTTGCTTATTAAAATTATATCCTCTCCAAAGACTTGGTTTGCGTCCTTGTCTGTTGAGCAAAAATCTCTCTTATGGCATCAATTTTCTTCTTTTGCTTTTGTTTTTGGCTTTTTATTGATTGTTCTTCTGTTCCTAAAAAAATTTATTGTTATGCGTCTTGCCTTTCTTTATAATTTAACGTCTTCTCCCTCTTATTGGCAAAAAATTAAAGCCGCTTGCGGAACATTTTTGGCTTACGGTATTATTCCTTCCTCTTTTTTGTTTTTGCTGCAAAAGCGAATCGCTCATTCTTCTTTGTTGGACAATACGCTTTTGGCTTTTTTTGTTCAAAATATAATTGTTTATCTTATTTATTTTTTGTTGGTGAAGACTTTGTGTCGAGCCGTTCTTTCGCCTCAATATCCTAGTTATTCTTTATTTATTAATATGGACGAATATCTTGCAAAACGTGCTTTCAGCGCTCTTATCACCGCTTTGGTGCCGGTTATTATTATTTCTTTTTTTCAAAAACTTACATCTTATTTTCCCGAACAGCCCGATATTATTTATTCCATGCAAATTCTTACTAATGCGGTTAAGGCGTTTGCCGTTATTTGGGTCGCGCTTAAAATTCTTTATAACGTTCAAAAACTTTCTGACGAAGATGTCAATAACGGCAATTTTCAACGTCTTTCTTTTTCTTCTCAAGCGGCTTTAATCGTTACTCTTTTTATGCTGATTAGTTTTGGATGCTCCTTATTCGGTTATATTGTTCTTTCCGAGTATCTTATTAATCGTTTTCTCTTTTCTGTCGTTATCATCGCTTGCGTATATGTGATAAAAAATCTTTTGCTGTTTTTATATCATTGGATTATTCGTTGGCGGTTTTGGATTTCCGCTTTGCGCATCCACCCTAAGTCTTTGGTTAAAAGCGAAATATGGTTCAATATTTTACTCACCCCGATTATTTATTGCTTTACAGTTCTTTGCCTTTTGGCCGTTTGGGGTGTTTCGGTGGATATTCTGATTGCTCGTACTAAAGGATTTTTAACCGGTTTTAATATCGGCGGCGTTTATGTTTCTATTTCTTCCATCTGCTTGGGCTTGTTTACTTTTTGGATTGCTTTGATTTTAACTAAACTTATTAAAAATAGCCTTATTTCCGGTAATCTTAATCAACTTGATTTAGATGAAGGTTTGAAAGGGTCGCTTATCTCGGGAATCGGTTTTTTCGGTTTTATCTTTTCTCTAATTCTCGGAATCGCTGTTGCAGGCGGTAGCTTTCAGAGCCTTGCCATTATTGCAGGCGCTATCTCTTTCGGCGCCGGTTTCGGTTTACAAAATATGGTAAGCAATTTGGCCGCCGGATTAACTATCTTGTTCGAAAGACCGATTAAAATCGGCGATACCGTAATTATTAACGATTTTGAGGGTGTTGTTTCGCAAATCAGTATGCGCGCTACGACTCTCGAAACCGCCGATAAATCTAACGTTATTATTCCGAATGCACTGATTATTTCCGGTTGTGTCGTTAATAAAACTTATGATAATCGTATGACGCGTGTCGATATAAATCTCGGTGTCGACTATAATTGTAATATCGAAAAATTAAAACAACTCTTACTACGAATCGCTAATGAAGACCCCGATGTGTTGGCTTTTCCTCAACCTACGCTCTCTTTTCTTGACTTCGGCGACAGTCGTCTTAATTTCCAACTCAACTGCTATACTGCTAATATTGCTTTGAGTGCCGGTATTTCTTTTCGTATTCGCGAAAAAATTATCAATACTTTTCGTGAAGCCGGTATTTCTATACCTTTTCCGCAACGAATTGTGCATACCATTTCTACCAATGTACCTTCGGAACAAAAAAACACTTAAGCTAAGCCATTGTTTTATCGATAAAACACCCTTTTCTTCATAAAAATATGAAAAAATTATTTTACCTTAAGCGTTTCTTAAGTTTACAATGCAGAATAAAAGGTGTTCTGATAAACAAACTTTATTTACAACTTTTTATTTAGGAGAAAAATTATGAATAAGTTCTTTGCTGTTTCTGCTCTTGTATTAACTTTTGCTGTTGCTTCTAATGCTAATGCTCAAGCTCAAAATTTAGGCGGCGGTTTTCAGGGCCCTACAATTGCTTCCACAACTGTTGCCGATGCTCTTAAAATGAATGATGATACTCCGGTTGTTTTGGTTGGCAACATTCAGAAAAATTTAGGTAATGAAAAATATCAATTCGCTGACAAAACAGGTACTATCGTGGTTGAAATTGACGATGAAGACTGGAGAGGTCAAGTTGTTAAACCGGAAAACACCGTTGAAATCAGAGGTGAAATTGATAAAGAATTGCTCGGCACACCTGAAGTTGACGTTGACTCCATTATCTTAAAATAATCCTCTTGAAAGAACTTAAGATGAGAGTGCTTCTAATTGAAGATGACAGTCTTATCGGAGACGGAATTAAAGTCGGGCTTTCTAAGCTCGGCTTTACCGTCGATTGGTTTGATGATGGTGCTGATGGGAAAGAAGCCCTTTTGCAGACACCTTATGACGCTGTTATCTTAGACCTTGGACTGCCGACTATTGAAGGGCTGGATATTTTAAAAGCATGGCGTAATGCTGGGCTTGATACACCGGTTCTTATCTTAACGGCCAGAGGTGATGTGGACGAACGCATTAAAGGATTAAATTCCGGTGCCGATGATTATCTCGGTAAGCCTTTTGCGCTTAAAGAAGTTCAGGCGCGGCTCAATGCACTTATTCGTCGGCGAAACGGTGTTACAAAACCGCTTATCCATTTCAAAAATATCACTTTTGCTCCAGATACCAAAACGGTTACACTTGATGGAGAAAAAGTGACACTTGCCCCTCGTGAAGTAGCTCTGCTTGAGCTGCTTTTGCTTAATAAAAACAAAGTTTTATCCAAAGAAACCATCGAAAATAAACTTTATTCATGGGACGAGGATGTGGCTAGTAATGCTGTTGAAGTTCACGTTCATCATTTACGCAAAAAACTCGGTAAAGATATTGTCAAAACTATTAACAAAATCGGTTATACTTTGGAGGATTAATGCATAAATTTAAGGTAATTCCCCGTTTATCCGCGCTGCTTAACAGGATTAATGCCAAAATATTAAAGTTTAGCTTATGTTTTCGGCTAATGTTCTTTTTTGCGCTTGTATCTTCCATTGTATGGGGAATCGCCGGCTATATCTCTTATAAAGAAACGCGCGAAAGTATTGATGAATTTTTTGACACTTATCAGCTTGTTCTTGCCAGACAACTGGCCGCAGCCGACTGGAGTGCCGTTTCTCCCAACACCCAGCATATTACCGATAAACTTATTAAAAATGTAGAAAACGCCGATGAAGAAGATGAAGCTATCGGGTTTGCAGTATTTTCTCCCGACGGAAAAATGATTTTTCATGATAACGAAAATGGTGAACATTTTCGCTTTGCTCCGCAGTCTTTCGGAACCTTTAATAACGAGCTCATCAATGACGATGATGATAAATGGCGCTTGCTTCGTCTCTATTCCGCTGACGGAAAATATATTATTACCGTCGGGCAGGAACTTGAATATCGCGAAGATGTGGCTATGGATATTGTCGAGGAATTTTTGGCGCCTTGGATTATCGGTTTCTTTGTCTTGCTTCTGGCTATTGCCGGACTTACTTATTCTGAGTTCAGACCGCTTAAAAAATTGGCTCTTGCCATCAATAATCGTTCGGCCGATGACTTGTCTCCCATTGATATTCAAAAATCTCCTATCGAAGTTAAACCGCTTATCTCGGCTATGAACCATATGTTTCAGAAAATCGCAACACTTCTACAACGGGAACGTAGTTTTATCTCTGACTCTGCGCACGAACTACGCACCCCTTTAACCGCACTTAAAATTCAGCTTGAAATCGTGCAAATGGCTGATGATGATGCTCAAATGCGTCAACAGGCTTTATTGAAATTACAAAAAGGGATTGAACGCGCTGAACGTTTGGTTGAACAGCTCTTGGCTCTTTCTCGTTTGGAAGCCGATAATGGGCACTATGATAATGTTGAACCTTTGAATTGGAAAGAAATTTGCGAACACCTGATTGATGAATATCGCTTGATGGTCAAAAATAAAACTATTTCTTTGATAGCCGAAGATGGTGCGCAACCTCCATTTACTACCGGAAACCATATTTTAACAGCGTTGCTTATTCGCAATCTCTTGGATAATGCCGTCAAATATAGTCCGAACAATGCACATATCACTCTTAAAATCTCTGACGGAGAATTTACGGTTATCAATTCGGACACTGTGGTTGATGAAGCTATTTTACAACGTCTGACCGAGCGTTTCTATCGTCCTGCAGGACAAAAAGAAACCGGTAGCGGTTTGGGCTTGGCTATTGCGCAAAGAATCGTCGAACTTTATCATTGTCAATTAATCTTTGAAAATTCAACAGAGGGCTTTAGGGTTATCGTTAAGGCTAAATCTAGTACCTTATAGATATTCCTGTTACTACCGCATAACCTTTGTTGTTATTGTCACTGTTGCGGACATAACCTTTGGAATTGCGATACGCATTTATCAAATACAGTTCAACGTATTTATTAAGTTCATATTTATTGGACTGTAGCCATATATCATCTTGATGTCTGGTATTTTCGGCTTCCGTATGCAAATACGCTAAATTACTCTCAAACTTGCCAAAATCATAACCGATACTGAAATCCCAAGCACTACCTTCTCGATAATTATCAAAATACGCCGGAAGATGCTCATTTTGCGCTGTGGATGATATTGGATTTTTATCGCCGTCAATCCATGATTTTTTATACGAACTTGATATTTTTAAGCCGTCATATACCCAGCGCATACCTCCGGACCAGACATTATCCGTGCGGTTAAAAATTCCGTATCCCATTGATGTATATAACTGTCCGTATGGTAATTTCCAACGGTTTTGCATTGATGCGGTATAGCCGTCTTGTTGTTTTTCATATTCCGTATAACGGCTCGTCATACCTCGTCTTGAAGCATTATCCGGCGCATAGCTGAAACCAAAGGTGGTATTCCCTATTTCCGGCGTAAAATAACTTAGCTTAAATGCTCGACCGTCATCTAATATCGTTGTAGATTTCGGTGTGGCAAATTTAGTTTTTTTCTGTCCGTTAGACCAGTTGGCACTGCTCAAGAAATATGAGACATTGCTATCTTGTATCCCTACCCAGGTGATATCTTGAGCGCCCATGTGCATAATACGCGCCGCATTATATGTATACCCAATGGTTACTTTTCCCTTTTCTTCATCTTGCCACTTCAAGTATGGATAAAAACGCCAGTCTCCTCGTTCATAATCATTATCATGTTGGCGCATTACTACCGTATAATCGGCATGAATTCCTACTTTTTCTTTAGCGGAAATATTATAATCTCCCGATATTTTACCATCTGCGCGGAAAACTAATCGGTTGGGCATATTATCAAGATTATTATCTTCTTTGGTTTCCATAATGCCATAATATATTCCAGCCACTCCTGATTGCGCCAATTCCCAATCTTGCGCTTGCGCTACGTTCTCTGTTGCCGTTATCAGCCCTAACGGTAATAGTAATCTTTTCATTAGTCCTCTCTTTTTGTGATGCTTTATCTTAGAAGATACATTCTATTTTTGCAATCTGTTTTTATTTTTTTCTTGACTTTTGTTCATGCTGCGTTATTTTATAATTGTTCTTGGTGCTTGCAGGGCTTATAAGCACGGAACTTTGATAAAACTGAGCCGGTTTGATGAGATTTTATTTTGAGTACTCTCTTAGAGTTTCATTGGCGGCTCCTTATAAGGAGTTTTTTTTATGTCTGAATATAAATACAAACACGGTTTAAGCATTATGAGAGCGCAACCCTTTCATATCGGTCATCAAAAACTGATTGATAAGATGCTCAACGAATGCGAACGCGTAACGATTGTTCTGGGGTCCATTCAAGAACAGGGAACTTCCAGAAATCCTCTAAACTACACCACCCGCAAGAAAATGATCCAAAATATCTATCGTTCTAAGCCGGAATATGAAAGACTTAAAATTGTCGGTATTTTTGACATTAATAATCCAGCGGAATGGGGAGAGTATGTTCTTGATTTTATCAAAGAAAGCTTTCCAGATTTACCCAAACCCGATGTTTATTATGCGGGGTCGGCTTATGATGCGCATTGGTTTAGAGAATGTTTCAATAATATTGAACTGGTTGACCGTACCGATCCGAACTTTCCGTTTGTTACCGGAACGATGGTGCGTGATATGATTAAATTCGGCGATGCAAGATGGAAAAACTTTATCGCTCCGGAAAATCATCATATCATAGAAGAATACTTTAATAAGAAAAAAGGTATTATTTAATTTTTTTATCCATACATCTGCGTCTTCTGAAGGGCTTATAGAAGACAGATGTTTCTAACCCCAATAAGCCTGAAGGGATTTATCTCATGACTAATAATCGTATTTTAATGCGAATTGATTTTCAAAATGATTTTGTTCATTCTCATGGCGCTCTGACCGTTAATGCGCCGGAATTGATTGATAAACATCAAAAATTTGCCGACAACCTCTTTCCCAGCAGTTTTGATAAAATTATTGATACATACGATACGCATTTTAACGAAACTTATCCGCAAACCATAGAAGCGCAAAGCTTTCCACCGCATTGTATTTTTGGTTCGTGGGGATGGCAACAAACCGCTCCGTTTAAGAATGAACTTGATGTGGTTAAAATGTTTAAGTCCACAACTAATATCTGGAATGAGGTGCGCTCTTACCAAGATTTAGCGCAAGATTGGAACGGCAAAAATGTTTATCTTTGCGGCGTTTTAAGTGATATTTGCGTGCAACAAGCCATGAACGGTTTGCTTAAAAAAGGTGCTAACGTTATTGTTATTGAAGATTTATGTTTAGGTAAAGACAGACAGATTACTGATATTCTTCAAGATGAAGTTTATCGTCCGTTTATTGAGCAAGGGAAATTGAAAACAATTACCACCGCGCAATTTTTTCGTTCTTCCCTTTTAGAAAAGAAAATCCAGCATAATCTTGTTAATAAAGCCAGAGGAGAATAGCCATGAATACACAAACTTTCAGATCCAGACCTAACCTTTTAGAAACAGGTTCTCCGCTCTTTTGTGATTTTTATCATTTAACGATGGCGCAAACGTGGTTTTTAGACGGTAAAGCTGAAGAACATAAAGTTTCTGAAGCTTTTTTCCGTAAATGTCCTTTTGGTGGCAGCTACTTAATGGCGGCTGGCTTAGGTGAATTTTTACAATGGATTGATAATTGGTATTTTTCTGATGAGGATATAGCTGATTTGCGGACCTATACAAATGCTGACGGAACTCCTGTTTTTTGTGATGAATTTATTGACTTTGTTAAAGGAAAAACTTTAAAAGTTAACATTAACGCTCTGAAAGAGGGTGAAATTGTTTTTCCGAACGAGCCGGTTTATTCTATTTCCGGTCCTAATTGGCAAGTTGAAATTGTTGAAGCGGCTTTATTAAATATCTTTAATCCGCAAAGTCTTATTGCCACAAAAGCATC
>CASFTO010000039.1 GCA_949297665.1 uncultured Alphaproteobacteria bacterium | reverse complement strand
TCTTAAACTTGCTCGCTTTGGCTTCTTCTTGCTTTATTACGAGCTTGCGTTTATTCGGCTCTTATCCTTATGGCACGCAACCGCCCATCCTAATTCCTTTCTTCTTGGAAGCGGCAACTTTATCGCGGATACGTTCTCCGCTGATTTCACGCTCGAACTGAGCAAAGGACAACAGCATATTTAAGGTCAGGCGCCCCATGCTGTCGGCAGTGTTGAAGTTTTGTGTTACCGAGACAAACGAGCATTTATATTTATCAAAAATATCAACCATCTTGGCAAAGTCGGTCAGTGAACGGGTAAGTCGGTCAATTTTATAAACCACAATCATATTCACTTTGCCGGCTTCAACATCTTGCAACAACCGTTTAAGTGACGGCCGGTTCATATTTCCACCGCTAAAACCGCCATCGTCATAATGCTCTTTAATCAGCACCCAGCCTTGGTGCTTTTGGCTTTTAACATAGTTTTCTCCGGCCTCACGCTGAGCCTCTAGGGTATTAAACTCTTTTTCCAAGCCTTCATCCGTTGATTTTCTGGTATAAACCGCACACTTGATTTCTTCCATCGCTATACTCCGAAAAATGCCTGTCCCGAAATTTTGCGCCCGGTAATGGTTCTGGCCACCGCACCGAGCGATTTATATGTCTCACCGTCCATCATAAAACCGCCGTTGACAACGCGCACTTTATAAGTTGCACCTTTGTATTTTTTCACGAGCTCAATACCGGCAACCATTTTATGCTCGCTTAATTCCTTAATTTCCATATTCTCTAACATCCGGCGTGTTTTGTTATCCAGCCCGCCGAAGCGCATTTCCTGCAATTTGTTGGTAATGCGCCAGACATAATATTCCTTGCGGGTAGAAGTTGTCGGTATGTTAAACAGAGCCTCGTAATATTCCTTCAGTTCAGGAAATGTGAGAGACTGGATTTTGCGCAAGTCCACATTTAAATCCACCTTAATCATCGGTTTCTCCTTTTGTGTCTTTTTCTTTGTTTTCTTCTATCAGCACCAGAACGGCACTAAATATTAAATTGATTAAATTATCTATTGGTCACCTCTTTGTTACTACCAATGCTTGGAATTTCGTTATTATCCAGTAAATTAGATACTTTTCCGCCATTTTCTTGCTCATCAAGCAAAATCATCACCGAAGTTGAGAGAAGTTCAATCAAAGTTTCAAAAGCATTGTCTGTATCCATTGTTTTTTCCTTTCAACAGACAACACTCCGCAAAATCAAAAAATCGTTCGGCATAATTTGAAAAAATTTTTATGCTCACAAAAACAGGGGTTTTGAAACGCGAACAGTTGGGAATAAAAAGCCTTAGTTTTAAGGGAAAAATGGTCGGGTCTGTCCCGACCAAAAGTATCTATTTTGGTATCTTTTTGGGGAAATGGGGAAAAATAAAAAATAGATACGCGACCAGACCATCGCATAAAAGAGCTCATAAAGTAAATGCATAGAAAACCGGAAAGTGCCGGAAAATAAGGGATATAGAAGCAATATTTTAAGCTAAAATTGCACCCGAGAATTTAAAACAAAAAAACCTCTTCTTTGCGAAGAGGCTTTTATATGGTGGGTCCTGTAGGACTCGAACCTACGACCAGACCGTTATGAGCGGCCGGCTCTAACCAACTGAGCTAAGGACCCGTCGCCGTCCTTTTTAGGATAGTTATTCTTTTCAGTCAAGATTTTTTTTCGCTTTTATCCACCTTTTTTGTTTTTTTTCTTTTTTTCTTTTTTTAGCCTTGTTATCTATCCCGCGTGGCGGCGAGCGCTTATATAACTTATTATCTTATTCCATATCATCTTAAATCCTATGGCGACCATTATGCTTATTATCCAGAATTTTACATAATACCATATATTTCCGCTCTCTACCGGAAAATGATACAATATAAACGAGTGGAACATAAATAACTCTAAATTTATCTTTTCAAACCACATGAGCGGCTTAATACTCAATAAA
This sequence comes from uncultured Alphaproteobacteria bacterium, assembly GCA_949297665.1. Classification (GTDB taxonomy): domain Bacteria; phylum Pseudomonadota; class Alphaproteobacteria; order RF32; family CAG-239; genus CAG-267. The sequence goes on along the minus strand of CASFTO010000039.1, from coordinate 1,760 downwards.
CGGCTTATCAAACCGTTACCGTATCCCAACAGATATAGAATCGGTAAAGCCAGCACTACATAAAAAATACGGTATAACTCCACGCCAAAGCTATAACAAAAACTTGCATATACCCCAATAAACACACATTCCATTATACTCATCTGTAATTTATCGCTTTGGGTGCTTAAATAATGATTTATATGCGTGGGGCGGATGAAATATATTCCTCCTATATACCCCAATGCATAATTTAAACTTTGAATTATCGGGTTGGTGTGTAAATCCATAAACACATACGTCGGGTAGTGCAATATGGTATATTCCAGATATATCCTAATCCCTAATATACTTAAAAAACATAGCCATAATTTGCCTTTTTCTTCGCTATATCGACTTACCTTCCTTAAACCGGGGGTGATGAAATAACAGAATATCAGCGAACTCAAAAACCACGACACATTGTTAAACATAAATTGCGTCTTTTGAAACCACGCTTGTTGCAAACTTAAATTCAATGCGCCAAACACCAAGATAAAATTCATACTTTTCATTGCCCAGGTCGGTACAAATATCGCTTGCAACAGAAATGTGGTTACATGCACCGGATAGAACTTGGGTAATTTGCTCTTTACAATTTCCCAGCCGGTTTTTTCTGGTGTTTTTTTGATAGCTTGATAATGATTATACGCCATGCAAAATCCTGATAAAATAAACAATACTTCTACCATGCGGGCGCATATATCCCAGTTCCCCCCAAGGCCCATGTGACCGAAAATGATGCCGATGACTGCTAAGGCCTTGAGGCCGTTGAAAGGCTTTAATATCGAACGGCGTGGGGTGGGTGAGGATAAATTGAGGTGTGCGGTGGGCGACATTTGGTTTCTCCGATAAGCTCTTTTCTTTTTTCTCGTCTATCCTATAAAATGCACGTTGCCTTGTCAATCTGACTTATGTCTTCGTGCATATCTTTCTTTTTTATAGTCTTTCGGATAGGTTCAATAGTGCTTTCGGTTTGATTATATATAGGCGGAAGATGTGGTTGGCTTTTTTTATTTACGGAGGTGATATGCCTAAAGTTTCGGTTTTAACGCCGCTTTATAATCCGCCTGAGCGATATTTGCGCGAAATGATGGATAGTGTTCTTAATCAAACTCTTACTGATTTTGAGTTTATTCTCTTAAACGATTGTCCCGATGATATACGCTCTGAAGAGATTGTTTTATCTTATCACGATAATCGTATTCTTTATCTTAAAAACGATGCTAATCTCGGAATTGCTCAAAGTCGTAATAAATTGATTGATTTGGCGCGGGGCGATTATCTGGCCGTGGTTGATCATGATGATATTTCCCTTCCTTCTCGTTTGCAAAAAGAGGCGGATTTTCTGGATAATCACCCAGAATGCGGGGTTGTTTCTTCTTGGTATCGGAAAATTTACGGTAAACGTCGTCTTGTTCGTACTCGACCTGAAACAAATGCTGAAATCGTTTCCTTAATGTCTAAAAAATGTGCGATTGTTCATCCGGCCGCTATGTTGCGCAAATCGGTCTTAAATCAATTTAATATTCGTTATGAACAACAGTTTTCTCCCGCCGAAGATTATGCCTTATTTGCTCAGCTTATCGGGAAAACTCAATTTTATAATTTGCAGGAAACTTTGCTCCTTTATCGCAATTTTGATGGTAATACTTCTCATCAAAATCAACGACAAATGCGCGAAAATGATGCCAAAATTAAAAAACTTATTGAACGTAAACGTCAGTATAAAGATGAAATTT
>CASFTO010000038.1 GCA_949297665.1 uncultured Alphaproteobacteria bacterium | reverse complement strand
TGCGGAAGAGATGTACCTGAATACTCCATATTTGATTTGCTAAACGCTGCTAAAGCAGATGATTTTTACAACAATACTCATTCATGCGATATTAAAGACCTGCCACTTTCTTATTGTACAACCGATAAACAATTAATTGACCTTGACTGTTTTGTAAACAATAAAATTCATGTTGAAAAAGACAAGATAAAAAAATGGTTAGCAGGGTTAGAATATCCGCTTTATTATCTGGATTATGAAACTGTTATGCCTGCAATTCCAATGTATGATAACACTTCGCCATACTCGCAAATTCCCTTCCAATTTTCACTTCATATTCAAAAAGCGCCACATGGAGAGTTAGAACATCTAGAATTTTTACACCAAGAACAATCAGATCCACGACGCAACTTAGCCGAAGCATTGGTCAAAAGTTGCGGCAAAAAAGGTTCCGTTGTGGTTTATAATCAGCAATTTGAAAAAACGCGTAACAAAGAATTAGCCGCCTTATTCCCCGATTTAAGTAAAGATATTTTAGCAATTAACAAACGAGTTGTTGATCAATTAATCCCTTTCAGAAACCGTTATTTATACAGTCCGCAACAAAAAAGTTCAGCGTCTATTAAATATGTGTTGCCGGCATTTTCCAATTTGTCATATAAAGGTATGAACATTGCCAATGGTGGCGATGCCATGAGCAAATATTTAGCCTTTTTAGAGGGCAAACAAACAGACGAAGAAAGCCGGCAAATGTTTACTGACTTATTCGAATATTGCGGACAAGACACCTATGCCATGGTACTATTGATGGATGAACTTTATAAATGGGCCGAAAAATAATTGAGTAATCACTTAAAACGAGAGATTAAATTGAAAAAAAGCGACCACCCCAAGAGAAAAGGATAAATAGAACGGATATAACGATAATTAATTTCATTTCTCTTCCCAAAACAGACCAGTATTCCGATCAAAATGCATATTGACTCTACCACATGTGCCACCTGAGTTTTTAGCGATAATTATCTCGCATAAATCGTCAACGTCTTTACAACGTTGTTGCCATGCAGTAATACGTTTTTGATAGTGATCTTCTGTTTCTTTTTTGCGTTTAACCGGTTCATTCCAATAAATATAATAAATTTCACGGTATAATAGTAAAATATTGTCTGCCGCATTTTGATTGCGTGCATAACCGCGAATATCACTGCGAAGCGGATGCTTATCATATCTTGTTTCCAGTTCACGTTTAAGTTGAGACAAAACAATAATTGGTACATTTAATTTTACGGCCAACGCCTTAATTTGCTCCATAACGAGCGTATAATCTTCTTTAGATTGATATTCTCCTCCCAACAACTGCAAATAATCAATCACCACACAGTCCACATGCGTTTCTTTTTCAATATAATTCAATTTACAAGCTATATCATCAATACAAGCAACATCATCAACATAATAAATCGGCAATTCGCTTATAATTTCCCCGACTTTTCTGAGTTTATCAAAATTATCCTCTAAATCTATTCCAAGACGAAGTTTAACAATAGGAAACGAAGATTTTAAAGAAATCAACTTTTCAGCAAATTCTTTTGGCATATATTCTAATCCGACAAACACGACACAACGGTTGTCTTGCTCATTTTCTTGACATTTAAAGTAAAAGTGGACAGCAATATTATAAGCCAGATTAATAGCAAAAGCCGTTTTACCCATAGCTGGTCTTGCACCAATAATGGTAACTTCACCGGCTTTCAATCCGCCCAGTTTCATATCCAGACACTCATAACCTGTAGAACTTCCTTTTAGTTCATTCGGATGGTCACGTTTAAATTCCAAATCATCAATACACTTCTTTAAACTGTTTGAGATATGGTAGTTATGTTTTGTCATACACATCACTTTTTACTCCTATGTCAATTAAATTAAATCAACCATAGAAGAGAGCTACGACAAAAAATGACGTAAGTGGGAAGTATACTAAAAGCATCAAACAAATAGGAGATGCTTTATGGAAAAATTTGAACAATACAAAATGTTATCTTATTTATTAAACGCTTTAAAAAATAAGAATTTATTTTCAACACAATTGCAAGAAATTTATGAATGGCACGAAGAATATGGAAAAAATCTAATCAAGTTTGCATGGACCGGTAAAGCAGAAGAAAAAGACTATAGGGATTTCAATGATATTTTACGCTCTAATAAGAAACAAGCTATGCAGACCGTAAAAAAGTTTATTGAAACTCTGGAGAAAAAAGTCAAATCTTTACAAAAGAGTCCCATATCCATTTTAGAAAAACGTTTAAAATTTGTAGCTCGGCTCTTGGAATTATCTGAAGCAGAACAAAAAGTATATGGATTTTTAGTACGTACAAAAATTGATGAAAATTTTGATGATTTTAATCGTAGCATATGCGGTAGAAATCATAAACTAATCAACACAACGGCTCTTTTTTTAGCAGAAAGGCAACAAAATATTGAGAAAATAACGGATAGCAAAGCCTCATTATCTCGTTTAAATTTGATTGAACGAGAGTATAATGGAGATATTAGTGCTTCAGATTTAAGCGTTAAACTATTAACTCAGAATATCCAAAATACTTCTGATGTAAAAAATATCATATTAGGCGATAGATGTGTAGCCAATTTGCAATGGGAAGACTTTTCTCATCTCTCTGAAAAAGATTTTTGTGCGAAAATTTTAAGCAATGCTGTTAAAAACAAAGAAAAGGGCATCAATTTATTATTTTACGGAGAGCCAGGAACAGGAAAAACAGAGTTTGCTAAAACGCTGGCCAATCGTGCCCAAACAGAATTATATGCCATAGGAGAAAAGTTTGAAGATAAAGAGCGTAAAGAGAGCTTAAATTTAGCTCACGCAATTGTATCTAAAGATAATAATGTTTGTTTATTGATTGATGAAGCTGACGATTTTTTAGAAGCAGACTGTTTATTTTTCACACGCGAAAAAGATAACAACAAACTCTACATAAACCGACTTCTTGAAAATAACAAAACGCCGGTCATTTGGATTATAAATTCTATAGATAATATAGATAAATCATATTTGCGTCGGTTTACATATGCGGTTAATTTCAGTAAGCCCAACTTAAAAACCAGAATTGAGATGTGGCAAAAAAGTTTGAAAGCCCATAATTTACCATCAGACGAAAAGACTGCCGAAGAATTTGCTACAGAATATAAATTATCCCCCTCATTTATAACTTCAGCAGTTAAAACAGCACATTTAATCAACGGCGGGATAGAAGAAGTCAAACAAAGTCTGACAGCTTTACAAAAAGCCTATAATAATGGCAGATACTTTGCTCCGAAACCTAAAAAAACGGCTGAATTTAATCCCAAAATCTTAAATACCGATACGGATTTAGACCTACTGGCACAAAGAATGATACAACTTCCGCAACGTAATTTTTCATTATGTTTATACGGTGCATCAGAAACGGGTAAATCAGCATTTGGAGAATATCTCGCACAAAAACTTGAAATGCCGGTTATAAAGAAAAGATGTTCGGATTTATTATCCATGTGGGTAGGGGGAACCGAGCAAAACATAGCCGATGCATTTAATGAAGCACGTGAAAGCCAAGCCGTATTAATCTTTGATGAAGCGGATAGTTTTTTGCAAGATAGAAATAACGCAACCCGCTCATGGGAAGTAACCCAGGTAAACGAAATGTTGACACAGATGGAAAGTCATCCATACCCATTTATTTGCACGACAAATTTAATGAACTCGTTAGATAAAGCAAGTTTACGCAGATTTACATTTAAAGTTAAATACGATTACATGACACCCGAACAATCAAGCCTTGCTTTTAAGCATTTTTTTAATATTAGTGACATAGATTTATCGCATCTCAATTCGCTAACCCCTGGAGATTTTGTGGTAGTAAAGCAAAAAGCAGAAATTTTAGGGATAATGGATAATGTTCCGGAATTGATAAAAATGCTTGAGGTAGAGCAACAAAACAAAGCTCCAGTTCAACACAAAATTGGCTTTATGTAAGGAGGAAATATGAAATCTGAAGACACAGACGCAATCAATAGAGTTGATCAGCTTTTCACATTGTGCCACATAAATTTACCAGAGGATGCTTATAATTTTGTAGAAAATATTTATTACGAACAAAACAAAATTAAAAAGTTTATTAAAGATAATTTTAAATTAATAGAACAATATGTATCAAAAAATAACGAATTTGATATATTCAAAGAACACCCGATTTTAGGCGATTGCAATGGACATGCTTATTTTGAAATTCCTTTATATCGGCACGTTTCATTAACAGAGCCACAATTTACTAAAGCTCTAGCTCAATTTTTTAATGAAAAACAAAATCAGAAACTTTGCCAAACATTTATTTATGCAATTTTTGAAACTTTACATAAGCGTCAAATTATTCAAGCAATTAATAATAAAATAGAATGTGGTTATGAAATCCCAACTAAAGATGTAATAAATCCAAAAACAAAATCTAAAAGAATAGATAATATCTTCATTTGGGACAATAATCTGCTTTGTGTTGAGATTAAATTTGATGCACAACTAACAAATAAATTAGAAGTATATCAAGAAGAATGCCAAACAATTGCTAAAGAGAGAAATATAGAAAATATAATATATATTGTCATAAGTAAAGTAAATATACAAAAACAAATAGATAAGTATCTTGAAGTACAAGGTATGCAAGATAATAAGTGGCAAAACATATTATGGCAAGACTTACTAAGAAACTGGGAAAAAATTATTCACGCACAACATATTGACGAAGACACAGATATGAAAAGATATCGAACTTCACTATGGTATAAAGTACTTAATAAGGAGGCATAAATATGAGTATTACAATCCCAACAACTGTAAAAAAATACTATGAAAGTAAAGAGGCAACAGACGCTATTGATTTATTAATAAACAATGATATTAGCACTAATTCCTTAGAAGATATGGAAAAATATTACAAAGCTAAATTATTTATTGATCATTTTTTATACGATTTATGGAATTTTAGATATCAAATTTTTAAAGAAGTTTGGGAGCCTTTGTTAGATAAAACGACAATTATTAAAAATGAATGTGATATCAAAGATTTTGATTGTTATTTCACCATTAGATGTAAAATAAACAATAATGAATATTACTTAGGTATCAGTAATTTGGAGGCTGACCATACTTCACTATTTGTCACAGCATCTCGTATTGACGATAATGGTATAGAACAAGCTATAACAAATGATCTTTCAGGCTATACTCATCTCACTGAGTTAAGGTATGAAACCGAAGATAATGAAAATAATGAAGCATGTACTTGCGGTAGAAAAATAGATTTACAAAACAAGAATGAAGTAACCAGTGAAGACATTGAAGAATTACGAAGAGATGCAGAAGATATTCTAAAAATTATTAGATCTTAAGCAACTGAAAATATGATAGTTTCAAAATAAACAGACAACATAAGATAAAAAGGAGTAAAACATGGAACAGGTATCACAAATTTTTAATCCACCACTACATTTGTGCTTAAATTCTAAAGAAGATATTGTTGAAATTAAAGAACGCATTTGGAATTGTGAGGAAAATAATTCCCTATCTGATCAACAAGTCCAAAAAATGGGCTATATCGGCCAAAATCAAATTGAAGAAGTCTGGAAACATTATTATAAAGAATATTATATCAGCAATCTAGGGTATATAGTAAAGATTCGAGACGAAGACAAAGAAAAAGCCCAAAAAATCATTCCTGAAAAACTAAAAAATGCTGACGAAAATAGTCAGGGAGTAAGATGGAAAGATTTTTCTAAGGAATTAAAAGATTTATTTAAAGACAATGCATTTGTTCCTGTAAATCGCAAAAACTCAGGTTGTCAAATATGCTTAAACATAACAGGAAATTCAGAAGAATATGATATTCATAAATTAGTCGCACGTTTCTTTTTAACGAAACCTCTATCTCATGACAATGAACGCTGCGTCATTCATCATATTGATAATAATTCTTACAACAATAGCGTAACCAATCTTATTTGGCTAAAAAGCGAACAGCATAACGGCCAATGCCATCCAATGTCTAAGTAGATGCAAGCCCTGATAAAAAATCAGGGCTTTTAATTTATAATTCAATAATTTTTTTCAACAAAGGCAAGGCGTTCCAAGGAGCGGTTGTAAAGCCAAAAGTTTTTTTCTTAGGCTGAGGAGAATTTAAGGCCACCCATATTGTATATTTTTGATTATCACGAATAATATTAGCATAGGCTACAGTCTCAACTTCAGATGAGGAAGATTTTGTTAAAGTGCATGAGTAGGTGGTAATATTTTGTCCATTTATACCAATATCCTTGATGATACAATTGCGATTCTCTTGTAGATTAAATGGAGTAAAAATACATTTCCCAACACTGTATATCTTGTGTATTTGTTTTGTCTGAGCATTGGTAATGAATATTTTTCCGCCTTTGGCATCAAATTCTTTAACACCTTGTTCTAAGATGTGATACAAAGTATCAGTTGTAGAGCGAAAATATTGACATCCCGCCGCAACAAAAAGAAAAATAGCAAAAAGAAGAGATTTTTTCACCATTTATGCACCTCACTAAAAAAAGATTATTTTGTAAGACTATTTTAATGATGTTTATGCCAAAATATGTCGTATACGAATTTTATGTTCAGGCAGGGAGAAAACAATGTCATACGAAAAAGCAAACGATTTATTAGATTTGGCAATCTGGATGCAGTCCTCAAGAGAAGGAGTGTCGTTAAACGAAATATCTGAAAGATTTGGTGTTTCCAGGAGAACAGCCGAACGTATGCGTGATATGATTATCAATCGTTTTCATCAAGCCGAAGAAATCATTGGCGACAACAACCAAAAGAGATGGTATATACCGCAAGGCACCTTGAAAGACTTTATACAGTTTTCAGCCGATGATTTAAATACTTTAGAAACGGCTTGCACGATGTTTAAGCAGAAACAACTGCCTGATAAAGAAAAAACAATGCAAAAAATCATCAATATGATTAAAGCCAGCGTTAAATCTGATGTTATCAGCAAGATTGAACCCGATAGCGAGGCCTTGCTTGAGGCGGAAGGATTTATTTGTCGCCCCGGTCCTCGGTTGGTGATAGATGAGAAAATTGTATCCGCATTAAGACAAGCCATCTTGGAGTGTCATCAAGTTAGAATTAAATATTATAATCAAAGCTCCGGTAAAATCAGTATTAATACCTTAAATCCCTATGGCTTTCTTTATGGCGAAAGAAACCATTATTTAGTAGCCCACCACGCAGACGGCTATTATGGAGAGGATGTTCATAATTTTATTTTAAGTAACATTAAAGAAGTAGAGATATTGGATAAAGTAATATTTAATCTACCAAATTTTAACTTACAAAAATACGCTGAAGAGTCATTTGGAGCTTATCATGAACCACCATTTGAGGTTGAGTGGTTATTTGATAAAGATGTAGCAGAAGAGGCGGCTCAATATATTTTTCACCCAACCCAACAAGTAATCAAAAATAAAGATGGCACCTTAACCGTAAAGTTTAAGGCCGGCGGCAGATTAGAAATGGATTGGCACCTCTACACTTGGGGAGATCATGTTAAAGTTATTAAACCCGAGAACTGGTATACGTCAAAGAATGAATAAAGAATAGAAAAGAAATTCCCACAATGTAGATGTACAAGCATATTTTACCATAAATTTTAATCACTTGCACACATCAGCTATCGCCAATGATAAAATATAGTAACCCAAAATACCTAAAAAAAGTGGGGCTATAGTGGGACAAGTGTCCCATAAAGGCAAAATTAAAGGCTCTTGATTTCTCAAAAGCCTTTAATTTCAATGGTTGCGGGGGAAGGATTTGAACCAACGACCTTCAGGTTATGAGCCTGACGAGCTACCGGGCTGCTCTACCCCGCGATAAGTATGTATGTCGTGAACAAAAGAACATATATACTCAAAAAAAATAATTGTCAATAATATTTTTTAATATTTTGCATAAAAAATCCGATATGGTAAAAATAAAATAGTCCGAACGCAAGAGAAAGGTCTGAGAGCAGATGAAAGAGCAAGAAAATGCGGAAGAAAATAATGATGTGTATCATAATCCGGAACGTAAATTAGGGATTATTGCCGGCGGCGGTGAATTACCGCATAAAGTGATAGAATGGTGCCGGAAACATTCCCGCCCTTATTACGCTTTGGCGATAGAGGGCAATGCGGAAGAAGATATATTTACACCGGATGTAGCGCATGAGTGGATTAGGATAGGTCAGGCAGGAACCGGTTTCAAGCGTTTTAAGGAAGAAGGTGTAAAAGAGATAGTGCTGATAGGCACTATTAAACGTCCGACTTTTGCGGAATTGGTACCGGATTTCAGAACTGCTGCTTTCTTTGCGAAACTTGGAGCAAAAGCCTTAGGCGATGACGGAATTTTGCGCGCCTTGGTTAAAGAGATAGAGAATGATGGGATGAAAGTCGTCGGTATTCAAGAGGTGGTACCGGATTTATTAGCGCAAACCGGCGTACTGACGAAAAAGAAACCGGATAAAGAAGACGAAGAAGATATTCGCCGTGGCGTGGAAGTGGCAACGGCTTTGGGAAAATTAGATGTCGGTCAGTCGGTTGTAATTCAACAAGGTTTGGTATTGGGCGTGGAAGGGATAGAAGGTACCGATAAACTGATAAAACGTTGTGCCGAGTATGAACGTAAAGGCAAAAAGCCGATATTGGTAAAATTGCGTAAACAACAGCAAGATATGCGCATAGATTTGCCGACTATTGGTGCAAGAACTGTTGAAAATGCCTATAAAAGCGGATTTAAGGGGATAGCGGTTCATGCCGGCAATACGCTGATTGTCAATGAAGAAGAAGTGATAAAATTGGCCGATAAATATGGCTTGTTTATAAAAGGGATAATTCCGACGGAGTATGAAGAATGCTGATATATTTAGTAGCCGGAGAGCCATCCGGAGATATGCTGGGCGCACGCCTGATGCAAGCGATGAAAAAGATTGCACCAAGAACTGAATTTGCCGGTGTCGGTGGCGAAAATATGGAAAAGGAGGGATTGACATCGTTATTTGATATAACGGATTTGGCGGTTATGGGGGTAGCCGAGGTAATTCCGAGTATTCCGAAGGTATTGCGCCATATCAAAGAAACCGTGAATGACATAGCTGAGAAAAAGCCGGATGTGGTGGTAACCATAGACAGTTGGAGTTTTTCGGAACGTGTGCATAAAGCCTTGCGAAAAAAGGGGATAAAGGTATTGCAGATGCACTACGTTGCGCCACAAGTTTGGGCTTGGAAAAAGGGCAGAGCGAAGACTATGTATAAATACATTGATCGTCTGCTGACATTGTTCCCCAATGAACCGGCATATTTTACGCCATATCATTTAAAAGCGGATTGCGTCGGACATCCGGTCATAGAAAATTCGCTGATTAACAAGGAGTCTCAGGTAAGTGGAAATATAGATACAAAGGATAAACGCTTGATTTTAATTTTACCCGGCTCCCGCCATAATGAAGTAGAGAAGTTATTGCCGACATTTGTTGACGCCACCAAAGAATTGGATAAGAAGTATAATAATTTAATGTATGTTTTGCCAACGGTTAAAACGGTAGAAAAGCGAGTAGAGCGAATATTGAGCGAAAAGAATGTGAAAAATATCCGAGTTTTGCATAGTAGGGAAGAAAAAGGCGAAGCGATGGTAAAGGCGACGGCGGCGATTGCGGCGTCAGGTACGGTATCGTTGGAATTGGCAATTATGAAAATTCCACATATTATCGCCTATAAAGTAGCACCGTTGACAGCATGGCTGGCGCGTCATTTGCTGAAAATAAAATCGGTAAATTTGCCGAATATCTTGTTGGATGAAAGCGTAGTTCCGGAGTTATTGCAAGAAGATTGCAATGCCGAAAAAATTGCGGATACAATCGGAGCATATTTAGATATAGAGGCTGTGCGCGAAGAATTTAATCACAAGATGGATAAGCTGTGTCAAGTAATGGGCGTAGGCGAGTTGAAACCGAGTGAAAAGGCGGCGCAAATCATTTTTGCGGCAATTAAAGAAAAAAATAAGGCATAAAGAGTGATTTGGTGGTTAAGAAAACAATGGCTGCGTCTTAAGTTATATGCGGCAGAGAACTATCAAAACGAGGCAGAGAGTCTGATAATCTGGTATGCGGTAAGCTATGCGTTAGGTGCGGCTTTTTATTTTGCCTTTCCGTGGGAATTATCGACATGGGTAATTGTCGGGTATTTAGAAGCGGTATTATTGCTGTTATGGTTGACAAGGCGTAAAGATGGACAATTCAAGTTACTGACATATGTTGCGGTATTCTTGTTGGGTTTATGCGTGGCAAAAGCAGATGCGCTGCATCGCGCCAAAGACATTGAAAACAATCTTCCTGAAATAAATTACTTGCGAGGTAAAGTTAAAGTATTAGATTACAATTCTAATAATCGTCCGCGTATTTTGCTGACGGATGTAAACAATTTTGAGCGAGAATTAAAAGGCGAATATCGAATAAGTTTAAATTACTCCGAGCCCTGGTTAAAACAAGGCGTTTGCGTCGAGTTAGTCGCCAAATTGCCACACGGCTTTACGCCCAATCCACTCAGCAATTACAAAATGGATAGAGCAAATTTTTATAAAGGATTGAGCGGTACCGGTTATACCATAGGTCCGATGTTTCAAATAGAATGTCCCGAAGCTGAAACGACAATAGGCGATAAGATAGAGAGTATGCGGACATATATCAAGAATCTGATTGACGAGAAGAGTAAAAATAAAGAAGCCGGAGCAATTGCCAAAGCATTAACCATTGGCGATCGTAGCACAATATCTCAAAAGCTAAATGAAGATTACCGCACGTCAGGATTGGCACATTTCTTGTCTATATCGGGAATGCACATGAGCATTATTGCGTTATTGGTATTTTTTATAGTGAGGGTTTGCTTATTTCCGATAGGGGAAGGACGTTATGATTTGCGCAAACCCGCGGCGGTGGTATCCATTTTATTTATGCTGATATATTTTCTGATATCGGGACAGAGTGTATCATGCATCAGAGCTTTTGTGATGACGACATTGGTATTAATAGGTGTAATGTTTAACCGCCGTGCCATTTCATTAAGAATGTGGGCTTTTGCAGTTCTTGTGGTTGTGACCATAACGCCGGAAGCGGTGGTGTCACCGGGATTTCTGATGTCTTTTGCCGCAGTATTAGGTTTAGTTTCCTTTTATGAAAAATATGCTCTCCAGATACATCAATGGTCTGATAAACGAAGTGTGTGGGGAAAGTTAGGGACATATATTGCGGGATTATTGCTGACCGATTTAGTAGCAAGTTTAATGACGTTGCCATACAGTATATATTACTTTAATCAAATCTCGGTGTATACGAGTTTAGGAAATCTATTAGCCGGACCGATAATAGGCTTTTGGGTAATGCCGTGTTTGTTGCTGTTTTTGATAAGTTTACCGTTTGGAATGGGAGAATATGGATTAAAGCCGTTTGAGAAAGGAATAGAGGTTATAAACACTATCACCGCCTGGGTAACAGAGTTGCCCGGTTCCAAAACAGGCGAGGGCGTGGGCATTTTGCCGGATTGGGGAATATTGATACTGACATTGGGGATACTATGGCTATGCATTTGGCAGGCAAAATGGCGCATTTGGGGGGTAGTAGGAATCATCGTAGGTTTAATGAGCTTATGCTTCAGCCCCAGAGCAGACTTCGTATTTGATAAATATGGCTCCACTTATGCCTATAAAAATCACCAAGGGAAGTTGGTTGCCTCACGTTATCATAAAAATAAGTTTTTAGAAAAGATGTGGACAGGGCAAAAGACCAAAGGAAAATACAAAGTTCCCGAGAAAGATTCGCTAACATGTGATAAAGAGAGTTGCAGTTATGCCGAAAGAATAAAATTCAGCAAAGGAAAAGTGGAATTTGACGGTAAAGAGATAGCGTTAAAAGATGGTGGATATATTAATTTAAAAACAGGGATTTACTACCATAATCCCGAAACCGGAAGATTATGGAATAAGACGTCACACAAAAACTAGCTAAAGTCCTATGTCTAAATTAATGATGTTTCAGACTGTGGATGATATCAATAAACTGAGCCGCAGCTTTTTCCGCCGTAAAATTGTGGAGAGTAATTTCACGAGCTTTTTGCGCTTTTTCAATACGTTCCTCGTCATGAGTTAAGTAATACTTTACTAAATGATAAAGTTCATCTTCTGTGCGATACATCGGAACACTGTCGCCGTATATTTGTTCAATTTCGGGCATATAGTCGGAAATAACGAGCGTTCCGCAGGCGGAAACATCAAAAATTCGGTTGCTGATAAATCCAAATTGTTTCATACCTTCACGTGTATCATTTAAAACAATTTTGGCCGAACTGTAATATTTGCGCAAGATTTGATTATCGGCATAATCAGCTTTAGCTACACCTTGAGGCCAGTTCGGTCCGTACACGTCAACTTTAATGCCTCGTTGAAGTAGAGCAGGGACGGCAGTGCGATAAAAACTATTCATGCCAACAAACAAAACTTCGCTTTTCAACTTTTCATCAAAATCGTAATAGAAACGAGAAGTATTTGTAAACTGAGGAATATAATAAGACTTTATGCCGCGCGCATTGAGGGTATTGCTGATTTTTTGAGAAGCAACAATCAATGCTTGTACTTTTTGTGAGGATTGTTGCAAGGTTTTCAGATAATCTTCAAAAGAAGGAAGTAACTCCTGTGTTTCATTTTGTGCAAATTGCGCATAAGCCAGATAAAGAATATTGTAATCAGCATTCAAGTTATAGTCTTCAGGTGGCAGAAAACCACGAAAGAGAATATTAGTTTCAGACGGATATCTATAGAGAGAGTTATAAAAAACAAAATCAATGGAAGACATATCTTGCTTTAGGTATTGTGCTAAGTCTTGAGCAAGAGCATAATCACCGGCAGTATAATGACCGATAGCGGTAGGAATATCAATAGTGACACTGTTGTCAAGAGGGGAGAGAAAAAGAGTAGACGGATATTCATCAGTATTGCCGGCAATTATACGTTGAATATTCCGTTCAAGTGAAAATTCCCGTTTGACCAAATCAGCAGCTTTCAGAATACGTTCCGAAACATTGATATCATTTTTCAATATATTTTGAATTAAAAGGGTCATATCTTGAGCGTCTTGATAAAAGAAAACCCGATCGTTAAAAAGATTAATTGTATCTTCTTTCGGCCAAATCCAAGGAACAATGATAGGAATTTGATTTTGAGCTATTTCTAAAAATAAAGGATGGATGTCAATAGACGATTCTGTAAATTTGGTTGAAACTCCAAAAACTGCCCGAAAAGAAGACATATCACGGCGCATAGCATCAATATCGGTAGCCAAATTATATTGTTTAAAAGGAATTTGCAACTGTTCTAAAACTTGTTTAACAACAGGTTGGTCTCCGATAATAGCGAAAAAGGGAGAAGAGGTATCGTTAGGAACAGCGGAATAAAGCGGAAAAATAGGTACATAAATAGTTGAAATATTGTAGGATTTTAAGAAAGATTGTAATAAAGGAGTGGAAACCCAAATCGAATGATATTTGGCCCAATCGGCATCTAACAAACGTTGTTGAGAACCGAGCCAAAGAATAGTGCATTTTTTATCCTCATCAGTCAAAAGCGGTAATTTATCGTCATCGGTCCAATTCATCGGATAAATCGTAAGTTTCCGACATTCATTACGATGGCGCAAGCGAGAAACCGTAGTATTTAAGGCTTTTACAAGAGTTTCCGCATAAGGTTTCATAATAACGGAACTGTTTCCGAGAACAAAATAGTCAGAAGATTTGAAAAAAAGATATCCGCAGACAAATCCAAGGGAAAGTATAAAGAGTAAAAAACGTCTGCGATATACTCTCATAAAGAACACCTCTCTATTTATTTTGAGTAGCAGCCTTGATGGTATCGGCAATTTGTTTTTGAATATCATCAGGAGAAACCGTTTTACCGCTAAGTCCTTTTAAGACATTAATCATTTGCGCTTGAACCTTTTGTATCTGCTCGGGAGAAAGGTTAGCATTTTGCCCCTGCGTAATAACTTGATTCATAATATTATCAATAGTTGCACGTTGTTGCACTTGTTGAGACCAATCTTCAAGTTTTGCTCCAGAAACAGCAATCCATATCAAAAGAACAGTAATGGAGATAACCCGAAATTTTTTAATAATTTTATCATTATCATCACCGTAAACTTCATCATTTTCATTAGGTTCGCCATAAAATCCGGTTCTTTCATCTGTTTCGGCGGATAAAATTTTGATAAGCAAGACACTCCAAGCAATCAGCAAAGCCAGAGCGAGGTATAAACCGATAAAAAAACCGGACATCGCCAAAATAGCCAAAGGTAATAAAAACAAGATGGCGTTTTTGTTCGTATCGTGAATACGTCGCGCCGTAACTGCCAAAGCCGGTAAAAATGTCGCAGCCGCAAAATAATAAGGAAGCAAGGGCATTTCGGCATATTCGCAAACAAAATAAAAAGGTATCCAAATAAGAGCCGCAGCAACCATAAAGCCCCAAAATTCGAGTCTCGTAGCTCTGCCGCGAAAACGAAGATATTTCTCAGTAATCCCCCTAAGGTAATAATCAAAAGCATCTCCCCAAGCGGAACTCATATGAGTTTTATCAATTTTCGGGCGTTGAACTTTATCTTTTTTTACATTTGTTTCAGAAGTATTTTTTTCATTATCATCAACAAGGATATCTTTATCTTTAATAAGCATATAAGCCCTCCGTTAGCCGCTCAAGGATATTACGATTTACGATTATTCAAAGGTTTTTTCTTAACCGATTCTCTTTTCACGTCGGTTTCGATAATAGTATTTTTTTCGGTTACTGTCTGTGAGTTTTCAGCAACAGTGAAACTCGCAACATATTGACTATCACCGGTAGAAAGAACATTTTCCTCGGTTAAACTATCATTATCCTCCGTTTTAGCTATAAATTTACCGAGATGATCGCGTTTTTGTTTTTTCGAAAGTGTATCATTTTTATCTTTTTTATTTTGAGGAAAGTTATAGAAAAAGTCATACATTTTGAAATAGAGGATACTGACAAAAGCAAGCAAAGCGGCGCGAGCGACAGCAGCAACATAGATATTAACAAAAGTCAATAAGAACATAACCAAAATAAGCGCAGCCAAGGCAGTAAAAGCAGTAACGGCAATACTGACCAAGCTACCTTTTGTTTTGGAAAAAGCAAAGAGCAGCGAATGACTTTTTCCAGTAATTTCGGAAACAAAAGTAAACGAAGGGACAATAAAGAACGTGACGAATAAGAGGAAAATACAAATATATTTACCGAGTAACCACCACGGTCCTCCCAAAATAGCTTTCGTAATGGCAAAACCGACCTCTCCAAAAAGGTCCTTAACAAATGCGATAGCGAAGTTAATAGTTAAAGAAGCCACAAAGATAGAGAATAAAAAAATAAAGACAGCAGTCAAAAAACGAATGCTTGCGGCAATAAACAATTGTTTATTCCAAAGGAGTTGCTGCCTAAAATAGCAACCGGTGGCAAAATAAAAAAAGATATACATATAAATAAGAGGAATAAGTTTAAAAGAAGAAGTGCCCAAAAGCATGGGCAACAGACTTCCGGTAAAATAAAAAATTGTCAGAAAGGCAAAAGCGAACAAATGGCTTAAGACATAGCGATAAGCATTTCTGTAAACTTTCCTGACTGACAATTTTTCTTGCATAACCACAACCTATTTCTGACGTTTATTCATATATTCGGTTAACCAATGGATATTATACTGTCCATCAATAAATTCATTTTGAGAAATAATCTCTTGATGAAGCGGGATAGTCGTTTTAACCCCCATGATAATAAACTCTTCCAACGCTCTGCGCAAGCGCATCAAAGCGGCATTACGTGTTTTCGCATGCACAATAAGTTTTGCAATCATGCTATCGTAATAAGGAGGAATAGAGTAACCGGAATAGATTTCGGAATCGACGCGGATACCCAAGCCGCCCGGAGCATGCCATTCGGTAATTTTACCTGGGCAAGGCGCAAAGGTTTCCGGATCTTCGGCATTGATACGACATTCAATAGCATGACCTCGGAATTGAATATCATCTTGAGTATAGCCAAGAGCCGCGCCGGAAGCGATACGAATTTGCTCTTTAACAATATCAATACCCGAAACAGCTTCGGTAATAGGGTGTTCAACCTGAAGACGAGTATTCATTTCCAAGAAATAGAATTTACCGTCTTCAAACATAAATTCAAGAGTACCGGCGTTTTGGTAACCGATTTTCTGAATGGCGTTACGGACGATATCACCGATTTCCTTTCTCTGCGATTGATTTAGGGCAGGAGAAGGGCATTCCTCAATAACTTTTTGGTGATTACGTTGAATAGAGCAATCACGTTCGCCCAAATGAACAACGTTTCCGTATTTATCGGCTAAAATTTGCATTTCAATATGTCTTGGATGTTGTAAATATTTTTCCATATAAACAACATCAGAAGGGAACGCAGCTTTAGCCTCAGCACGAGCCATAGTATAAGCTTCACCGATTTCAGCATCAGAAAAGGCAGTCTTCATACCTTTACCGCCACCACCATCTTTCGCTTTAATAATCACCGGATAACCGATTTTATTAGCCCATTCTTTAGCATGTTCAATACTTTCCAAAGCAGGAGACCCCGGAGTAACCGGAAGTCCGGCTTCAATAGCTGCTTTACGAGCAGTAATTTTATCACCGAGCAAGCGCATTTGTTCAGCAGTCGGACCAATAAAAGTAATACCGTGTTTTTCAACCATTTCGGCAAAATCTGCATTTTCAGACAAGAAACCGAAACCTGGGTGAATAGCATCTGCGCCGGTAATAAGTGCAGCAGAAATAATCGCCGGTTTATTAAGATAAGATTCGGAAGAGCGAGCAGGACCGATACAAACAGCTTCATCAGCCAAACGAACATGCATAGCATTCGCATCAGCTTCAGAGTGAACAGCAACGGTTCTGATACCCATTTCTCTGCAAGCTCTATGGATTCTCAAAGCGACTTCACCACGGTTAGCAATTAAAACTTTCTCAAACATTGTGTAAATCCTATATTTATAAGTATTATAGTTTCTTTATAGATTATTCAATTACAACCAAAGGTTCGCCATATTCAACCGGATCACCGGATTCAACCAAAACTTTAACAACTTTACCGCCTTTATGAGCTTTAACCGGATTAAAGGTTTTCATAGCTTCAACCAAGCAAACTGTATCACCTTCGGCAACAGTGTCGCCCGGTTTAACATAGTTTGGAGATTTCGGATCAGCAGACAAATAAACAACGCCGACCATAGGAGATTTAACAGCATTCGGACTGTTTGTGTAATCCACATCCTGATTGTCGGAAGATTCTGCGGTGCTAGCTTGAGCAACAGGAGCGGCAGCCAAAGGCGCAGCAGCAACAGGAGCTGTGGCAACAGGTGCATAAGCACCGGAAACAGCAACACCGGCAGGATTTCTAACCAAAGAGATTCTGCAGCTTTCATCTTCATATTCTAATTCTGTAAGGTTTGTTTTATCTAAGATTTCAGCCAGTCTGCTAATTATTTTAGTATCTAAGGGATTAGACATAGTTATCCTCTCAATTAAAAATTAAATCTGCATCATCTTTAACGCAGTTACGAAAAAAAACAAGTATTTTCTTCAAAAAACTCCCAAACTTAACAAGGATAATAGACAAATATAAGTTTTTTCAACAACTTAATTGAAAAAAGATAAAAGCGAAGAAAGCAGAACACGAATATAAATGTGAATATCGACACAAAAAAGTTGCAGTATAAATATCTGAATTTTAAAATATAAAAAACTGTGGAAATAGAGAATGGTGAAGTGAAACATGTTTCTTAAGTCGCAAATAATATTTTCATCAATTCTAGCACTATGCATAAACTATGGACGAGCATATGGTGCAAACACAATGACGCAGCAAAGTCTTGATTTTGGAACAATTATTCAGCTATCTGATAATGCCGCAATAACCGTTGATATTAATGGAAATGTGACGAGCACAAGTGGAGTAGTTCATAGCGGCACAACAACTGCCGGCATGGGAACCATATCCGCAGACAGTAACTATCGCTCAGAACGAATAGAACAATTAAATGTTTCATCTGGAGCAGCCATAACTTTAGAAAATAATTGTACCTTATCCGTTATAAATCCGGTAATGAACGTAAGCGATAACCAATTTGCCATAGCACCTTCAGGGTCTATATGTAACGGTCGAGCACCGGAAAGCTATGAGATAGAGATAGGGGCGACACTACAAATCAGCAATGGATATTGTCCGGAAGGAACTTATACGGTAAATGTTCCGTTAACGTGGAATGAGGCTCATTGTAACAGTATATTTGACTGCTATTGCACAAATGGTAGTTTTGAGGGGAAGAGCGGATACATTCGAGCATCCGTAACCGTAAAAAGCTCTTTAAGCGTCAAAGAAACCCAGAGTCTGGATTTTGGCACAATTGTATCTATGCCGGAGCCGCAAAATATAAATATGAGCACCAACGGTCAGCGTAGTGGCGGCATCATGACGCAATACGATAAAACGGGGCAGCAAGGGATATTTACAATAACGGGAGCACCGGAACATCAAGTAAACATCAATGTTCCACCGTCCACCGAAATACAAAATCTCAACGGAACGGCATTAAATGTGACGCTTAATTCGGATACAAATTCGGTCATGTTGCAAGAAGCGGGCGGAACCGGCATGGCAACATTTTCGGTTGGTGGCACATTAGAAGTAAAAGCAAACCAAGATCAAGGAGATTATCAAGGTACTTATACAGTAGGAGTAAATTATTAGAATAAAATAAAGTATTAAAAACAAAGAGATAGAAAAAATAAAAGAAAAAGATGAAAAATTATTCACAAAAAATAAAAAAAATACTTGCCAACAGAAAAAAAGTTATATATAAACCTATCTCGTGGCCGGCCAGATAGCTCAGTTGGTAGAGCAGAGGACTGAAAATCCTCGTGTCGGGGGTTCGATCCCCTCTCTGGCCACCATTTAAAAGCCCTGCGAAAGCGGGGTTTTTTCGTATCTACTGCAAGCCAAAGAAAATACCACCCATAAATTTTAATTGACAAAATAAGAAAAAGTCTATATTTTGCAAGAGATTTAATTATTTTTATGTCTAATTTAAAACTTATGTCATTATGGTAAAATTTTCTCAAGAAGAAATGCTCCGTTTTATAGATTCGGACAAATGTCGCTGCCAAAACATCTACAAAGGAACAGGTTTTCAAGTATATGTCAAAACCAAAATAGATGCAGAACTAGTAAATATTTTCGCTTTTGATAATGTCCCGCAAGGCATAAAAATCATAACCGAGGATATTCATAGGGAAAATCTGAAGTTTGTGGTAGAAAAAAGTGCAGAAAAAAATCGTTTCATAGATTTCAACAATTATGTGATAAGCCTGCCCAGCAGTAAGGAAAATCCTGATCAGGTAGATTTTTCCGCAGCTCATCTATATAGAAAAAGAGGTGCCATTGTTGGTAAGGTTTCTTCCCAAGTATCCAATTTAGGGGAGGTACATTGCAACAGGTTGGTTGTCATAGATCACAAATTGCTAATCGTCTGCAATTACTATGCTACGAAAGTCCTATGCGTCATAGAAGATGAATTGCGGCTTATTCCGCTCAATATTGCGGAACAGTTGTTAAGAACGCTGAGCTTGAATTGGAAAACCTTAGAAAATTTGGATGCAAGCTATGCGCTTGAAGACTGGACATTTCAAAATGGTCTGCTGATAAATACGCGTACCATGAGCGTTCCAAGTACCTTGCAGTTCTATTTTTACAAATCGCTTCGCCGCGGTAAACAAGTAGATTCAATCAAGGCAAATTTGGACTTTACCAAATTGGTCAAAATGTTGATCCGAAATGAAAAGGGCGTAGCTCAGATTTCGTACATAGATTCGAAACATATCTGATGAATTTACCACAAAAGAAAAGCACCTGTAACACAAGGTGCTTTTTTGTGTGTAAAAATTATTAAGCTTTATCAATCCCGCGCTGTTTAATCAAAAAGAAGCGGAACTTGTTTTTTAAGAGTGAAATTTTTTGAGCAGACTTTCTCTGAGAAGATTGAGAAATTCTGGATACAGAAGGTGAAACTCGTGGAGTTTGAGAAAGAGGTTGTTTTGACGCTCCCATCTTTTGCTTCATTTTCAAAATTTCGGACATCAACACTTGCTTTTCTGTTTTAGGCAAAGGTGTTTGTGTCAAAAGCGCAAAGAAATCTTTAATCTTGACGCGTAAACTCTTCTTTTCTGTATTTGTTTTTTGAGAAAGTAGAACAGCATTTCCATTCGGCGCAAATAAAACCTCTTGAGAAATGGTCGGTACGGGGCGTGAAATAGAGGCTTTAGATGCAGAAATATCGGAAATAGCAGATTTATCTGCAGTTTGTGAATTAAGTTTTTCTGTCATCTGAATCTGAGGAGTTGCTATTTTAAAGGACGAGTTTACAGAAACAGAAGGTGAATAAGCTTCACTTTCGCCAGATTTGATACTCGGTTTGGCAGAAAAATCTGTGTGAGCATGGGAAGATGTAACCATAGGGGCAACAGCTTGTTTTCTGCTATCAGATTTGGATATAGGCGCAACTAAAGAACTGTTAAGTGTATTTGTCTTAATCTGCATATTGTTCACAACAACATCAGATTGAATGGTTCTCAAGTTTGTAGCAACTGTGCTCTGAGCATCTTTAGGAGACGGATTCTTGTCCGAAGAATAAGTTTTAAACGCATCAATAGTATTCTTGGATTTGGGTAAAGGGGACTTGGTTGATAAAATATTCGCATTGGCCACATATTTAATCTTACCCGTGTTATAAAAACGCTCAACCCGAATGGTTTGATTCTTAATCTTCTGTTTTTCTTTCAAATGATTGAAATCATCAAAAACTAAAGCAGCCATTAACTTGCCGTCTTGGTAAGCATGATAAGAATGTTTGATTTTGTTATCTTTAGTATCTACAATCGGAACCAATCCGCTGATAGGTCGACCGTTTTCTATACGACAGATAGTCTTTTTTACGCCTTTAGATGAGAGTTCTTCCAATGCTGTCAGGTTTCCGTCTTTGTAAGTATAAAGGATAAAACCTTGAGCCGCAGGTAAAACCACTTGTCCGTCAATGGCGCGGTTATTTTGAAAAGTAGCCGATGCTATAAGTTTCTTATTTTTATCATAAAAACGGAATACGCCGTTTTTAATGCCGTTTTTAAGTTCACCTTCTTCATGAGCGCCATCAAGATAAAGTGTTTTGATTTTAGAAATCCCCTGAGCATTCGGCTGTTGAATAACATCTAAAGCGCCATGCGGGTATAAATTATAAAGAGTTTTATCTTTGCGCAATGTTACGGCAGAATAGAATGGTACTTTCATTAAAGGATAAACTTTGTATCCAACAGAAATATCCGCAAGTTGAAAGGATTGAACGCGTTCGTTAAGTGGTCTTTTTTCACGCTCATCAACCAAACGATTACCCGTAAAATTAGGAATTTGAATTGTTTGCTTAGAAAATCTTTTGAGTTGACTTTTTTTATTAATCCAAGTTTCAAAATTAGGAGCGGAAAGGGATGCTTCTAATTGATTTGTATCAGCCTTATCAGCTTGTTTGAATTTCTTTAAGAAGCGAACGTCTTTATAGTTATAGAGTTTAGAAAAATCAATACCGCCGATATGGTTCATGACTTTAATATCTTGCGTGAAATTTTTTTCATAAACCGGAGATTTGAATTCTTTCCGATTAGCTTTTTCGGTCATGGCATTGTGACGAGGCGCATAAGTAACGGCAAGATTATTATTCCAATAGCCGGAAACCATTTTGGCAATAAATTCCATTTCAAAATCAAAATCTTTTTTATCCTTGGAAAGCGGACGAATAATATCATTTTCAACCGCCATAACATACATTTTGATTTTAGGATCATCAAGTTTGCGTAATTGTTGTCTTTGAGCGGGAGAGGCATTAATGTAATCATCACGAAAAGTCAAGAGTTGGACGATACTGGCGGAAATTTCAAAATTATCGCGTCCGGTACGATAATGAGTAGCAGACATAGGTTTTTCAAGGACTTCGTTCATCATACAGATACGATGCCACATTTCATGAGCAACAATATGACGACTAGCCATATAAGACTGATATTCTTCGCTGTCTTGATCTAAATAAGCAAGGAGCTGAATAATATTAACATCGGGCAGCAATTCTCCGTTAGAAAGTTTCGTTTCGACCGAATCCACCACAAAATCGACTTTAAGGTTTTTCAAATCCGGAGCAACACTCTGCATAAACTGTTTTTTGTAGGCATCATTACTTTCGACGGTTACTTTATGTCCGTTATCATCTTGGGCATACAATTCAGTCACGCTGCCACCGAACAAAGTGGTAACGGAAATTAAAAAGCCATATTTTAAGTTATCGAGTTTCAATTTAGCTCCGTATAAATTAAGACACACTCAAAGAATGAAAGTTCATAAAACATATCATTGAAAACAGAATATCACAAAAAACAAAGAGCGTCAACGTGTTTTTGTCAAAGAAAGAAAATAAAAAAGGCTGTTGCTTCTTTCAACAGCCTGAGTTAGCAAGCAAGAATAAGATTTTAAATAGCCTTTAAGATAAACTCGCTAAGTTTTTCGTTAAATAAACTCGGATTGGAAACGGCTTCACCTTCGGCAATTTTGGCTTGTTCCAAAATAAGTTGCGCAGCATCTTTAATTTCTTCAGCTTTGTCTTGATTACCCATAAGTTCCGCTAATTTGATGATTAACGGGTGATAAGGGTTAATAAGCAAGATACGCGTACTGTCGAAATTGGTTTTTTGTTGATGATTACGCATTAAACGTTCAAGGTGAATACTCATTTGTCCGTCTTCAACGGTAAGCGAGGCCGGACTTTTAGTCAATTTTTCGGTAACTTCGACTTTTCCGACTTCTTCTTTGAACCAATCACTCATTTTGTCGCATAAATCATTCAAACCTTTTTCATCGGCTTTAGGTGTTGAGCGCTCAATATCCAATTTCATATCAGCCTGAGAGATATGTTTAAGGGGATGCTCTTTATAAGAGAGGAGGGTTTGCGTCCAAAATTCATCAATCGGGTCGGTCAAGAGCAAGACTTCGATATTCTTTTCACGAAAAGCCTCCAAGAGGGGATTGCAAGCCAAAGTTTTGGCATCATCACCGGTAATATAGTAAATAGCCTTTTGTTCTTTATCCATACGTTCGATATAAGCATCAAGAGAGGTTAATTTACCGTCGCTCTGCGTGGAATAGAAACGAGATAAACCGGCAACTTCTTCACGATTAGAAAAATCTTCATAAATACCTTCTTTAAAAGCGATACCGAAAGCGTTCCAGAATTTAGCATAATCATCTTCATTTTCGGCACGTTTTTTAAGTTCTTTAAAGATTCTCGATACGGTACCTTGTCTTATTTTCGCGATAAGCGAGCTTTGTTGTAACATTTCGCGCGAGATATTGAGCGGTAAATCGGCGCTATCAATAACCCCTTTAACAAAGCGGAGATACATCGGCATCAATCCTTCGACTTTATCGGAAATAAAGACTTTATTGACATAAAGTTTAATACCGGTTAAGCGATCCGGTTGGAACAAATCATAAGGAGCTTTGGAAGGGATAAAGAGCAAACCGGTGTACTCAATACTGCCTTCAGCCTTAAAGTGCAATGTCATCCACGGATCGTCAAAATTTTTGGTAACGTGTTGATAAAAATCTTTATATTGTTTCTCGGTAATATCGGCTTTATTACGTGTCCAAAGAGCAGAGGCTGTATTAACGGTTTCTTCGCCGGCTTCACCCAAATTTAACACAATCGGGTAATCAATATGTTCGGAATAAGTATGAATGATGTTACGCAAATAAATAGTATCGGTATAATCGGTTGCATCATCTTTTAAGAAGAGTTTAATATCCGTACCGTTGGTTTGTCGTTCGGTTTCCGAGATTTCGAAACCGTCAACACCGTTAGAAATCCATTTATAGGCTTTGTCGCAATCTACGCGTTTCGTAATGATTTCGACTTTTTGCGCCACCATAAAAGCGGAATAGAATCCCACCCCAAATTTACCGATTAAATCAACAACGGAAGTATTTTCCTTAGTATTTTGTAAAAACTCGGCTGTACCGGATTTTGCAATAGTACCGATATGATTAATAAGGTCATCACGATTCATCCCGATACCGTTATCTGAGATAGTAAGGGTATTATGTTCTTTATCAGGGGTAATGGTAATTTTATAGGCAGTATCGTTTTTTGCCAAATCAGGATTAATAAGACGCCAATATTTTAATTTATCAAGAGCATCCGAAGCATTAGAAATAAGTTCTCTCAAAAAGATATATTTTTCGGAATAAAGCGAGTTAATAACAATATCCAAGAGTTTATTAACTTCGGTTTTAAATTCAATTTTTTCAGCCATAATGAAACTCCCCTAAAAGGTTGAATTTTTTTTGCATACAATTTACGAGTAATATAGGGTGTCAACCTCAAGAGCGCAAGGGTGAAAAAAAGAAAAAACGATATTTTTATACTATAATTTAAAAAAAAAAGCGACGCGTAAGCGCCGCTAAATAAAACAACCGCGCAATTAAAAGCTATAACCGTAATCGTCTAAATCCTCATCCCAATCTTCAATTTCGGGTTCTTGGCTTTTGGGAGCGGGGTATCTGGCACCTTCCTGTTCAAGGAACTGAGCAATTTCTTTATATCTGTATTTATTGGCAATATCTAAAGCGCTTTCGCCCTTAGCATTTCTGTAATTAACATTAGCGCCACGGTTAACCAATAACTCCACGGTAAAGCGCTTTCCGCTTTTAGCAGCCACCATAAGCGGGGTCATACCGTCCAAATCGGGCATATTAATACTGGCGCCGGCGTCCAAGAGCGCACTGATAACATCATTAAATCCGCCCAAAGCGGCACGGTGCAAAGCTGTCCCGCCTTGATAATAACGTTTATCGACTTTAGCCCCGTTATCAATAAGGTATTCCACAAAAGAAGTTTTACCTGCAGCTGCGGCAATCATAAGTGGGGAATAACCATCCAAATCTTGTTCATCGATATCATAACCGAGCATAACCAAATCAGAGAAAGCCTTTTTATCTTCTCGGTTAACAATATCATAAATCGTATCATCGGCTTTTGCGTGAAAAGCAAGACAAGACAAAGCAACAAAAGCCCAAACCAGCAAACGGTATTTCATAGCGATAACTCCAACAACGGAAATAAAAAGAACTACTTAATAATAGTTTGGATAAAGTAAATATTTTATTAAAAAGTCAAGAACATTTCATGAAGGAGAAAAATATTCAAGAAGTATTGACAAAACAAATATTTTCGGCAATAATAGAAAGAATGTTAATGAAAGCAACGAAGAAAGCAATGTCAGAAAAACTAGATATGACCCAAATATACGCCGCGGCGCTTCCGATAAAGAACAAACGTAATCTTTTGTCGGTATATAAGGACTATATCCAATTAGTCCGCAACTTGGAATATGTTGTCAAACAATATCGACCGAACCACTTATCGGGGTACCAATTGCTACGGAGCTACGGAGATGACATCACCGAAAATCCGTGGATGGTCGAAGATATGAGCAAAGAAGAAAAGGCCGCGTATTTAGATTTTGTAAACAATAAGCCGATGTCGGAAAATCTGCCTTATTGCTTTGTAAGTATAGATCATACGTCATCAAGTTTTAAGCAAGAGGGAAAAGGAATAATATCGACGCCGGACAATTACACGGCATACAGTCACAATCAATCCCTGCCTGCGCGAATAGAACGTTACGTTGCGGCCTATCCGAAAGAGATAGGTTTAAAAGAAACGGAATTTCTGATAGCCGGACGATGGAAGTTGCAATATCTGCTCGAAACAAACGGTCAAAGCCTAAAAGAGGCCTTTAATGATGACATAATGGAACAGCGGTTTAGCTGTATGTTGGATATACTGGCGTTATTGCCGGAAAAAAGCAGTTATGACGAGCAAGAGTTGTATGATGCGCAAACGGAAGCGCAAGCATCGGCGTTAATAAATCCTTTTGAGAATGTATTATTGAGTTCATTAACGACATTATCGGAAGAGAGTAACAAGATAATAAAAAGATTGCTGGAGCTGCGCAGTGGAGAGGGTTATATTTTTCAAGCCGAGAAAGAAGGGTTGATAAGTTCTGCCTCGGTATTTCAAGATTACCAAAATATCCGTCATTTGGTACATCATCAATGGGATACATTAGACGGATTGGGGCGATTTAACGGCGTAGAAACCGTAAAGAATATAAGTGTTCGCCGCCGTTATTTGGATTCATATTGTCGAATGTGTGATAAGCCTTTGGTAGAACGAGTAAAATCCTACATAAAAGTAGCCAAAGATATGTCGACATTGGTATCAATGTTAAATCCGAATTTATTAATACGGGGCGAAAATGAGAGTAATTCAAAATTCATAAATCGCGCCAAACAATATGCGAAAACGCACCCGGAAGAAAAAATAATGATAGAAACGGGCTATGATTTCGGCTCGGATAAAAAAGATGCGTTAATAAAGAATATGACCAAAGTATTGCCGGAAGCGGAAATCATTGATACATGCGGCATGGATATAGAAAATTTTCTGGAACGTATAAGTGTATATTTGTATCGCAAAAATTATCTGGAAATATTCCAACAAATAGAATACAAAATGAGTCAACATTGTTTATTTTATGGGCGCAATGTACCGCCGTCAGGGGTATTGACATATTACAAGAACTGCAAAATGATGAGTGCGGAAACTGCGGAGCGTTGGGGACAATACAAACAATTACGCAATGATTTAAGTCATCAGTATTTAAATGAAGAATTAATATCAAGGCTGGAAAAAACATTCCCGCAATTTATGAAAGACACGATTCTGTTGGAAGATAAGATAGACGAACAAACGCCGGTAGTAAGCCTTTTACATGATAACATATATCGCGCGTATCATAAAAACGGAAAAATAGTCGATATAGATTATACCAATCGAAAAATTGTCAACATTGAATATTTAAACCAAGCAAAGTCGCAATCGGGTTCAAAATCGGAAGAATACCGGAACAAGCCGAAGAAAGAACCATCCGGCACACAAAAAATATATATGGAAGAATATAGAAACGGCGTGAGCATCGGCGTCAATAAAACCGATATAATATCGTGTCGCCTGCCCAACGGTACCACAATCGATTTACGGAAAAAATCAATGATATATCCGGACGGCAGTCGTTTATATTTCAACAGTGACGAGCATATATGTTTAACAATAAAAGGAGGCGTGAAACTTCTGACCGATAAAAATCTTCATGTCGAGAATTACATAAACAACGGCAAATCGGTAAGTGTAGCCAAGAATGAGAACATGAAATTTCCGAACGGACACGGCATTATAATTGATAAAAGAGGAAATTGGGAAAAAGAAGAATTTGTCGGTGCTAAAGGAAAAGCCGTAAAGGTGACGTTGGAAGCCGCCGAAGAAAAAATTGCGTTAAGGATGGATGACGGTACAACAATAGCGGTATCAAAAGCGGGAATGTCAATCACGCATAATCAACAAATATTAACCTATGCAACCCGCAAGAAATTTGCCGAAAGTTATAATCCGTCAATATCGGCTGATTTATTAAAAAAGAAAAAAGGAAAAGAAAAATAAATTTTCAAAACCGTTTCCGAAAGTATTGACATCTCTGTCAGGGTAGGGTAAAAGAATAAGAAGAATGGTGAAGTGTCATAAAAGAAAACATTTCGCCGGAGTTGCGCTTAGAGATAAGCGCTTTTTTTATGTCCGGAGCAAAGGTAAAAAACTTTTGCTCTTTTATTTTTAAATAAACACAGGAGATTAAAATATGACAATACAAAACGAGGTAAGCAAAGCGGTCTATATAGCCGACGGAACGACAACGACATTTGAAATACCGTTTTACTTTTTTAACAACGAGATAGCCGTGTACAGCAATGACGAGACATGTGCGTTGGAGCAAGGGAATGACTACACGGTAACCAATTATGAGAATAGCATCGGTGGAGAAGTGGTGTTCACGACCGCCCCGCAGTCGGGGAGCAGAATTACCATTTTGCGAAATGTAACATTGACACAGCTGATAACTTTTATAGAAGGGGAAGATTTTCCGGCTCAAGATTATGAAAATTCGCTAGATAAAATGATAATGGCTCTTCAGCAAATAAAAGAAACGACCAAACGCATGTTAGTCATGTCCCCTGGTGTAACAATAAGTCAGGAAGAATTTTATAAAATGATAGAAAGCGTTAATCAAAATCTGGAATTTTTGACGAATATTCCCCACATGATGGAAGAGATACAAAGTCTTTACGAATCATTTTTTGACAATGTGAGTAACACGGTTCAAGCCGGGGACAAACAACCGATAAGTTCAGAAGGTGTCTGGAATTACATAAACGAGAATGGAGCCAAGAAATACAGTAATATCAGCATAGCGACAAGTTCGATACAAGAGGATGGAACATATGAAAACTATCCATATTGCGCCGAGATAAGTATATCGGAAGCCAAATCGACACATATACCGTTTGTAATCTTCGACATGGAAGCGGCGGAAAGCGGAAACTATGCGCCGTTAGCCGAAGCCCAAGAAGGAAAAGTCTGCATATATCTGAAGGAGAAACCTGTAACGGAAACGCTGACAATTCCTGCGCTTGTATTGCAATAAGGAGGGAAGATGGAAAAAGTAAAAGAACTGATAGCCAATTACAGTCTATGGGGATTGTTTATCGGTTTAGCGACAATAATGATAAAGCCGTTTATATCGATTCGTCAAACTATGCGAGATATGCTGATAACATTTCTGGTCAGCATGTTATGCGGCTTATTAGCGGAGTATATGGATATTCCGACACCGGTGAAATATGGCATATCCGGCGTATGCGGATTATTTGCGGTGAGACTATATATGATAGCGGACAGTTTATTAAAACGAGCGCAAATGGATCCGTTTAATTTCATCAAGAATATTAAAGGCAAACAATGAAATTGATAAGTGTGCTTATCTGTTTGTCAGCGGTTGCCGTGTTAAGTGCGATATATTATCGCGAAGATGCGGCGACCGCGCGTCAGCTGATGACGCAATACAAGCAGAATCAAGAAATTTTGTTTAAGAATTTACAAAGGAGCTACCATGAGAAAAGGGAGCTTGAAGAAAAAAATGAGGCTTTGGAACAAGCGGTATCTGAAGAAACAATATCGTTTGATTGGCATGTGGATATTAGCAATAGTGCTGTTATTAAACAGTTGCAAAAGCGTTGAGTATGTGTATGTGGAAACGCCAAGAGAACCGATAAACTGTATTGAGCGAATAAAGACGCCGCTAGACATGGCAAAGTGTTTGAATGAGTATAAAATAAAATATTAGCCAAAATGATAAATAGTTATTGACAAAAAAGTAAAAAGCGTGTATTTTACGCAAAGCTAACCAATTAATTATATATTTATATGGAATTGAAAATTTTTTCTCAGGAAGTTAATGAACAGCTGTTCAAAGTGGATGGCCGTCAGGTGTCAATGTTAGAGTTCGTGGACATGAGCGTATCTGCTCATAAGTCCAGAAGTGATGAACAAAATTTTACCACCGTTCGGAAGGGGAAAGAAATTGTCAAAATTCCCCGCTCTGTGCATTTCAATGGGATAGAGTTATCTCAGGCACAGTTCCGCGCTCTGGTAGATATCCGCATTGAGGAATTGTCTCCGGTAGGGTTCCGTAATCTGCTCGGTGCGTTAAGCATTTATGCGCCGCACTTGTTTAAGGATAAGGCAATATTCAGCCAGACAGAAGACTTCGCAAAATCTGAAATCGGCTGCCGCGCGTTGGCATACAAAGCCGCTCAGGCACGAAACCAAGAAATGTCCCGCGGTGGAGAACTTTACATCTAAGCCGGACATAAACTAAAAAAGAAAACAGCTTCCTCCCACAAGGACGAAGCTGTTTTTTTAATGGAGAAAAGGCGGAATTGAAAAATGTTATCTACACTTCAAACTCAACGAATTGATATTGCTTTTTATTTTTATCTCCGTATAATAAAAACAAGGAGTAAATAAATGCCAAAATTAAAAAAAGCTTTTTATTTTATGTTGGGACTGAGTGTTGTTCCGTTTTTATTAAGTATTCCGTATGCTTATATCTTGCAAGCTGACAACTTAAAAGAATTTAAGGCATATTGGTTGATTGCCTATTTTATCATTTATCTAATTTTTCCGCTATTGTATAAAGAAGACATTCAAAAGCACGTTCCGAATAGATATGCGTTTTATGGTATAATCTACGCCGTATTTTTTATTTTAGGCTTGAGTATGTTTGCGTATGTTTTAGAATAAGTTAGTTTTCCAATACAACAAAAACAAGCGGTAGAAAGGAAGACAAATGAAGTGGTTGGTTTTAGTTTGTTTTTTATTGTCATTTAATCCGAATGCCCAAGAAGGACGTTGCCCTACTGATGAAAGTTTAGCTATTGATAATCTGGAGCAAGAGTTTAACGATTGTGCCGTAGTTGATTATGGAAAAGACGAATGGCAAACATCAGAAATGTTGAAAGCTTATGACCGCTCCATTGACTGTATGCAGAAAGTAGCACACCATTTATTTGATAAATACTATACGCACTATAATGCAAGCGTTAAGAAAAATTTTGATAATTATGTGAGTGCTGCGACGGATATAAGTTTTGATATCAACCAAAGAAGTGATATGGGAAGAAGTATTCGTCTAGCAGAAGTTTATGTTTTGGAAGCTGCCGGACGCACGCATGTTATGGTAAAAAATCTTGTCAAAGATTACATCAAAGAAATACGCGATGAGTGTGATGACGCACATGAATTTGACAACTAATCCCAACCACATAGTTTAGAATATCAATAAATAGCAGAACAGGGGGAATTAATACCCCTTTTTTGTTATATTAAGATAGAAGAGTTGTGTCAGAATTTCGAGCAATGTATTTCCTTCATTTGTAAAAGGAAGTATGTCAGCCATTGTTCCGCACCTATTATCGCAATATTTGTTTTCAGCGTAAAATTTACTATAAAAATCCAAAGTGTTTTTTCTTATCTGCGCAAGATACTGATTCATTTCTTCTTGAACTTGTGGCGTAAAACCTATAGAAATTTCTTGTTTAATTTTTGTGGTCAAACAATCATTGATTAAGGTATTTCGTGCAACCATATCAGCAGTTGTAAGATGTTCTGAGGTTGTTTTATATTGTTCAACGCAAGTATCGTATGCAATTTGAGCTTTTTGTTCTGCCTCAGTTTTATCATTTTCAGGGGTTCTTTGAATAATTGGTAATTTTTCTAGCTTTTCTTTTATACCATATTCATTAGCCGAAAAACATCCGCTGGTAACACCCAAATTAACAAAATTGTTTCCATCTTTATAGTATATATGCGCCAAATCTATACCTTGCTGATTAATCAAAATCGGATTGCCCTCCTTAATTTCGTGAATGATAATTTTACGAGGTTCAGCATTCATACAAACAGAACAATAGTCATAGATTTCATTTTGCTGTTTGAGAATATCTGTGGCTTTGGTGATGACATCATTATCTGTAATATCGTAGCAAATGTCAGATAAGGCAAGATGCGCATGAAAACATATGATTAAGGTACAGAATATAAGTTTAGCTTTATTCATGTTTTTTTCCTAAGTATGCAACTAATTGATTGGTGCACAGTAATATCGACTTTCTTAGTTTAATGCATAGAAAATACAAATCAATAAAATAATAGATAAGATTGACTATTATATTCAAAAGAAATATCCTAATTACTATAACAAGCGGTAGAAAGGAAGACAAATGAAGTGGTTGGTTTTAGTTTGTTTTTTAGTAACGTTCAATGCGAATGCCCAAGAAGGACGTTGTCCTGCTGATGAAGGTTCGGCTATTGATAAGCTGGAGCAAGAGTTGCACGATTGTAAGATTACATATGGAGAAACGCCTTCCACAGCAGATATGAATAATGCAGCTTATAATGCGGTTGATTGTATTGTAGGCGTGGCTCATAAAATATTTGATAGATATTATGCAACAACGGCACAAGAGAGTAAGGATAGGTTTGATAAATTAGTAACAGCGGTTTATGACCATAGTCATCATCTTGTGCATGACAGTGATTTTGCAAGACAGACCTATACTGGCACAATGTATAATACAATAGCAATAGGAAAAGCCTATGTGATAATGAAAGAGATTGTCAAAGATTACATCAAAGAAATACGCGATGAGTGTGATGACGCACATGAATTTGACAACTAATCCCAACCACATAGTTTAGAATATCAATAAATAGCAGAAAAAGGGATATAAAATTAGCATAATTTACTTTAGACTAATTTCAATTAGATTGCGACAACTTTTTATCAAAATATCAAAAAAAGCACATAGTTTGACATTATCTTGGAAAGTGTTGAAAAATATAGGGGCAGTCAAAGGCTCAAAAATACGGTCATGCAAAAATGTCAAAATAAGTCAAAAATCCTCATTTTGTTTGACATTTTACAATTTTTTTGCAAATTAGGAACTAAAATGAATAAGATTACATATTTAGAAAACTAATCATATAAAATACTTTATTATATTACAAGAAAACCTAAAATTAGGTCATGCTTCTGATATTGAAAATGGAAACAGATCCTTAACGGTTTTATCTTCTCTACTCTCTTGTTCATCAAGATAATCATTAAAATCTCTAATCAAATCTCTAGACTTATAGTAGTTAATTACATTATCACCAATCGCACTATTTTTTACAAAGATGTCATAAATTATATTTGCAATTTTCTTTAACCAATGCTGCTGTATTGTTTCATATAAAGCAAAATCTTTATAGTACTTTTCAATTTTGACGTTAGCTCTGCTTAAAATACACGAAATAACAGCAATTATAACATAAGGTTGCTTTATAGCATCAAATTCTTGCATTATTTTCTCAGCTTTATCTTTTTCTAGACAGCTACTGTCTCTAAGAATTTGTAAATATTTTGATGTTACAACTTTTTGAATTTGAAGAGTGTATTCTCCCTTTGCTTCTGGTTCTTTACCTTTACTATATTCATTAAGCTGGCGTTTTATATCTTTTAAAATTTTATGCAAATTATATACGAATATAATAGATGCAACTTCTTTCGCAGTAATGCAATCTTGCGAAAATATTTCATCAAATTTATCCTTTTCAAATAAATTTTTCTTATGTGATCCAGCTGAGTTATTTTGCTCTTTAAAACAACAATATAAAGGAGTTATATCACCCAATTTTATCAATTTATCTTGATATTTTTTCTTAATATCGCTAGGTAAAATTTCAAATTCATTTCTTTTATTTTCATAAAAATACCCTTCCTGTTCCAATTTTGCATGCAAATCTTGCTGTATTCTACTATTGGCATAAAAATCTTGATCCAATATCTTATTTTGAGTATTATTATATTGAGTAACATTCTGAGCAAAGTTTCCTTTATTTTTTGTTGTTTCGATGATCCTAGCTAAAATATATAATTTTGAAAAATGCTTTTCTGCTGTTTTTTCATCTGTTTCTTTTATTTTCTGTTCGTAAGCATCATAAATTGAACAAACGGTTTGAGCACCGTTAATAATTTGCGGTTTAGTTAATTTAAGAGTATATCTACCACTTTTTTCAAATTTTTCACACGTGATAGTTATGCCATTATTATAATAATAAAAATATTCAGGCTCTTTCAGAGCTGTTGCTATAATATTCTTATTGATACCTCTATTTCCTAAGAAAAAACGAACATTTCTTTCAAACAATTCCTTTTTATGTTTCTTATAAATAGTTATAATACTTCTACCATTTAATATACTGACTATGGTTTTTTTAGTTCCCATTCTTTCCAACTGAAACGTATAATAAGGAATATCTTTTCCATTTGTATTATTATACAAATCAACCAAACATTCTTCTAATTCATTGGAGCTTGTTTCTGATTTATATGTTTGATATTTATCAAAAATATCATTTAATGTTAATATATGGTAATTGTCATTTTTTAATTTTTCAATAGGTTCTTTAGATAAATTATATGATGTAATGAAATAATATTCACTTTTGTAGTCTTTCTTTTTTAAATCCTTATATTCTTGAACTATATCAAGAACCCTTTTATTAGTATGAGTTTCACAATCCTCTATTCGTTCTCCCATATTTTTAAAATAACTTATATCTTTAGGATCTATAGAAGTTTTTTCGTTTTTAGATGTTTTAAATTGACAAAAGATCATTGTTTTAGAACTTTCATCTTTTAAAAAAGCATCAATTCCTAAATCATTACTACCTAATCCATCAATGGCATCATCAATACTATCATCACTATTATAATTTAAACATTCGGGAAAAAGTATTGTTAAACATAACTTTATAAAAGACACTTCAAATTTGTCATTTTCATATTTCTTATCACAATAAGACTTTATATCTTGATATTTCTGTTTATCAGTATAATGTAATGTATCTAACATATAACTCTCCTATAACTCATAGTATAGAATAAAACCATATTAAAGAAATTTAAAACTCCATAACGAAATTATGTAACAAAAATGTTTAATAAAAAATAAAAATCTAAAAAGAAGATATATTGTTTAATAGTATTTCAGAACATATATAGAGAAACTTCATTAGTTAGATACTAATTTAGTTAAAATACACACGGATATACAAAATATCTCTAATTTGAACAAGTTTAAATCTTCACGTTTTCAACGGCGTTAGCAAGCATATGTTCGTTGTAATTGAAATATCTTTGGGTGGTGGAGATATTTCTATGATTAGCCAGTTTTTGCACTAAACAGATATTTACACCGGAATTGACCAATTTGGACACGAAAAGATGCCTACCTAAGTGGCTTGCTCCTTGAATGCTGAATTTATGATAAATCGCCGCAAAGAGCCTGCTGATGCTAGAACGAGAGTAGGGCTTATTTTGTTTTTGAGAAGTAAAAAGATAAGTATTAGCAAGCACTTCTTTATGTTTCTTTCTTAAATACTTTAAATATTCGGCGAACTCTTTTTTCATTTGGCTATTGAGGTAATAGGTGCATTTATACTTTCCTTTGTTTTTATCGTCATTCAAACAAATTGCATCTTTAACCTTAAATTCAGCGGTATAAACATCTTTAACTTGCAGATAAGCAAAGTTAATAGAGCGAAGTCCGTTAAAACTGCAAAGAAACATCATGCGAATTTGTTCGGAATGTCTGATACCGTTAATATAAGTTAGAATGTCTTTAATTTTCTTATCATCAACAAATACATCATTTACCATTTATTTCTCCTTGCCGTTAATACTCTTCGGCATACATAATTGTGGCAACTCTGGTTGTTATCTTCGCATTGGAAGCATCAGGACTTAAACCTGTTAAATCTTTATCAAAGTAATCAATTTTCCAGAAAATCTTTTGGCCTTTGAATGTAAAAGCACCAAAATCATGTTCGCCGTAAGGGTCGTTATTTTCATTAAAATCATTATAAGTGCGAAACATTTCCATAATGGCATCAATATCCACCAAGCGATTAGCTCGCATTCCTTGGCTAAGCATTATAAATCCTTGAGTAGGGTCTTTTCTAAAGGCATCATTTAATTTAGCAATTTTTGCTGCTTGTTCTTGAGGGATATTATCAACCATTTGAATCTCCATAATTTTGTTATGAGAGGGACATAGCGTCACTTTTAGCTATAGTCAAGGCCTTTTTTAAACATTTTGTCATGTAATGTATTGATTCTGCAGCAATTTAATTTGAGTGGTTGAAAATGTAATATATAATACAAGTTTTCTATTGATTTTAGATGGGATATTAAGTACCATAATACAGTTTATTAGAGAATTAATAGGCAAGTAATAAAAATGCAAGAATACGAAATTTATACAATCGGCTATACAGCTTTTCCATCTCCTGAGGAATTCTTATCTGTATTGAAACAATATAAAATATCATGTCTCATAGATGTTAGAAGTTATCCGGTAGCTTCTGAATTTTATGAGTTTTACTCTCGTTCGTTACTAGAACCATTTCTAACGAAAAATAAAATTATATACAGAAATTACGCAAAAGAATTTGGAGCACGCCAAGAAAATAGAAAATATTATAATAATTCAGGGTGTTTGGATTTTGAAAAATTTA
This sequence comes from uncultured Alphaproteobacteria bacterium, assembly GCA_949297665.1. Lineage (GTDB taxonomy): Bacteria > Pseudomonadota > Alphaproteobacteria > RF32 > CAG-239 > CAG-267. Next base: position 12,611 of record CASFTO010000038.1, on the reverse strand, counting down.
CCCAAAGTTCAGAATTTATAAGTGGTGTAGAAAAAATAAAAAAGGGATTAGACCTAAATTATAAATTTGTACTTATGTGTGCGGAAAAAGACCCTATAAGTTGTCATAGAACTATTATGATTTCACGGGCTTTGTCATTGCAAGGTTTTAAAATTCATCATATACTACAAAATAAAAATACGATAAGTCAAAAAGATATTGATATGAGATTGCTTCAGGAATACAAACTTGAACCTAGTTTTTTGCAAACACAGGAAGAGCAAATATCAGAAGCTTATCATCTTAAGAATCTTGAAATAGGATATAAAGGAAATGGAGCAAATAAATGAAAATCTATACAATTGGTTTTACAAAGAAAAATGCAGAACAATTTTTTTCTCTATTAGAAAAAGCTAAAATTACAACATTGCTTGATATTAGGTTAAATAATGTATCTCAATTAGCCGGATATACAAAAAAAGATGATTTATGCTTTTTTTTAAAGAGAATATTAAATGTTAAATATATTCATTCAATAAAATTGGCTCCAACCAAGCAAATTCTGGATGATTATAAAAATAGCAAAATATCTTGGGATAAGTATGAGATAGAGTATTATAAATTATTAGAAGAAAGAAATGTAAAAAAATTATTTTCAACAATTGTAGATTTAAATAAAGAGACAATTTGCCTTTTATGCAGTGAAGAAAAAGCAAATCATTGCCATAGAAGGTTATTAGCAGAATATTTAAAAAATAATTTATCACAAAATATAGAGATTATTCATCTCTAACTCATTAAATAAAGGGAAAAAATATGAGATTTCTTGTTTTAACAAAATCAGCTAAAAATAGTGGATATTGTGTTGCAGGAATTGATTTGGATGAAAATAGATTAATAAGACTTGTTTCCGATATGGCAGGAAATGCAATTTCTTATCGTCAATTTACATATAACGAAAAGCATATAGAAATATTATCGGAACTTGATATTGCATGCACACCATCACCATTGAGTATTCAAACAGAAAATTATATACTAGAGAAAATCAATTCAGTAAATCGGATATATAGTATAGATGAACTAGACAATATATGGGAAACAGTAGAAAATGCAAATTTACTAAAAGAAGGTACCTATTATGTATCTCCCTATACAGCACAGATGATACACAAGTCCTTAATGATAGCAGAAGTATGTAATTTCAGGACTTATGCGGACATCAATAATAAAAATGAAAAGAGAACTAAAGCAAGATTTTCCTATAATAACCAATATTTTTATGATTTATCCATTACAGATAGGGAGTTTTTTGCTGAAAATATTAGATGTTCAAAATGTAAAATAGTCCTAAGTATTTCAGAAAAACCATATAATAATAAACACTATCTATTTATAGCAAAAATATTTCCTATAAAATAAATCTAAAGTTTAATTTATATAGGTCTTTAATAAGAGTAATTTCTCCGATAAATATATATGTCAAAACAAATAATGACATCCTTTATTAAGTAATTTCACAAAGGCATACGAAAGTGTGCCTTTTTGTTGTCGTAATTAAGCCTAGTAAAAATCAGAGATTAAATTGCTCCAAGAGCTGAAAATGGCGATTTACTTTGCTTTTGATTGATATGTTGGAGGTAAATCAAGGAGCATATATTTTCCCTAGGAATAAGGATTTGATTTGTCGTATTCTATTTTCTTCAAAAGGACCACAAAGCTATTATAATAGATATTTTTTCTATTTTAATTATATTATAGGGGATGAAAAAAGGCTCCAACGCCTTATGAAACAAGGTGTTCAGGAAAAAGAAACGGAAATAGTCGTTTCCGATAGCGGAAACAGAGATTTACCAAATCGGAAATAACGATTAACCACGCCGAAAACTGCCGTTTCTATGTAGGGATTTTCCGGAAATAACCGTTTCCACCTCCAAATAAAGGAGGAAATAGCCATTTCCGCATACATTTTTGTTCCAATCAAATTTTACAAAAATCAGCGATAAATACTTGTGTAGTGAAATTTATAAAGGATGAAAAATGAATGAAGATAGAAAATTATCTATTACACAGCGATATTTATTAACCTATATCAAGTTTAGAACCAACAATAATCATCAATTCTACGCTCAAAATAAAGCTATTTCAGAGGTCATTGGCTGCACGGTAGATTCAACCAAGGTTATTATCAACAAACTTATTCGTGAAGGATATATTACCAAAATCACAGATGACAAGGGTAGGAGAGTTTTATCCCTTTCAGGAAAGGATTTTCCACCGCTTGATGGCGTCAATATGGGCAATATCAGTAAAAGCCTGCTAAAACAAGATATAGCCGAGCAAGAACAATGGGCTAATTATTATCAAAGAGAAAATAAAGAATTAAAAGCAAGCCTAGAAGAGATGCAAGCCAATTTCAAGCAAGCTGAAGAACAAATAAAGTATTTAGAGGATATTATCAGTAAGCAAAATGAAGCCCTGAAACAATTAACACAATCTACAAAGGAAACACAAACTACCAAGCTGTTCGCTCAAGAAGAAAAAGCGGAAATTAGGAGCGAGCCAATACCGCATGCGGAAGAACAAACAGAAGACGTGGAAACCATAATCAAGAACATGATAAGCAAATTAGATATTAAAGGACAAAGAAATGAATATAACTAATAAGAACACGGAAGAACAAATTAAGCTCAACGTTATGAAAATCATAGAACTGGGGCAGGGATGTTTGCAAAATTTCAATCAAGATTTACAAGAAAGAATGCAATCCGCCTGTTTTGAAGATAAAATTGCTCAATTCTATAATCTAAAATTGGAAGTAAATACGTTTCTGAACGATATGGAACAAAACGTATCCGTTCCGACACAAAAAATTTCTATGGAAAACCCTAGTTCCCAATATCGTTTTACGATGTATGAACTTTGCGACCGCTTTGTGGTGTCCAGATATAGAGAAGAGATAAAGAACATTGAACAAAGCGAAGCAAGTATAGAACAACAATGTATCAATTTATGGAATTTAGCTCATAAAATGGCCAATGAAGCCCGAATGATGCTGACAATTGCCGATTTACGCATGGCAGAATTGATATAGAAGTCCTAGTTTGCAAAATTCAAAAAGCGATAATTTTAGTTTTGTATGTAATGTTTAGAGGAAATAAATATTAAAAAGGAGAAAAAATGAAAGTATTATTAGAAACCACCGGCAACCGCAAAGGATATAAAAATTTTGATAGAATAGAAGATTTTGGTGATTTTATGGATAAAAACGGCGAGAAAATAACTAAATTCCAAATATTAGAAGAAGATGATATCAATACGATAGACAGCGATTTACAGGCATTTGCCAATGAATGTAAGACCTTGATGATGAAAATCTACAATTATTGGCTTAATGAGCTTCATCAAGATAAACGATATGGCAAACTACCCCAAGCCACTCAACATCTTCTCAACGCCCTTGCGAATATTGAAACTTATATAAACAGCGGAAACTAACGGATAAAGCGACCATGATACTTTCGTATTGACTTAAAACATACTTAAGGTTAGGCATATCCCATACCAAATAAAGTAGGGGAGAGCCATGAAAATACAAGACATAGCCACACAGTTGCATTTAAATCCGGAAGAGTATGATATAGATTACTTTATCAATGTTGATGCATTGATAAAGTTTTTGCCAACAATAAGTTATGCCCAAGCCCAGACGAACAAAGAACAATTAAGAAGACTAGGACATTTGTTTTGCCGTAATAATTTTGGAGTAATTGCTGTAAATAATCTGTTAGATTACTATTTAGAAGAAACAAGAACCGATGTAGGGCTTGATTATATCTTTCCCAATCCAGGAGAAAGAAGAAAATTTAGGATAAAATATCTGAATAAAGCAACCGGAGAAATATACATCAAAACCTATACATCACCTAAAGATAAAGAGCTTAAGGCATATTTACGAATGTTTGTGCCTTTTTACCGCTTTCCCGAAGAGAACCTAATCACTCAAACTATGGAAGAATATGGAAAACTAGCCGATATCTTATAGGCTACCACCCCATTCGTGTAATAAATCGGCGTAAAGTCATCTTTTGAACACCCATCAACCGAGCAATTTGTGCTTTAGGTATGTTTTTATCCAGCAATTCTTTAATCTTTTTAGCATTTTTAGATAATTTGAGCTTTTTAGCTTCCGCACCGAAAGGTCTTCCCAGACGTTTGCCGGAGGCCTTTAAGTTATCAAGAGATATTTTTGTTCTTTGGCTGATAAGGTTGCGTTCAATTTGAGCCGATAAGCCAAAGGCAAAAGCAAGAACTTGTGATTGAATATCATTGCCAAGATGGTAGTTTTCTTTAATGGTAATAACCTGACAATTTTTGGTTAAACATATTTGCAAAATTCCCATAACCTCAAGCAAAGAGCGGCCAAGACGAGAAATCTCACAAGCAATGATAATATCTCCGTCATGGAGATTGTCTAAAAGTTGCCCGAGTTTTCTTTGTTTTAAGGACTTTCTGGAAGAAATAGTTTCCTCCACCCAATTATCAATATGAATGCCGTTTTTAGCGGCGTATTCTTTAATTTCAAATTCCTGATGTTCAATAGTTTGCTTAACACAACTAACACGCACATATCCATATATCATTTTATCTCCTTTTTTAATATTTATCGGAGATACAAAGAAATAAAACGAAAAAAAGGGACTATTTAAACGAACAATTAAATCAACCCATTTTTTTAGTGTCTTTAAAGAATATATATTTCCAAGCAATCACTGCATAAAGTTAGAAAAATCAAGGAGTACAAGGAATTTAAGCATATAAAAAGAAGAGGAGTTAATCAGAAAATTACTTTCATAACATAATTGTTCGTTTGTGTTCTGATGTTTCCATAGAGATAAGGAGCACACAAATGGGAACATCTTGCACCTTTTTAGGAAATGACTACGGTTTAAGCAAACCGCAACACATTAAAGAATATATAGAAGAACAAATAGTGAAATTGATAACGCTCAAACAGACAGATACTTTTTATGTCGGCGAAAAAGGGGCGTATGAAAAAGATGCCTACGATACGGTTTTGCAAATTCAACCCAAATTTCCCCACATAAAAATAATATTAGTGATAGCAACAGAAAAAGAGCTCAATACTTTTGAAGAAAATCCAACAGAACGTAAAGTTTATCGCAGAGCATTTGATGGATTTGAATATCCCCTCAAAGCAGAATTAGGCTATAAGCGGTGGTGTATAGTGCATCGCAATAATTGGATGATAGAACATTCAGATTACATTATTTCATATAACAAACGCAAAGGGCGGGCTTTTTCTTTTTGCAAAAAAGCCCAAAACAAAGGTAAAACAATAATTGAATTAACAGAAATATATACGTTTGATGAAGATACAAAATTGTGATAAGAATACCATTAAAACATGATATATTCTTTAATGTATCGGTGCAGAGTTGTCCAAGAACACCCCATCAAACGAGCAATTTCTGTTTTAGAAATACCTTTTTCTAAAAGTTCCACCACTTTATTATGCTTTTTCTTGAGCTTTTTATAAGAAAATCCGAAAGGCCTACCAAGATGTTTGCCTTCATTTTTTAAGCGTTTAAGGGCCTCTTTGGTTCGTTGAGAAATGAGTTGCCTTTCAATTTCGCTTGCTAAAGAGAAAGCAAACGCCAAAACTTTGGATTGAATATCAGCACCTAAATGGTAATTTTCTTTAACAGTAATAATTTCGCATTCTTTTTCCAAACAAGTCTGTAAAATCCCCATAACTTCAAGCATATTTCGCCCAAGTCTTGAAATTTCGGTAGTTATAACAACATCACCTTTTTGAAGTTTTTTTAATAATTTACCTAATTTTCTTTGCGAGAGAGGTTTTCTTGAAGAAATGGTTTCCTCAATATACTCATCTGCTTTGATATGATGCAGAGTCGCAAAATTATCTAATTCATATCGTTGATTGGCACAATTTTGCAGGTCTGTGCTCACCCTAATGTAAAAATAACAAGTCATATCGTAATCCTTTGAAATATCATAAGTATTTATCAAAGAATTACTCTATCAAATAAATGACCATCTAAAATATAGGAACAAACAAAGGGTAATATTTTCTAATTTAAAGTCAATTAAAATATTCAAATATATACATTTTAGGGATTGTAGCCAACAAAACGGCTACATACGAAAAACTATCTCCATAATTGGTCATTTATGGAGAAACACAATGAAACTTTCAAAACATGGTTTAACAGTCTTAAACGCACAATATCGTTCAGTGTTAAAGAAATGCTTATTGGTAAATATTGGTTTAGTGCTTTGTGCCACCAATGCGATAGCCGAAGAAATCTCTTTAGTTGGTAAGGAAGATACAATTACCGGAAATTTCCAAGGGTGGAAAATTAACCTAAATGACGCATATGCCGCTGATGATAAAAAAATAGATACATCAAAGTCAGTTGAGGAAATAAAAACAGATTTACAAAATTTAACAGAACTTCGTTATTCTATAAATGACATGCCGCAAGAAGTGAGCAAAGTAAGTGTTTCAGATGGTGCAATACTTAATCTCAATAATGTAAGATTATTGGTTGATGCTAAACAAAATACTACCAATGCAGATGGTTCCATAGATGCCATAGTGGTTAAAGGAGGAACAATTAACCTGACAAATAGTTCGTTAGATGCTTCATCTGATGAAGGAGATAAGATTTTTAATACAAAGTTTGATAATGCAACCCTCAAATTAGTTAATAGTGAATTGCCGATTGACGGAGCAGTATCCTTTACAAATGGTTCAAAACTATCCATATCTGCCCCGAATTATTTTGATGAAGATGAAGTGTTAGATATGCTTCATAATGATGAAAATGCATTAAAAATGGCAGAGGCTCTGCATGGAAAGACAAATGAAAACGGAGCGTTATGGCCATCAGGAGTGGAATTGAAATACACAAACGCAGACGGAACAACCGGCTCAATTGATTCAGAAGATATTCAAACCGAACAATCAGTAGAACTCCGCAGACTGACAATAGATAACAGCGAAGTTATCCTTGGAGATTCAGATAATCCGGAAGATAGAGCTGCAATGAAGAGCGATAGTCAGATATTCATTCAGAATAACAGTAAAGTGGTATTAAATAATCGTGCTTATTTGGGTTTTGATTATGAAAAATATACAGATGAAGAGGATATAGCGGACAGAAATGAAATAGAAGCATTATACGGAAAAGCGAATATGACGATAGACCATTCTCAAGTCATCTTAAATGATAATTCGCAACTAAATGTCAGAAATGAAGCTGGAGCAACAACAGTCATACAGAACAATTCGCAGATATTTATGAATGATTCATCGCAAATGAATTTGAATGCGGTCTCAATTACAGATTCTCAAATTCATATGAAAGATAATGCAATACTCACCATGGATAGTGTTGTATTACAAAAAGCTGCAATCCACGGAACCGGAACCAATAAAGTCATCATAGCCGGAGAAAATGCAACAACATTTGAAGATACATCATTAGAAATTACAGATGCAAATGCAATTCAAGTGAATAAAAATGGACATTTCAAAATCCAAGCCAAAAACGATGCTGTTGCCATTACAGGAAGTTCAGTAGATGATGCCGTTATCTATATGGCAGGAGAGGCTGATGAAATAACCAAAGTAGAATTTAATGGCGGTTCGCAAGGAATAACAGTTGATGGGGCAATTATCTCCAAAAATAAAAAGAATGAATTAAACCTTGCCGGACAAGTTGAATTAAATGGTTTATTAGACCCATTAACTGCCAATATATCAGATGGCAACATAACTCATGCATATTATGCCGATGAAATTGATTTTAACTTAAATAATGGTGGAACACTAAAATATGCATCAGATAAGTATTTGTATGATGCCACCAAACATACGCATAATGTGGGTGAAACAAGAGATGAAAATACAAACACCTTTTCCGATGGTAATTATGCCTTGAATAGTATTAACTTCAACGGTGGAACTTTGGATATTGCCAATGGAGCAACTTCTTCAATAAAATTAGCAAAATTAAATTTAGCGACAGATTCAAATATCAATGTAGATGCGGATTTAGCAAATGAAACAATGGATACGATATCTGCAGACACAATAGAAGGAAACGCAAAACTAAACATCGCTAATCTTAATTTAATCTCAGATGCTAAAAATGAAATAACAACCATTAACTTCACAAATGATGAAAAATTACTGTCATCTGTAAATTATACAGGCAAGACCAGTGGTTTGCAGGCATTGTCTCCAATTTACTCCTATGATGTGGCTTATGACAAAGACAGCGGTGATTTTACATTTACTCGTGGTGATGGAAACAAAGTAGAGGATTATAATTCAACGGTATATGCCAATAGTGTCGTAGGGCAGGCAGTTGCTTTACTTCAAAGCAATATTGCATCAACGGTATTTTCATCAATGACCAATAATACATTTGCCACAGCACCCAATGAGCTTCCTCAAAAGGATAATGTTTGGGTGTCAGTACGTGGTTATGATGAAGATATTGATTTTAAATCATTTAGTAATGTTGATAGTAAGACATACACGCTAACCGGTGGTGTAAATAGCGATACCATTCATTATGATAACGTGGATGCAATTTATGGCGTTTATGCAGGTTATTTGGACGGAGAGCAAAAATTTGAAGGCAACAATATTGACCAAAAGGGCGGTTATGTTGGCTTGAGTGCTCTTTTAAGCAAAGATAATACATCATTACTAGGAACAGTGAATGGTGGTTATATTGATAATGAAAATAATCATGCTTTTGGTAGTGATAGCTTTGACACTTATTTCTCCGGAATTGCACTCAAAGCAACATATGACTATAAATTGTCGGATAGTTTGAGCATTTTACCGAATATTTACGCAGGCTATACTTTTGTAAATAGTGAGGATTTTACCTCAAAATCAGATGTGAAAGTGAAGAATGACAATTTGCACTTCTGGGAAGTAGCCCCTGGAATTCAAATCAATAAAGCGTTCAACAACGGATGGAATACCTATGTTCAAGCAAAATATGCCTTTGTAGAAAACAGTGGCGGAGATGCGAACATTGATAATGTAGCATTACCGGATATTAGTGCCAAAAACTATGTGGAATATGGCCTAGGAGCAAACAAAGATTTGAATAATAATTGGAGTTTTGCCGCAGAAATCAACCGCAGAGAAGGCGGACGAGAAGGTTGGGACGGAAATATCAACATAAGATACAACTTCTAAAAATAAGATTTTTGCAAATTTAGAGCATATTTTACATTGGAGACCACATGTCAAAATTCAGTATTAGATGTTTTCTGTTAGGTAATACGGATATTTTATTGCATGACAACAGATTTCAAATTGATGAATTATACTTCAAAAGAAGGTTAAAATTCCGCTCAATGAAACGCTATGAATTAGATACGATGAAAGTAGGGGACATTATATACGGAACCGAGAAATTGTGTAATGTTCCCGATTGTTGGAATATGCTCAGCGAAAAGATTTAGAAGTCATTAAGACCTTTGAAATTATAGAGAGTTCCACCAAAGGCGACCGTAAGCATTTTATGGAGATGATTAACTTTTGCAAACGACAAAAAGAAACCATCGCCATTGTGGCAGATACGGTGGATAGGGTGCAACGCTCTTTTAAGGAGAGTGTGCTTCTGGATGATTTAATGAGACAAAACAAGATTGAACTGCATTTTTACCGAGAAAATATGGTTTTGAATAGTCAATCTTCCTCTGTTGATATCATGCGATGGGACTTTAGCGTAATGGGAGCAAAAGCATATGTTTTGCAATTATCCGAAAACATTCGCCGTTCCAATGAACAAAAGAACAAAAATGGAGAAATCACCGGACCCGCACCGATAGGATATGAAAACTGTGTAAATGAATATGGCAAGAAGTTTGTCCGCATCAAACATCCGGAAGGGGATATTGTAAAGCAGTTGTTTGAATTATATTCGTATGGCAACATGGGGTTAGGGGAGTTGCAACATTGTGCTCATATCATGGGATTAAAGAGCCGATATGGCCGATATGTTTCCAGAAACTGTCTATATAAGATGTTGAACAATCCGTTCTACTATGGGGAGTTAAAAACCAAACGTGGGATAATCAGGCATATATATGAACCTCTGATAAGCAAAGATTTGTGGGATTTGTGCCAAGAAAAGAAAGCCGAACACAATTTCAATATCAGAAACTCTCAAGTTAAAGAAGACCCATATATTTTAAGAGGACTGATAAGATGTGGCATTACCGGAAAGAGTTGCGTGTGTGAAGTGAAAAAGAAAACCTACACTTATATAACTTGCTATAAAGCAGATAACAACCGAATGTATATCCAAGAAGATGTTATCATGGGTGAATTAAAAGCAATCCTAAACCGAATAAAACTACCGGAAGAAATTGCAAAAGAGCTTCAAGAAGACTTAAAACAATCCAAGAAAGAGGAAATAAGCTATTGCCGACAAGAAACGGCGAAACTTCGGAACGAACAAGAGAAACTCAAAACACAACTAGACCGTTTGTTTGATTTAATGCTTGATGGCGAGTTGGATAAAGCAACTTTTGATATAAAACGAAATGAGATTCAAACTAAAATGAGCCGTATAAAAAATAAGATGGCTTCATATGCAAAACAAGACAACGCTTTTAGAGATATTGTTCAAAACATGATAGACATCGCAAAAGATGCCGGAAGTGCATTTACTCGTTCTTCGGATTCTGAATTAAAGAGATATTTGTTAAAATTTGTATTCAAATCTATCACATTAACGGAAGGAAAATTAACATACGAACTAAATTTTCCGTTTGAGCTATTTGAAGCCACCAATATTAAGAGAATAGAGAAAACAGCATCCGAACTCGTGAAAGGCTTAGAAAATAAAGGGATAGAAGCAAAATGCAACAAAAAAGAAGAGATTGCTCAAAACGCATCATCCGAACCGCAAATTTTGCTTAAAAATCAAGGGGTTAGATTTAAAAATCCAACCCCTGTCTCTTTTGGTAGCGAGGGGGAGATTCGAACTCTCGACACAAGGATTATGATTCCTCTGCTCTAACCAACTGAGCTACCCCGCCATCAGGTATGAAAGAACTTTTACAAATAAATTTTGATAATGTCAATAAGAAAAATCAAAAAAGTGCAAAAAAATGTAAAAATTTTATAAGTATATGATTTAAAAGATAAAAAATAATAGAAATAAATAAAGATTAGAGGAGGTATTTTATATACATATTAAATTTATCTCTATCAGTTACAATATCTCAAACTTTATTAAGTATAACAGAAAAACAGATAACAAAGATAACTTCTTTGGATAAAAAGATTGATAAAAAAAGAGAATATGGTTATATAGAAAGAGATAAAATAAATAAGGGGGAAATCTGATGAAAATAATTTTATACATAGTTTTAGCTGCAATAGTTATTGGGGGAATAAGTGGCGGTTTGCATTTATGGAAAGTCGCAAAGAAAAACGCACAAGAAATGGCTACGTTTGCAGAGCTAAAACCTCAATCGCTGGATAAGAATAAGAAGATATTGGTGATATATTATAGCCTGACCGGTCACACCGAAGACATAGCCGAACAAATTAAGGCACAAGCAAACGCCGATTTATATGCGATAGAATTGCAAGAACCGCTGCCGAAAGGTTGGATGGGGTATTATGAAATATGGAAACAATACAAAGATAAAAATTATCCTAGAATCAAAAGTACAATGCCGAATTTAAGCGGATACGATTTAGTGATTTTAGGTTCGCCGGTTTGGATGTATACGATATCAACTCCGGTACAAAGTTTCTTAAAGCAAGCCGATTTTCAGCAAAAGCCCGTTGCCGTATATAGCACGCAGGGTAGCAATCCCGGAACTTTCTTTGCTGATATAAAGAAAGAGGCAAAAAATGCGAATATCATTTCCGAAATAGAGTTTAACAATTTGCCGCAAAAATACGATGAAGCGGTGAATGCCAAAATCAATCAGTGGTTGGGGCAGACGTTGTCTAAAGTAAAATAGACTTGACTTTTAGTCAAAAAGAAGACAAAATAAGCCGCGTTAAACCTATAAAAAATATATAGATATGAAAAATTTGCTGAAAAAACTTAACCAAAAGCGAGATGTAAACTCTCTTTTGTTGGGAGAAAAGCTTTGGAAAGAGATAACCTATCCGTTACCTAAAGCTATCGGCGTGATAGAAAATGATACGCCACGAGTGAACCGGTTTGCCACCGAGGTAAAAAAATTGAATAAAAAATCTCAGCAGGCAATAAAAAAATGGCTGGAGCGCCAACTCTATGAATTGGATTATTATGCTCCGGACTGTATGACCGGTAGAGAAGAAGAAGCGTTGATGCGTCAGTCTCAAATCTATAGCCACCATCTGGAGGCAATTAGTTAATTCTCTCAGCAGTAAAGCACAAAACAGCCCCTAAAATAAGGGCTGTTTTTTTGTACACAGAAAACCACCGGCTAGGCCGGTGGTTCCGAAAAGCTTACAGCTATGCATAGGAAAAATCCTTTGTTATTATAAAACGTACGACAGTCTGACCACTGTTTTAACGTAAATAACAAAGGATTTTTATTAT
>CASFTO010000037.1 GCA_949297665.1 uncultured Alphaproteobacteria bacterium | reverse complement strand
ACGACTAACCCTAAATATGCCGGCGGACTTTGCTTTTTTACAAGTGTATAAACTTAAGCCCCCTGGGCCTCAGCCGCTGCCGGCACTTGTGAGGATGTTGCAACATCCTCACAAACAATTAGGGACAATAAACATTGTATATCATACTTCGTTTATTGTCCCTTTAATGTATAAGCCTCTTCATGGAGGCTTTTTTTGTTTTAGAGCTTGATTAAATCATCAAACACAGAATTCCTATTCCCTTAACTTTATCCTTATTCGCGAGATTGAGAGATTTTGTTCAAACATATTTCACATGTTTTATCTTTGGCTGTTTTCGGATTGAGGGATTCAAATATCTTTTTGGCTTCTGCCAGATATTTTTTCCGCTCTTTCGGTGTTTGGGCCTGAGCGGCTTGTTCTTGCGCCTCATGCAATTTATCATATGGCGTCGTTACCTCATAACCTTGCTCTTGCAGATATTGTTTGAAAGCGTTTTGCTTTTCTTTGCTTATCGCATATGCTTGATGTTTTCCTGATTGAACATAGGTAAATAATTTCAGCTCTGTCTGAGTAATTTGTTCCCATAAGTTGCTTTTTTCTTTGATGCTTAAAGATTTACCATTTTTTTTCAAAATCCATTGGGCATTAAATATTGTTTTTATTAAATCGGTATCCAATTTATCGCGTTCAATGCATTGCGCTTTTTCATCAGGCGTCGTAACGTCATAACCTTGCTCTTGCAAGTATTGTTTGAAAGCGTTTTGCTTTTCTTTGCTTATCACATATATTCGATTGGTACCTGCTTGAACATAGGTAAATAATTTCAGCTCTGTCTGGGTAATTTGTTCCCATAAGTTGCTTTTTTCCTTTGGACTTAAAGATTTACCGTTTTGTTGCAAAATCCATTGGTCATTAAATACCCTATTTGTTAAATCGGTATCTAACTTTTTGCGTTCAATGCTTTGATATTTTTCATCAGGAGGGATTACATCATAGCCTTGCTCTTGCAAATATTGTTTGAATGCTTGTTGTTGTTCTTGGCTTATGATATGCGTTCTTTTGTTCCCTGATTTAACATAGGTAAATAGTTCTGGATTTGCTTGGATTATTTGCTCCCATAAATCTATTTTTTCTTTATAATTTAAAGATTTACCTCCTTGTTTTATAATCCATTGTTGGTGGAATATGCTAATTACTAAATCGCTATCCAACTTATTACGTTCAATGCTTTGATATTTTTCATCAGCTGCAGTTACGTCATAACCCTGCTCTTGCAAATATTGTTTGAATGCTTGTTGTTGTTCTTTGCTTATCACATACACTTGTTTGGGACCTGCTTGAACATAGGTAAATAGTTCCTGCTTTACTTGGATTATTTGTTTCCATAAATCGCTTTTTTCATCCTCGCTTAATGCTTTACTTTCCTTTTTCACAAGCCACTGGCCTTGAAATACAGTATTAGTTAAATCGTCATCTAACTTTTTGCGTTCAATGCTTTGATATTTTTCATCAGGCGTCGTTACGTCATATCCTTGCTCTTGCAAATATTGTTTGAATGCTTGTCGTTGTTCTTGGCTTATGACATATATTCTGTTGTTTCCCGATTGAACATAGGTAAATAATTCCGACTTTACTTGGTAAATTTGTTTCCATAAGTTGCTTTTTTCATCACTGTTTAAAGATTTACCATTTTGTTGTAACAGCCACTGGCTTTGAAATACATTATTTATTAAATCAGTGTCCAACTTATTACGCCGTGGCCTGTTTTCTTCTTCATGAATAAGTTTGGTAAAGTTCATGTCATATAAATCTTCCATATCCACCACAACATCAAACAGATGCGTTGTGTCAACCTCATCCTTATCTTGGTTCGTATTTTTGTGATGGCTTTTATTTATCTCTGCTATTTTGGGACGCATATTGGAAGATATAATGGCGACGTCTTCTGCTATATCCATAAACAGAACTTGCCCGTTTTCACGAATTTCTTCCAACGTGCTTTTGTTGTTGTTTCTCTTAAACGCAATATCCATTATCAACGCTACTTTATCCGGATTTTCCTTATCTTGACGAAGAGCTCTGCCACCTCTTTGCGCAGCTTTGACCTTGCTCGCTGTTGGGTAGTTGATGCAGACTTCTACCTTTTTGTTTGAATATCCTTCGGTGACACGATTGACTTGTATCAAGACCGGAAACTTGCCGGAATTGAATTCTTGCAACGGACTTTCTCCGCTGTTGGTATGATAGGCTTGCGCTATATTATAACCCGCTTTTTGATTAAACACTGTTGCTAGTACATCTGCTTCATGTTGGTTTGGAACGTTGATTATTGTTGGTTTGCCCTTGATTTGCCCGATAATCGGGTCTGAAGAGGTTAAGTAATAATCCGCCAATTCTTCTCTTATGCCATGCAAGTGTGACTGTTTAAGGATTTTTGCAAGTTTTTCTCCGTCATAGTCACCACTGCTGTTTATCGCATCCGTTAAATCTACCGGAATTTTTGAAACGAACAGACCATTTTTGAAACTGCAAAGCAAGCCTTCTTCCACACCTTCTCGCAAGGTTACCGAATCGATTACTTTGCCAAACACGTCCGCGCAATCTTTATCTTTATCATATTCCGGAGTGGCGGTAAAGCCATAAAGGCAGGAACTGTTAAACACTTGCGCTACGCGACGGCGGTTTTCTGATAAAATATGATGCGCCTCATCGCATAATACCAATCCGATATTTTCTTTGCCGACCGCATTTATCATTTTTTCCATTGAGGCATAAGTACCCACAACTATCGGCGTATCGGCTGTTTTTTCTTTGCCGTAAAAAGCCCCAATCTCCGAGGATGAAAAGCCGGTCTTATCTATAAAATCTTGCTTAACTTGCTCTAAGACTTTGGTATTTTCTTCTAAGATGATAATCTTTTTATGAGGAGCTTCCGCACGATAGCCCTCTGCCATTGCCATCATCAAGTAGGTTTTTCCAAACGCCGTACACGCATGGAAATAGCCATGGCTTAAAGAAGCATCTTCCGCGCTAGCTTTATCTACTAGTTTTAATATGCTTTGCTCTTGGCGGTCTTCCAAATCCAGCTCGTTGGCGACAAACTTTTTGATGATACCTTCTTTAAGTGCGCGAAAACTTTCTTGACGCTCTGCTGTTTCAATGTCTTTTTCTTGCGCTACACCTTCGCGCCATTGTCTTTTGTTGGCTTCTATTTTGGCTAATGTTTCTGTATCTATCGGCATTTCTCGTCCTCTTTTGTTTAAAAACTTCCTGATAATACCATAGAATTGAGACTCTGGCAAGCATTATTTTGGCTATTTTTTGTTTATTGATACCTCAACGCATCTATCGGGTTTAAGCGCATCGCTTTTAAGGCTGGCATTAGTCCCGAAACAATACCTACTACCACCGCAACCGTTACCGATACGATAACAGACCAAATGGAAATCGGTACTTCATAGCCGAACAAATGTCCACCTAATTGCGAAAAGGCTATTCCAAACACCATACCGACAAAGCTGCCAATAAACGAAATTAACACCGATTCAGCCAAAAATTGCATCATTATCCAACTGTTTGGCGCGCCCAGTGCCTTTCTGGTACCTATTTCTCTCGTGCGCTCGGTTACCGATACGAGCATCATGTTCATAATGCCGATACTGCCGACAATCAAAGAAATGGAAGCAATCGCTGCCAATAATGCAGACAGCACAAAGCCCACACTGCGAACTTTTTCTACCATTTCCGTCATCAATCTTACAGTAAAATCGTTTTTAACCCCGTCTTTCAAGCGGTGTCTGGTTCGTAGCATATATTCCACACGCTTGGCAACCAACTCCATCTTATCTTCCGACGTTGCTTTTACAAACGCAATTCCGGTATATTGCGGGCGCGGAGAACCCGCTAATCTTTGGCGTACCGTTGTTGACGGCATCAAGATAATATTGTCTTGGTCATCCCCCATTAAACCATCCCCTTTTTCACGCAAAGTTCCTATTACGGTAAATGGCTTGCCCTTCAAACGTATTGTTTTACCTATCGGGTTTTGTAAACCAAACAACTCATCAACAACTGTTTGCCCAATAACAGCATAAGGCTTAGCCGCACGGACATCTTTTTCGGTAAACATAATACCATCTTCTATTTCCCAGTTGTTCACCGCTAAATAATCAGGATTAGTACCTTTTACGCTTACACCATAGTTTCTGGAGCCATAGACGGCTTGAACCGCTGCATTCATCAGATATGAAGTTGTTTCTACGTCCTTTAGAGTTTTTAATGCAGCAACGTCTGCAACCGTTACGCTTGGTAAACCTCTTCCCCCTCTTACACCACCGGTTACTAATTCTGCCGGACCAATCAAAATCAAATTACTTCCCATCGAGGCAAAAGTATCCGTAATGCGATTTTGTACGGCTTGTCCTGCCGATACCATCATCACTACTGCTGCTACACCTATCATGATACCAAGCATGGTTAAAAATGTTCTCAGCTTGTATGATGCTATTGATATCCATGCTTCTTTTATTATCGCTGTCAGCATTTTATTTCCTTTTCCTTGCTGTATTCTTTGCGCAGACCATCATACACTTTATGTCCATCGCTTATCTTTATCATACGCGTTGCATAGTCTGCCACATCATCTTCGTGGGTTACTAATACTATCGTGATGCCTTGCTTGTTCAAAAATGTAAATAGTTCCATAATTTCATCAGATGTTTTACTATCTAGGTTTCCGGTCGGCTCATCGGCAAAAATTATCGCCGGATTATTTATCAAGGCTCTGGCTATGGCCACTCTTTGCTGCATACCTCCGGAAATTTGTGACGGCGGACGATCTTGATAGCCAATCAAATTGACTTTTTTCAACATTTCCACCGCTCGATTATATCTTTCTGTTTCCCCTACTTTTTGATATATCAATGGCAATGATACATTATCCGCAATTGTTCTTTTCATCATCAGATTAAAATTTTGGAAAACGAAACCTATCGTCTTTCCTCTGATGACGGCCAACTCTTTATCATCTTTTGAAGCAATATCATATCCTTCAAGAATGTACTTGCCACTAGTGGGCTTATCTAAGCACCCTAATATGTTCATCAAAGTTGATTTTCCTGAGCCGGATGGTCCCATAATAGCCACGAACTCTCCTGATTTAATTTGAAAGTTAATATCTTTCAATACGGATTGACTCGTGCCACCTTCCATAAAATATGTTTTACATACGTGTTGAACGTCTATTACTGTTTTTTCTGCCATTATTTCCGCCTTTGCTCAAATAATGCCTCTACAATCACTTGATCGCCCTCTTTTAGACCGTCTTTTATCTCTATATTCGTCATATCTGACAGCCCTTTGGTGACAACTTTCGGAATAATTTTTCCATTTTCAAACAGAAAGACTACATCTTGATTTTCTCCGATATCGTCTATTTTTTTGATTTCTATTTTTTCTTTTATGGCTGCAGAAGGCTTATACTGTAACGCCATTGCAGATATCATTAAAACATCTTTTGCTTCATCGGCTTTTACCGTAACCGATGCGGTCATGCCTGGTAAGAGTTTACGACCTGAGTTGTCTATCTCAATAATTACTGTATACATCACAACATTTTCATCTTCCGTCGGTGATAATCTGACTTGGCGGATTGTTCCCTTAAATGTATCATTTGGATATGCGTCTACCGTAAAAGTTACCGGCATATCTTTTTTAATATATCCAATATCTGCTTCTGACACACTGGCTTCTATTTGCATTTTGGATAGGTCTTCAGCGACTTCAAATAATGTTGGTGTTTCAAAACTTGCTGCAACAGTTTGTCCTTGTTCAATTTCTTTGGAAATTACAGTACCAGATACAGGAGAAGTGATTGTTGCATATTCAAAATTCTTTTTCGCAATATTGTAATCTGCCTTTGCGCTCAAGACATTTGCTGATGCTTCTTTATATTCTATTTCGGCGTCTTCTAATGATGCTGATGACGTTAGTTTGTCCTGAAATAATTTCTTAATACGGTCATAATTTAGTTTGGCTTTTCGCTCTTTTGCTTGAGCCAATTCATAACTTGCAAGAGATTTATCCATTGTTTCTTTTAATGTTGATGAATCCAACAGTGCCAAAACTTGTCCCTTTTTGACATCATCATTGTAATCCGCCAATACGGTTTCCACAATTCCTGAAACTTGTGTACCTACCGTTACCGTATTTATCGGATTTATAGTTCCGGTGGCTGTTACCTCATAGGTTAGAGTTCCTCTTCTTACTCGACTCATTTCAAAATTTTCTGCTTTTAATTCTTCTTTTTTAGCTCCGGAATAAAAATAATATCCTCCAGCCAAAACTAAGATTAAAACTAGTCCTAATTTCTTATTTATCATTAAAATCTCCCTATTGCTCTGTATAAAGTCGCTTTATTTATCAAAACTGTATAAAAAGCATTTACCAAAGAATCTCTGGCATCTGCTAATTGAGACTCTGCCGTTAATAAATTGATGATGTCTGTTTTCCCTATTTCATACGAAGTAAAGGCTACCCTTTCATTTTCTTCCGCACTTTTGAGTACTTCTTTACTAACTTCGTATGATTTAATTGAGGTTTGGTAATCGTGATATGCTCCCCAAACTTCATTCTTTATATCATTTTTTATCTTGTCTAACGCATATCTTTCTTGTTCGCGTTGGTATTTTGCCGCAGATATCTTATAGCTTGTTTCAAAACCACTGAATAATGGTATACTGTAATTGACGCTTATGGAATTATCTCTCTCATAGCTTCTTTCCGGTTTCCAATTATTGTTGTACCCGCTTTGTGCCGATAAATTAAATGATCCATAACGTGACGCACGCAACTCTTGTAAAGATGAATTGGCGGCATTCACCAACATCTCTTGAGCCTTGACTTCATCTCTTTCGCGTGAGGCTATTTCTATCATTTTATCTAAAGTGCCTTGTTTTCCCAATGCCGTTAAATCTCTGTCTGTCGGCGGAACACTTAGCTTAAATGATGTTTGCGGAGGCAGATTCAAAATTGTTGCCAAATCTCCTTCATACTGCTTTACCGCATTCTCCATTTCTATAACTTTTAATTTTGATTGTTCATAACTGGTTTGTGTCTGCAGTTTGTCATTTAGTGCCGCCATGCCTACTTCATATTTTCGACTGGCTTCATCATATGATTTTTTATACATCGCTTCATTGGCTTTGGCACTTTTTAAATCCTCTTTAGCTCCCAATAACTTAAAATATGCCGTATTTATGGACAATATTAAATCTTGCAAAGCACTATTATAATTAAAACCAGCTTCCGCTAAATACGATTTGAAACTATCTACTCGCGCCGTTCTTCCGCCAAAATCATATAATAGTAACGATAACCCGACATTTACACCATACGGACTATTTTCAAAACTGTTATCTCCTTGTATTTTTTGGCTGTTCTTCCCGATGTTTCCGCTTAAATCTATGCTTGGAAAATATTCTGCTTTTGCCGCTCCTAAATTAGCTTCCGAACCTTTTAAGCTCATGTAATTTACTCTTAATTCCGGATTATTACATATACCTATTTTTATTAAATCTATCAGTGATACTTTTTTATCTATGCTTAAATCTTTATCCAAACATCCTTCAGGGGCGTTGTGCGTATATACATTAAATACATCTATAGCTTGCGCAGGTGTCGCACAGAGGACAGTTCCCATTAATAACGATAATAGCAATCGTTGGCTCGTCATTTTCTTTTATCCTTTACTTCTGTGAAAATATACACTAAATTTAGGATATTATTTTTTAATAAAAGTTTAACGCTTGCATATAATGTTCTATATTTAAAGGATTTTTTATGAGAAATGAACGGACTGAATATGTGGAAATTTTACAGAAAATTTTAAATTCCAATATTCCTTTGAGTTTTTTTAAAGATACTATTCCCGATATTCAAAAAAGTTTTTTTAATATGCTTTTTTTAACAACTTTTCGGCAACTTACTTTTATTAAACAGACTGTTTTACCGCGTTTTATTAAAAAGAAAATTCCTGAAAAACAGAATATCCTGAATTATATTTTTTATCTCGCTGTTACCGAATTGTTGTTCTTAGATACTCCTGATTATGCTGTTATTAATTCTTATGTTGATAGTGCAAAAAAATATACCGATAAATTCGGAGCGAACTTTGTTAATGCGGTTTTGAGAAATGTTCTTCGCCAGAAATCGGATTTGCTTTTAATCCATAACAATTCTTACTTTAGCCCTGAATTTTTGAAAATATTAAAGTCCGATTATACTAAAAATGAAATTTTGCAAATGGAACGCTTTGTTGCCGTTGAACCGGCTTTGGACATTACTCTTAAAAAATCTACGACAAATCCTTTTGCCGATGGCGTTATTTTGCCTTCCGGCTCTATACGACTTCCGGCTCGTACTAAAGTGTCTGAACTGCCTTTCTATAACGATGGAATCTGGTGGGTACAAGATGCCGCTGCGGCTCTTGCCGTTCATTCTTTAACAAATTTAAAGGATAAATATGTTCTGGATTTATGTGCCGCACCAGGTGGTAAAACTGCTCAGCTTCTTGATAAAGGGGCTCTGGTTACGGCTGTTGATATCTCGGAGGAACGTCTCGAAACACTTAAAACAAATTTGGAAAGATTAAACTTAACAGAAAATCTTACAGTTGTTTGTTCTGATGCCCTCGAATTTTCATCTTCCCGAAAATTTGATATTATCTTAATTGATGCACCTTGTTCTGCTACCGGTACATTCAGACGACATCCGGAAATTATTCACACCAAAACATATCAAGATGTTCTTCAACAAGCAAAACTGCAAAAGGACATTCTCAATCATGCTGTTTCTTTATTGGCGCACAATGGACAAATTATTTATGTCACATGCTCTTTAGCTAAATCTGAAGGGGAAAAACAAATTAATGACTTTCTTAATTCTCATTCGGATTTTGTTATTCTGCCTTTGTCTATTCCCGGAACTGGTAACATGCTCACTAACGAGGGGTATCTTCGTATTGTACCTCAATCTTTTATCGTAAACGGTCGACCTGATTTGTCCGGCGCAGATGGATTTTTTATTGCTCATTTGCAAAGGAAAATTTAATAAACTGCTGTTATAATCCTCGTAACTTAATATTGCTAAAGGTGTTGCTATGAGTGAAGTTTTTGTTTTAGGTATCGGTTTTCTATTGATTTGCTTTACTTTGTCTACGTTTGTCTTGACACGCATCCAAACCGATATATTTCCTGAGGAATATGAATTTAAACTTGATCCTTTTTGGTATTTATTTGTTATTTTTCTTATTACTTCCGTATGCGTTTCTTATTTTCAACCTGTCGGTTTTGATACGGTTAAAACTTATACCGTTTGGAGCTTTGCGGCACCGGTTATTTTTTCGGCCCTTATTTATCTCTGCTATTTGCTTGATATCGCTTGGATTGCTAATTTGATGACTTATTTGCTTGCTCTTTGTGTTGCTTTTATGCAACCTGATACGTTTGTACTTTTTCCTGATTATTTTACGCCTTTACAAGATAAATTTATTGTTGCTTCACTCATTCTTCTTGTTTCTAAAGGATTGGGTTATCTGAATGGTTCGGGAGGAATTGCCGCTTCTCAATTTGTTGTTGTTTTGCTCACGGCTTTTATTTTAACATATTTCGGCGTGCTTCCTCAAATTTTAGGCACTTTGGCTCTGGCTTATATGGGAATTATGCTTGCTTTTACTTTCCTTAGTTGGCCTCCTGAAAAAATTATGATGAGTAACGGTGCTTTTTCTGCGTTAGGTTTTATTCTCGCTTGCTTTATGCTTGACGCCTCCGTGGAATTTTCCGATGCTTCAATGTTTATTGCCGCTGCGTATTTGTTTACAGAATTAGGGTGCGTGCTTTACAATCGCTTTATATTAAACCATCCCCGTGAGTATTGGTTTATGAACACTTCTTATTATCGTCTGCTGGAACTTGGAGCTTCCGAAAAAGCTGTTGCTTTTAGTATTGCTAAAATTTTATTGGTTAATATACTTTTAGCTATTTTTCAAATTGCTGCTTATGAACGTTTGGCTTTACCGGTCTTTTCTGTTGCTCTTAATCTTTGGTTACTCTCTATCTTATCTGGGGATACTAAACCAGAAGAGTTGTTATCTTTTTCCAAATGGGGTATACATGCTGTTAAAGGGGTTTTAGCGAAAAATAAAAATCATTCTCAGACAGAACCTGTTGATGAAAATATTACAAATAAAGTTGATGTTAAAGCCAAAATAACAAAAAAACGTAAACCGCGTAAGACGAAAACCTTAAATGACTAATTTCAGGTGAAGCTGATGGTTAATTTTATTAAAGTTCTATTCGGGAAAAATACTAATAATAAACGTGTTTTACCTAAGGTTGAAACGCTTAAAGTTGTTGTGGTTGATTTTGTGGAATACGGAAATTATGGTTTTGCGCAAGCTATGACCAGACTTTTGCAAAAAAATCCCAGCTTTAATGTGCGACTTTTTGATGAGCCTTTTGATAAAAATTTTCTAAATCTTCAAGGTCGTAATTTTTTTGACTTAATTGATGCTGGTAATACTATTTTACAAAAACTTAATGCTGATGTTATTGTTTGGGGGTATCAGGAAAACGAAAATATCCGTTTGAATTTTCAAACGGCTAATGCTTATTCCGATTGGGATAATGTTTCGTGTTCCGTTTTAGACAGTTTGTTTGTTCCTGCAGAATATTTTGAACATATTAATTTCTTTCCCGAAATATTAGCTAATTTGATTACCGGAATTATTGCGGCGTCAATTAGTGAACAAAGAATTGATTTAAGGCATTTGAAACAAAAATTATTGAAAAATGTTATTAATGCTTTATCTTCTGAAGGACCGTCGGATAGCCCGAATTTTATGTTTTCCCCTTATATCATGAATACTGTCGGATTAATCTATCTTAGTTTTTCACAGCAAGAACTTTCGCAGAAAACTTTTAATATGACCAAAGAACTCTTTCTTAATGCTTTGGCAAACCAGAAACAAATTATGCAAAATGTCCATATCGGATGTATCTATAAAAATTTAGCTCAACTTTATGAAATTGCCTTAAAACAAGATTTGGGGGGGTATTGGCTCTTATTTAAAGAGGCTATTACTAATTATCGTACTGCTCAAAAATATCTTGATCACTATAACTATCCTTATGATTTTTCGCAAATCTCTTTCAAATTATCGCAACTCTATTTTCAATATTGGAAATTTACTAATGATGTTCAAGCATTGCGCGATGCTGTTTTCTTCTTAAGAGAAGCCGAAAAAACCTATACGCAAATAACTTTTCCCGAGTTGTGGTCTAAAATTGAAGGATATTTGGGATTTTACTTGTCTTTGTTGGGATTATTTTCTAAAAGTGATGATATTTCCAGATTGGCTATTCGCAGTTATAAAAATAAGCAACAAGTCTACCGGAAAGAACTTTATCCTGTTATGTGGGCTAAAATTCAAGAAAATATCGCCAATGTTTATTACAATATCGGTAAAAACGGACGCGATAAAAAGGCTTTTGCCGAAGCTATTGACTATTATCAATCCGCTCTGAAAATTTATGAAAATAAAAAGCTACATCAGGAAATTACTATTGTTAATAACAGCATTGATAAAGTTATGAAAGCGTGGCGCGCTTAATTAACTAAAAAAATAAGCAATCTATTTATTTGACTGCTTATTCTTTTTATCATGAAAGTGTCCTAAATCACCTCTCTTCTGCCGACATGATCCGCCGGAGATACCACTCCCTCTGCTTCCATTCGTTCAATAATCGAAGCCGCTTTATTGTATCCTATCCCCAAACGGCGTTGGATATAACTGGTCGAGGCTTTTTTATCGTTGCGAACAATTGAAACGGCTTGTTCGTATAAATCATCTTTGCTGTTTCCTGAGGCGCCCATTGCCGTTTTATCAAATAATGAACCGGCATCTTTTCCTTTCATCTCTAATTCGCCTTCCGTTATTCCTTCAACATATTCCGGTTGACTTTGAGATTTTAAAAATTCTACAACTGCCTCAACTTCGGCATCTTCAACAAAACCTGCATGTATTCGTTGCGGACGCAAACCTGCCGGCATATATAGCATATCTCCTTTACCTAATAGCTGTTCGGCGCCTTGTTCCCCTAAAATCGTGCGGCTGTCAATTTTTGATGTTACCTGGAAACTGATACGCGTCGGAAAATTAGATTTAATCGTTCCCGTAATAACGTCTACCGACGGGCGTTGTGTGGACATAATTAGGTGAATACCGGCTGCTCGTGCCATTTGTGCCAATCGTTGAATCGCCGCTTCCACTTCTTTACCGGCAACCAACATTAAATCCGCCATTTCATCGACAACAATCACTATATACGGCAAAGGTTTTGTATCTAATATCTGTTGCTCATATTTCGGCTTCCCTGTTTCCGGATCAAAACCGACTTGTATCGTGCGCATCGGTTGTTCTCCTTTTTCTCGTAATTCTTTTAACTTTAAATTATATCCGTTAATGTTGCGAACCGATAAACAAGCCATGGCGCGATATCTTTCTTCCATTTCTCGTACCGCCCATTTTAATCCTATCACTGCTTTGGCCGGATCGGTAATAACCGGTGTTAATAAATGCGGAATACCGTTATACATCGAAAATTCCAACATTTTCGGATCTATTAGGATAAATTTACATTCTTCCGGCGTCATCCTGTATAATAACGATAATATCATCGAATTAACCCCTACGGATTTGCCTGATCCGGTGGTTCCCGCAACCAGTAAGTGCGGCATTTTGGCTAAATCGGCATAAATGTTTTTGCCGCCAATGTCTTTTCCCAATACCACGTTCAACGCATTCTTACTGTCGATAAAGTTACTGTCTTCCAATAAATCTCTTAACCAGACAATCTCTCTTTTGCTATTTGGAATTTCTATACCTATCGTATTTGATCCGGGTACTACCGCAATACGCACAGATACCGCTGACATTGAACGCGCTATGTCATCCGCCAAACTAATAACTCGAGATGTTTTGGTCCCTGGTGCCGGTTCTAACTCAAATAAAGTTACAACAGGTCCTGGACGTATTTTTACAATCTCACCATGCACACCAAATTCCTCTAATACTCCTTCTAATGCACGGGCTGTTTCATTGAGTTCTTTTTCATTGACACTCAAACCCAGTTTCTCCTTGGGCTTTTTTAATAAGTTTATATCCGGATATTGGTATCCATTGTTCTTTTCCATTTTTTTATTTGTAAAGGAGATTACTTCGGCTGATTTTGCTTTTTCCGGTTTCTTTTCCGATTTCTTTATTTCTTTCTCCGGTGCTTTTTCATTATCGGGGTGAGCGGTTAATGTCGGCTCTTTTCTCTCTTTCTCTTTAGGTGTGTCTGCTATTTTCCCGGTGTCATTTCCACCTTTTTCAAATAATGACCGCGGATGTATCAATCTATTTACAAAAGCATATGTTCCTTTGCTTAGCATACGAACTATTTCAGATATTCTTTTGATACCATTTACCCAATGTTTGAAATTTATACCCGAAGCTAAATTAAATGACATCAAGGCTATCATAGACAGCAGACTTAAAGTTAGTACTTCTTCATATCCTTCCAATTTCCAACTGCTAAACATCTTTATCAGCGCTTGAGGTAATAGATGACTGAATTTTCCCAGTAAATTTATCTTTTCCAATGAGGCGGCCATGGTCTGATAAAATACCCCTGAAAGAGAAATTATACCCAGTAATATCGCAAATATTCTGATTTTTACTTCTAAAATCTTCTGATGCCTTATCAATAAATATCCCCAAACCGTTATTGGTATTAGGAAAATGTATATTGCCAAACCATAGCTGTTTACAATAAAATCTGCGCTGTATGAGCCAAATTTACCCATAAAATTACTTATTTTCTCAGAGTTTGATACATTAAATGATTCATCCGACGGATTATAGCTTACCATACTCAGTACTAAACTTATACATAATGCTATCAATAGTACACCTGATAGCATCCCTATGATTTTTTTACATATTTTTTTTACATCTATTTTATTTTCTTTGTTTTTTGTTCTTCTGGACATCTTTTCCTCATTCTTCAGATAACATCTTTCTTGTTTCAAGATTAATGGCTATTTTTTAATAAAATATTAATATTTGTGTTCTTTAGGCAGATATTCTTATTTTTACAGAATAAGCTATGCACACGTTTAGGATTTAAACTTGACTTTCAAGTGTAGTCCTTTAGCTTATTGGCAGAAAATTATATTTGGAGATGAACTTATATGAAATATGCTTTTGTTTTTCCCGGACAAGGTTCTCAATTTGTCGGTATGGGAAAAGAATTGGCGGAAAATTTTTCTTCTGCCAAAGATGTTTTTGAGGAAGTTAATCAGGCTCTCGGGCAAGATTTATATAAAATTATGGTTGAAGGGCCGGATTCCGAATTAACATTGACGACTAATACACAGCCAGCTTTAATGGCTGTTTCTATGGCTATTGTTAAAGTTTTGGAAAAAGATTTCAGTATTAGTCTTAAAGACAAAGCTGCTTATGTTGCCGGCCACTCGTTAGGTGAGTATTCCGCTGCTTGTGCTGCTGGTGTTTTTTCGCTTTCCGATACAGCCAGATTATTGCGTATTCGCGGAGATGCGATGCAACAGGCCGTTCCTATCGGTGTAGGTGGTATGGCTGCTGTTTTAGGACTTTCTTACAAAGATGTCGGTGCATTGGTTGAAGCATGTAATGATGAAAATCATTTCTGTGTTGCTGCAAACGATAACTCAGATGGTCAGGTTGTTTTATCCGGTCACATTCAAGCCATTGAAAAAGCTGTTGAAATTGCTTCTGAATTTGGGGCAAAGCGTTGTTTAAAATTGCCTGTATCTGCACCATTCCATAGCCCTCTCATGCAACCTGCTGCCGAGACTATGGCCAGAGCATTTATGGAAGTACAGGCTGAGAATGCTCAAATTCCAATTGTTGCCAATGTTTTGGCTGCGCCGGAAACCGAGAAAAAGGAAATTATTAAAAATTTAATTGAACAAGTTACCGGTACGGTCAGATGGAGAGACACCATGTCTTTCTTTGATGCTGATGGCGTTACCGATCTTGTCGAAATCGGAGCAGGAAAGGTTCTTTCCGGTCTTGCTAAGCGGAGTTTGAAAAATATTAACTCTGTTTCCGTTTGTTCCGTTCAAGAAATTGAAGAACTCGCAAAAAATTTATAACTCTCTGCAGAAAGGACATTTGATATGTTTAATTTAGATGGTAAAATTGCTTTAATTACCGGCGCCGCAGGTGGTCTTGGTGATAAAATTGCTCGTACTTTACATGCTCAAGGCGCTACTCTTGCTTTAACGGATATGCGAGCCGAACCGATGGAAAAATTAAAGGCAGAGTTAGGCTCTCGTGTTGAATGTTTCGTTGCTAACCTAACAAATTCTGATGATGTTCATAATTTGGTTAAAAATGTTGAAGAGAAAATGGGCCGTATTGATATTTTAGTAAACAATGCTGGGCTTACTCGTGATAACCTCTTTATGCGTATGAGCGATGAAGATTGGCAATTAGTTTTGGATGTTAACCTTTCTGCCGGCTTCAAATTGGCTAAAGCTGCTATTCGCGGCATGATGAAGAGAAGATACGGTCGCATCATCGGTATCGCTTCTGTTGTCGGTGTTATGGGTAATGCCGGACAAGCTAACTATTCCGCCTCTAAAGCCGGTATGATTGCGATGAATAAATGTTTGGCTCAAGAAGTCGGCTCTCGCGGAATTACAGTCAACTCCATCGCCCCTGGCTTTATCAGAACTCCGATGACTGATGTTTTGCCTGATGATGTTAAAGCTCAATTATTAAGCAAAATCCCAGAAGGAAAACTCGGTGAAGCTCAAGATATTGCTAATGCTGTTGCATTCTTGGCTTCTGACGAAGCTCAATATATCACAGGTCAAACTTTGCACGTTAACGGCGGTATGGCTATGATTTAATCCTTTTTTTCAAATAAAGGACGTTTTTAAACACCGATTCTTGTGAGTCGGTGTTTTTTTGTGTGCTTTTTTCCGATTCTGCTGACACGAATCCCGCGTTTTAAAATTTATCAACAAGTTTATCCACATTTAAATGCTTGAAAAGATTCATTTCCGGCCGAAAACCACAAAAAAGTTAATTTTTTAATAAAAATCTAAAAATTTCCATTGATTCCCATAAAATACCATGTTATACCATAGGTAATGTGTACACGAAAGATTCTAACCATGCGCAAAAGTTTTTTATTTTTAGATACAGTTGCCAATAAAGTAGACGCCAAAGGTCGCGTTTCTTTACCGGCAGATTATCGCGCAATCGTTAAAGAACTCTCAACGGAAATCGTTTGTTACAGAAGTTTAACCGCTCCTTGCATTGAGGGGTGTACCGAGGATTTATTAGAAAAACTTGCTACTGATATTGAAAACAGCACAGATTTCTTTTCCGAAACACAAGATGATTTAACTAATCTTATCTTTGGTGATGCAAAACGTTTTTCTTTTGATAGTACCGGACGCATCATGCTGACCGAAAAACTTTTAAAACACGCAGAAATCACCGATACAGCCGTTTTCGTCGGAAAAGGACGTAAATTTCAAATTTGGAGTGAAACTAACTGGGAAGCCGAAGAGGCTAGATTAAGAGAAAAAGTTAAACTTAATCGCCCGTCGCTTAAAGAGGAGAATAAATAATGGTATCCTCAAAGCACATTCCGGTTATGCTCAATGAAGTGTTAAAAGCCTTAAATCCTCGTGATGGGGAAATATATGTTGACGCAACTTTTGGAAATGGCGGTTATACAGAGGCTATCTTAAAAAGTGCCAACTGTCGTGTTATTGCTATAGACAGAGATCCTTTCGTTTTGAAAAGAGCGGAAGAATTAAAATCCATTTATGGAGATCGCTTTACATTTGTTAGCGGAACTTTTAGTCAAATTGATAATCTTATACAATCTCCCGTTAACGGTGTTGTTTTTGATATCGGCGTTTCTTCTATGCAATTAGATAATCCTGAGCGAGGTTTCTCTTTTTCTAAAGAAGCTCCTCTTGATATGAGAATGTCTCAAGCCGGATTATCTGCAAAAGACATCGTTAACTCTATGAACGAACAAGATTTGGCTGATTTGATTTACAAATACGGTGAAGAACGAAAATCTCGTCAAATTGCTCATGCGATTGTTTTGTATCGTAATCAGAAGACTATTGAGACAACAACTGAATTAGCTCAGATTATTTATTCCGTTTTACCGAAAAAAAGAGAACAAATTGATCCGGCAACCAGAACTTTTCAAGCTGTTCGTATTGCTGTTAATGATGAATTGCAACAACTTAAAGACGGTCTTATGGGCGCTCTTAACATTACACTCCCGGAAGGTCGTGTCGTTGTTGTTGATTTTCATTCCCTTGAGGACAGAATCGTCAAATCCTTTTTTGCGGAAAATTCAGATAAAAAAGTTCATGTATCTCGCTATAAAGTTGACACTCTTTCTGTATCAAGCGAATCTTCTAAACCTTTTAGTTTTGCTTCCAAAGTTATTTTACCTACCGAGGAAGAATGCTCCGTAAACCCTCGCGCACGCTCCGCTAAACTCAGATATGCCATTAAAAGAAAGGAACAATCCCATGAGTAATGTAAAAACAGCTATCTCTATTTTGTGGTTTTTATTTACTATTGTTATCGGTTCTTATTATTTTGTTCTGACTAATGATGTGCAGAATCTGGAAAAAGAGTTGGCTCAGATTAATCGAGATATTGAAAATGATATTCGCGATATTCATATTTTAGAAGCAGATTGGAGCGAATTAAATAATCCTGAACGGCTCAAAGTTTTAGCCGGAAAATATATTTCTTTAGATTTTATCAAACCTGAACAAATTATTAACTATTCTGCTTTACCATTAGAGGGTGAGATATTCGAGAATCCTACGATGTTTGCTAAAAACAGCAGAGGATTGCGCTTACTCGCTAATTCTGAACGTTAATAGTGGTAATATGGTGTTGAAAGTCAGCTTATCGAAAAAGAAAAATAACTATCTTTATGCTCCCGGACAAGAAATTTACTTTTCTTCCGGTTCTTTCGGGTGGGAAACCGAAGATGAAACCGTCAATGTTTGTCGTAATCGCATTTTTGTTATTATCGGACTTTTTTTATTTATCTATTTGGTTATCGTTATTCGTTTATTTAACGTTTGTTTGGTCGATGGAATTCAAATTAATCGTGAAGCCGTTTCTTATTACAGACCTAAATCAGGTCTAGTTTTTCCCGTGCACAGAGCTAATATTACCGATAGAAACGGGGTCGTTATTGCAACGAACCTCCCTACAGTTAATCTTTTTACAAATCCCAAAAAAGTCAGTAATGCAAAATTAATCGCAAAAAAACTTTCTGAAATTTTCCCCGATATTGCTTATGAGGATTTCTTAATTAAACTTACCAGACGCTCCAGTTTTGTGTATTTGAAACGCAATATATCTCCTCTGCAACAGGCAAAAGTTAATGCTCTCGGTTTTCCGGAATTGGAATTTCAACCCAGCGAAATTCGTGTTTATCCGCAAA
Source organism: uncultured Alphaproteobacteria bacterium (assembly GCA_949297665.1). Lineage (GTDB taxonomy): Bacteria > Pseudomonadota > Alphaproteobacteria > RF32 > CAG-239 > CAG-267. The sequence goes on along the minus strand of CASFTO010000037.1, from coordinate 31,968 downwards.
AGGAACTCTTAGCACATGTGTTGGGAAATACTGATATTGATAATAACGGTATCGCCGGTTTGGAAAAATCTCTTAACGATCGACTTAGCTCTTCTACTAAAGATTTGCGCCTTACTATTGATTTAGGTGTTCAATATGTTGTCAGAGAAGAATTGATACATGCTAAGAAAAAATTTGGTGCCGAACGAGCTACTGCGGTCTTAATGGATATTAATACTTCGGAAATTATCGCTTTATCTTCCGTGCCGGATTATGATTTAAATAAACGCGATTTTAAAGATAAGGATATCAAATTTAATTTTGCCACTCTTGGTGTTTATGAACCTGGTTCCGTTTTTAAAGTGTTTAATACGGCTCTTGGTTTAGATAGCGGAAAAATTAAAATTACTGATAGTTTTGATGCTACAAAACCCTTAAAAATGGGAAGACATTTAATTACCGACTATCGTGTTCCGGCGAAATGGTTGACCGTTGGGGAAACGCTTATTCACTCTTCTAATATTGCTTCCGCTCTTATGGCGCTTAAAGTCGGAAAAAATTTGCAAATTAAATTCTTAAAAAATCTTGGACTGTTTGATAAAATTGAAAATCTCGAAATCTATGAGAAAGGACGCCCTCTGCATCGTAGCGAAAATTATTGGCAAGACGATACCGTTGCGACCACCGCTTATGGTTATGGCATTTCTGTTACCCCTATTCATATTATTACAGCCTTTTCTTCTATTCTTAACGGCGGAATTTATACGCCTCCGACTTTAACGCTTGAATCTAACCGCAAAAGTAAACGGGTTATTTCTACTCAAACTTCAAAAGATATGCGGAAACTTTTAAGAGATGTGGTTATTTATGGTTCCGCTAAAAATGCTAATATTGATGGATACGAAGTTGCCGGTAAAACAGGAACTGCTAATAAACTCGAAAATGGTAAATATGTCAAAGGTAAAAATATTACCTCTTTTGTTGCGGCATTCCCTGTTTCCGACCCGAAATATGCTCTTATTGTCGTTCTTGATACGCCTAAGGGTTCTAAGGAAACTTGGGGCTTTACCACTTCCGGCTGGAATGCCGTGCCTACCGGGGCAAATATTATCTCTAAAGTAGCGCCTCTGCTTAATGTTCAGCCTAACTATGATTTGGATACGCAGAGATTAAATGTCTACAAAAGTTATACCGCTAAAGATTAAAGTTTGCTATTTCATCATATTTTAATCATAAGTTTATACACAAATAGTATAGTTTGTTATTGAAATATTTACTTTTGTTACTTAAGTTATGTATGTCTAGTTGATTATGGGGTCACTCAATAAACAACCAAGTTTTTTTAACCATATGGAGAAAATAAATGAAAAAACTTTTAAGCTTGCTTTGCGCAGTTGTTTTATTATCAGGCTGTTCTACAACAAGTAGTTGGTTTGGTGGTAGCGATTGTCAATCTAAACTTGCTCGTGAATTTGCTGAAAATGCAGACACAACAGTTTATTTCGCTTTTGATAGCTCTGCTTTGTCTTCCGAAGCTGTTGCAGCTTTGGATTCTCAAATTGCATGGTTGAAGAAGAATCCTAAAGTAAATGTTGTTATTCAAGGTTACTGCGATAAAAGAGGTACTGCTGAATACAACCTTGCTTTGGGTGAACGCCGTGCAGACGCTGTAAAACAGTATTTAGTATCTCAAGGTATTTGCGCTAAGAGAATCGCTACTGTTTCTTACGGTAAAGAATATGCTTTCCCAGGTGATACAGAAGAAGCATATGCTAAAAGCCGTCGTGGCGTAACTGTTGTTGAATTAAGCAAATAATTTAATTTGACTTCCTATGAAAAAACGTATTCGCAAGAATACGTTTTTTTGTTGAGTTATAAAATATTTGGCCTATTATTCTATTTAGCTTTGTTTTTTTATATTGAGGGTAGAATGAAAAAAATTTATTTGTTGGGAGCTTTATGTTTTTGCTGCTCCATCAATGCTCACGCGGAAGAACAGTATATTCAAGATCAAATTAATCAGATAAAAGATGACATTGTTGTTATTCAACGCCAACTCTATCGTGATAAAAATGACTCCACCGCTCCTAAAGAATCTGTATCTAATTTTCAGATAAAATTAGGCGAATATGACCAGATGATCCGCGATATGAATGGTAAAGTGGAAAACATTGAGTTTAGGTTGAAAAATATCGAAAAGAAAATGGAAACATTTGATAAAGATATTGATTTGAGATTTGAGCAGTTCAAAAAACAAGTTACCGCCGCTCCTGTTCCTAAGGTTTCTAATCAGAAAAAAGCTGCTAAAACAGCTACCCCTAAAACAAAAGATGTTAAAGCAGCTGCAACTGTTCCTGCAAAAGAATTATATGAAAACGCTTTAACCGATTTAAAAAATAACAAACTCGTAGATGCAGAAACAAAGTTTTCTCAATTTTTAACGACTTACTCCAGTGATGCTCTTGCCGGTAATGCTCAATATTGGTTAGGCGAAGTCTATTATAAACAGCAAAATTTTGCCAAAGCCGCTGTCGCTTTTAAAGATGGTTATAGCAAGTATCCTCAAGGGACAAAAGGACCTGATTGCTTGTTAAAATTGGGAATGTCGATGAAAGCTCTCGGCAAAAAAGATGAAGCATGTACGGCTTTTGTAAATTTACCAGTTGTTTTTGAAAATATCTCTACCGATATTTCTTCTAAAGCTAAAAAAGAAGCTGAGGCATTAGGGTGCAAATAGTTAAAGATTTTGTCATTAAATACAATCTTGAAAAAACACCTTTAGCGTTTGGGGTTTCTGGCGGAGCTGATTCTTTAGCTGCCGTTTTGATTTTTCACGATTTGTTTCCTCAACTTCCGATTGTTGCGCTTACTGTTGAGCATGGTTTGCGCCCTACTTCTGCTCAGGAAGCTCAATATGTCGCAGATGTTATGAAAAAATATGGAATTGAGCACCATATTTTATATTGGACAGGAGAAAAACCGACTTCGGCTATTGAGGAAAAAGCAAGAGAAGCTCGTTATAATCTTTTGTTTAATTGGTGCCATGAACATTCTATCTATCATCTGGTTTTAGCTCATCATCTATTTGATCAAGCGGAAACTTTCTTGATGCGTTTACAGCGCGGAACCGGTATTTACGGACTTGCGGCGATGAATGAAATTTCTGTTCGTGACGGTATATCTCTTTTGCGTCCTTTTTTAAATGTACATCCTCGTCTATTTAAAGATTTCTTGACTGCGCATCACCTGAAATGGGTTGAGGATGAATCGAATCAATGTACTGATTTCTTGCGCGTGAAAATGAGAAAATTTTTACCACTTTTAGAAAAAGAAACGGGAATCTCTCCGGAAAAAATTGCTTATGTCGTGCGAAATTTACAGAATACAAAATCTTTTATTGAAGATACTGCTCAACAGATTATTTCCACAAAATGTCATAAATGGGGAAATTCCGGATTTTCTGTTGATTTTACTGAGTTTCTTAGTTGGCACCAAGAAATCAAATTTTATATTTTAAGCTCGCTTATTAAGAGCATCGGTGGATTATCTTATTCCCCAGAAGCAGAATCTTTGCTCTCTCTTATTCGACACCTAGAACAAGAAAATTGCGATAAGATGACTTTGGGGGGATGTGTTATTCTTAAAGCTCAGTTGAAATTGTGGATTATTAAAGAATATCGGCAAAATATTTTATCCTACTCGTCTTGTTCTTGGGATGATTATCTTAAGAAAAATCCGATATTTAGAGGAATCTATATTCCTTCTCTTCTTAAAGAGGCTCTGGTGAAAGAAAAATAATCAAAAAAATTTAAAAAAAATACTTGCATTTATCTTTTTTGTTAGATATAAGTGTTTTTGTTCTGATGGGGGCGTAGTTCAGTTGGTTAGAATACATGCCTGTCACGCATGGGGTCGCGGGTTCGAGCCCCGTCGCTCCCGCCAGTTAGTTAAATGACGGAAATTTGTTAAGCAATCGAAGGGAAAATTCCAAGTATAGCTTAACTTTCCGTCATTTATTTTTAAGTTCGAAAGTAAAAAATTCAGTATCTCCCGTTTTGCATCGACTTTCGAACTCATAAAAAGTTTATGTAAGTCTTTCCCTAATGTTAAGATAGTTGAAACAGCAATATCAAAGTGCTTGTCCGCTTGAATGTGGCATTGCATTTCTTCATTTATATTCTCTTGCTCTGCTTTTATTGTATCGGACATTTCTCGAAATTCATCTGCAGTCACTTTGTCGTCTAAAAATAATATGCGTAACTTCAGTAGCTGTTTTTGTTTGTTATCATATTGGGTTCGTAATTCTCTGATTCGTTTTGTATGAATTTCATTCTCAAGGTTGATTGCTCGTTCTGCATCCTCTCGGACAGCTTCTGCCAGTTTTTGCGGAATGGTCAATTCTTTGAAAATATCTGAAAGTTGCTCCAAAATCACATTTTCATTAACACGTTTATTGGTGCAATTACCTTTATAGTGTGAGCAAAAAAGATAAGTGTATTCTTTACCTGATTTTTTGATTTTCTTATCTGAAGTCATTAAACAACCGCATTGACCGCATTTTATCAGCCCTTTAAATAGAAAAGGTTTACTCATACATTTATATCTGCGGTGGCTCTCCATATTTTTTCCATGTAGGATATCTTGGCATTGTTTAAACAACGCTTTGGAAACCAACGGCGGATATTTATGGGGGTATAATTTGCCCTTATAGAGCATTTCCCCATAATAAAAAGGATTGGCTAATAATCGGTGCAAATGGGCTTTATTTATTGGTATACCAGAACGTTTCGATGTTAATCCCCAAGTTTTCGCTTTGTCAGTTAATGTTCGTGTCGATTCGAGTCCTGTGGCGTATTCTTCAAATAATCTTTTTATCAATGGCGCTCTCTCGGCATCAACAATTACGTTGGATTTATTTTGTTCATCACGCACATTCAAATATCCTAATGGTGCCTCTCCGACAATTTCCCCGTTCTCCAACTTATATTTATAACTGCGTTTTACATTTTCAGAAGATGCGGTAACATAGGCCTTAGCAGAAAGAACAGCATAGTCCCACCGCATAATATCATTGGCCGAAGCATTATCGTTAATTATCATATTCTCACGTAAAAAGTGTAACTCTACAATTTTTTTATTTCGCAACTCATCTAAAACAGTGGTATCTTTAAAACTTCTTTGTGCCCGGTCAACGGCATCAAAAAGTAGTGCTACGGTTTCTTTTTTCTGTCTTTGGTACTTTTTTACTTCATCAAGGGCTGAATAAAAGCTTTTACGATTACCTCTTGTAGAACTTTCAGTAATCTTAAAAGTTTTAACAACGGAATAACAATGTTGGTTTGCATAATTATTCGCTCTTTCCTCTTGGGCATCTAAAGAAAAACCATCTTCTTGAGTTGTACTTGAAACACGGCAAAAAATAAAACAGTCCATATATATTCTCCATAATTAATAAAATGTTTTCCAAATTATAAACTATGAAAACTTAAATTTATAGACAAAATTTCGGCCTAAAAATTGGTGTTTTTAGGTCTAGTTAGTTTATTGATTTTCACAATGGATTTTCTCCATAATAAGGGTACTTCACAATGTCGTGAAGCAACTATTTTATGACAAAAATATGGAAGACAAAGAAAGAATTATACTAATTAAATCATTAAGTCAAGTCCCAATCAGTGATGAAGAGGCTTTATTGGCTTATGAAAATTTAGTTCGGTTCTTTGTTACTCTGTACATGGTAAAAAAGGAATTAGAAAATGGCCAAGAAGGAAATTAATTTAATATCAACAACTAAAAGGGCTTTTGGTAATCTAAAAAAGATTGACCTGAACTATCGGGGAATCTTAGCAATAGCTTTAAGTTTGGCTTATAAAAGTTTTTTCGAGGTTGACGAAGAAACTCTAAAGTCGGAATGTGAAAATGCAGGCATTCAATTTGATGAAAATCGCAAGTTACAAATCATTCTGGAAATATGTATTTCTAAGCCTCAGAAAAAGGCTCCTCTTGAACGATATAAAGCACGCTTGAGGATGTATACGAGAGCTTTAAAGTGGTTTATTGGTAAAGATATGGAGGTAGATCAAGTAGAAAAAAATTAAAAGTTTATGGCGTTGAATACTTTGCAAATCCTCGCGATAAAGAAGAGCAAGAGATTGAACAAGCTCTAAAAGAACAAGATGATGAAGATGAAGGGGAAGTCACTGGAAAAAAGCATTCTCGAACCACAAAAACTTTGTCGGAACAAACACTGAATTTTTTCAATAGGCATAATGTTAAGTTGACTTCTTTTGTAGTTTTTGCCATTGGAAATGACGTCTATTGCTCAAATGATGAAGGCCTAATTGAGGAGTTGAGAAAGTATAAAAAAGGCAGGAATTATGAATTTGATGACATTAATAAATTCAGTAAGCAAAAGGGGCAGTAGCCCCTTTTTTTTGCGTTGTTTAAACAACGTTTTGAGGGCAACTGCATTTGTGTATACTGAATAAAAACGAATAAAATGCAAGTAATTTAGAGGATTAAAAATGAAGAGAAAACAATTTGCGGATAAATATGAAAGTAATGCAAACTTTCAGATTAAACGGCTTAATGATGCAGTTAATAGATATGGTGGTTCGGTTGATAATAAGGCTAAATCATATCGTTATGTTAGTGGAAAAAAACAACTAGGATTAATGCAGCCAAGGGCATTAAAACCGTTTGCACGAGTGGTAAAGAGACATTTAGAAGACAGTATATTTCCGAATAAGGATGCTCAATATCATATGTTTACTCTGGTTACGGGTTACAATTTTGGTAAAAATAACTGGCAGATGAAATGTGATGAACTGCAAAGACAAACTAAAAAATTATTAAAAGGGCATGATTATATTGCCAGGGTTTGCTTAGATGAATTCCCAAAGGCTAAATACTTAGATGAGGGGGTGCTAATGTGCTGGCACATTCATGGCATATTTTTTCGAGAGCCGTCGCGGTGGTATACGCAAAAAATCAATCAAAGCATAAAATTAAGAGGATATAAAATAACTCCCTTGTTTACAAAACATTTTGACCGTTTGATTGATGCAATCCATTATATTTTTAAGATGCCGTTTGGAGGTAAGGTTCGTTACAAGAAAAAAGATGGGACAACAGGTTCTCGTCACATATCATTATACCTAAATGCAACCTACGATACATTTATTCATTTAAAAGATGTCAAAATTTACGACTTCATGTTTGCAGGCGGAAAGGGAAAAAAAATCCTTAAACGTATTTTAGCGGAGGTTAAAAATGATAAGACTAAATAAACAGCAGAAAAAAGCGGCTCATACCTCACACCGCGTTGTTTATGTTGATGCTGGCCCCGGTACAGGAAAAACGACCGTAATAGAGGCTCGTGTTAAATATTTAATTAGTATCAATGTGGATCCCCGTGAAATATTAGTTTTGGCTTTTAATAAATCTGTTGTCGCTGAGCTCAAAACCCGGTTGGGAGTTTATGGGAAAATTAATATTCGGACTTTTCATAGCTTGGGGTGTTCAATAATAAAACGGTACAGCGGTAACAACAACTTTAATTTTTTATCTGATGAGGACAAATCAAAATTGATTACGCAGATTAAAAATCAACATACGATAAAAAACGTTAATAATATTGATATTATGGATATGCTGTCAATCTGTCGGGAGAATTCTAGCAATATAAAAAAATACTCCCCAGATTTGCAAAAAATATATCGCTGTTATGTTGAAACTCTAAAGCGAGAAAAGTTGTTTGACCATGCTAAGCTGATACGCAGGGCAAATGCAATTTTGCAAAAAGGTGTAGAGTTGAGAAATAAATTGTGTCAGCAGTACGGCTATATTTTGGTTGATGAATTTCAGGATATGTCCGAAAGCCGTTTTAAATTATTGCGACTTTTGACCTGTGATACCACTCATTTATTTATGGTTGGCGATGAAGATCAACAAATTTTAGAATGGTCTGGTGTTCGGAATAATAATCTTCGGAAATTACAAAAATATTATCCAAACTTACAAATTTATCCGTTAGAAGGAAGTTATCGCTTAACACCTCAAATAGCAAGAATTGCAAATAATCTTATTCGGCATAGTAAGAAACGCATAGATAAAACCTTAAAGCCTCTCAATCAGCAGAATGGATACTTAAAGGTTAAACGGTTTGATAACTCAGATGAAGAAGCCAGATGGTGTATAAACAAAATTGAATTTCTGCTACGAAATGGAGTTGATAAAAAAGATATTGCTGTTCTGGTGAGACAGGAAAAAATATTGTATGACACCGTTAAGAAAACAGGTGTTGTATGTTCGACAATTCATAAAATTAAAGGGCTAGAGTTCCAACATGTAATCGTTTTAGGAGTTGAGAGGGGTATTTTTAATGGAAGTATTGAGGAAGAGCGCAGGTTGCTTTATGTTGCCGTAACGAGAGCAATAAAATCTTTAGTGTTGACTTTTATTGATGATGGTATGCGAAAGGTAGGGTATAGGGATATACAAGTTCAGAAATCGCCATTATTAGATGAACTTTATAGGTAATTATAAATAGTCCTCCTTGAGATACCATATTGTTTTGCAATTTGGGTAATCGGTGTATTATTATTAATGAGGGCTTTTATTTCCTCGACTTGTTGGGCGGTTAGTTTAGGCTGACCGCCTTTATATTTGCCGTGAAGTTTGGCAAGAGCTATACCTTCTCTCTGGCGTTCTAATATAAGGTTGCGTTCAAGCTCTGCAACAGCTCCTAACATCGTCATCATCATTTTTTGGTATGGGTCTTGTTTGTTGGGAGCAAAAGTCAAGTTTTCTTTATGAAAAATAATCTTGGCTCCTTTATGGGTTATTTCTTCAACCAGATTTAACAAGTCTTTTGTATTGCGGGCAAGTCTGTCCATTGAGTGACAGTTTACCACATCACCAGCACGAAGATTCAGCAACATGGCTTGAAGTTCGGGGCGGTTGGTGTCTTTACCACTGATTTTTTCAACATACTCTCGGTCGCAAGAAATATCTAAGAGCTGTCGTTTGGTGTTTTGGTCGGTGGTTGATACCCTTTTATAATTAAAAATCATATTTTTACTCCTTCATGTGAAATTGACATTTATAACCCCTTTGCACAAATGTGAAATGAACCTAATTTTTGATGTTGTTTGCACAGGTTTTGACATATGCAATGGGGGTATACTTTGTTTACACAGCCTCCAGAGAGAGAAAATATACCTGTCTAAGACATATTTGATACTTTTTGAAATCAGCGGTATCTATGTTCTTGAGCGGGATATCTTCTAAGTCGGAGCTATCATAAAATTGTATTTGGCTTTTGGTTATTCTTCTTATAACAGTGTAGTGGTCGATTTTCTCGCTTCTAATACGAATGTGAGTAACCTTACCATCTGCGGATTGTTGTTTTACATAATCGATAAATTCGGTTAAAGTAAGACGCTTATTCCAAAATGGACGATAATACACAAACTTTTTATTGCAGTTAGTTGTCAGCCACTCATTTGCATATTTGAAAACAACTTCTAAAAGTCGGTAGTCTGCTCCATTAGCATTTAAATCGAACAAAACATCTAAGCAACTAATCCCAAATATCAGGTGGTCGTAAAGCTCCTGCCATTCGTTATATTTGAGCTTTAAGCCAAGAGCCTGTAGCGCATTAAGTGTTGAGTAAACGGAGCAATACCTTGAAAAATATCCTTGATTAAACGGTTTCATATCAGTATTCATCCGCAAACATAATGGTTAAGACACGGTTGGTTTGTGTCTCATCATCGGGCTGTGGAGAATAAAACTCATAATTCAAGTCATACATATCAATTTTCCAGAAGATTTGTTGTCCACGATATTCAAAACAGCCAAAGTCGTGTTCACCATACGGATCGTTATCTTCCGTAAAATTATTGAAGGTTCTTACTTTTTGCATAATCTCTTGTTGTTGCATCAGAGGTAAAGCTGATACACCGCAAGTCAACAACACCTTACCACCTTCAAAAGTCTTACGGAACTTGTCGTTTTGAGCTGCAATTTTTTTCACATCAATTTTATTTTCCATATCGCACCTCCTTTTTACTCAACATCAAACCAAGCCATAGTTGTGGCTAATAAATGATTGTAGTCCCCGTACATAGCTTCTTTCATGAATTGGTCGATTTCTTCTTGTGGGAGGTGTGCTCTTTCCATAGCTCTCTTACATAAGCCTAAAATCATAAATGCATTACCGTCTTGTCCCGAAAGCTGAACTGTAATTTCAGGATGTTTTATATTTGTCATTGTTTTACTCCTTTAAAATAAAAAAAGAGCCCCAACACAAGGTTGAAGCTCGAAACGTTACAATTTAGGTGGACGATATGCCTGATAACAAACTTATTTCTGAATTTGTAGGTTATTGGTGACATATCGTCCTCCTTTCACACCAAAACAAAACCTTATCCGCTCTGATGAAAAAGCGAACTATAGAGGCCTAAATTTTGGTGATTGATATTTGAAGTCAAAACGAATCGACTCAACTTCAAATATAATATATTATAACATATTCTAACATAAATTGCAAGTTTAAAATCAATAAAAATCAAGGAAAATCAATAAATTAAATAATAATTTTGACATATAAACCAAGTTTATTTTAGGAGCAAAAAATGAATGAATTAACGACAATTCGAAAAATATTGGAGCGTCTTGCAAAACATATTACAAAAAAGAAGGGATACATCTGTCAATACTGTGGTCATAAGACTTTGCAGCCATATGGGGGTAAATGCACACAATCAAAATCCGGCCACCACCACTACATCGCTGCAGAACATTGAGAAAGAAAGGAAAGCTAAAATTATTTATAATAGATTTTTATATTATGATAATATCCATAATTGCATAATGCATTAAAAATTTTATCCAACTTTGCTTTTTGTTTTTTTGAAGGTTTTTTTACAAGTTCATCAAATATGCTATTAATCTCTTTTTCTTGCAAATAATATGGACATTTAGATGATTGAGGAGAATATTTATCAATATATTCATCTCGAACTAAATATAATTCCATAAATTGTAGGATATTATCTTGATAAACTGGATTTTTAGCAAAATTCTCTAAATTTTGATATGCTTCTGGCATATAAGAAATATTTAAAGGCTGATGAACTAGTACTTTAATTAAAGTATTTAATAGCCATTTCACATTATCATTAAACTTATTGCTCGCTAACAGCCATCCCAAAAAATCTAAAACTTCCTTCATTTCAGACCATTTATTATTTTGCTCTATATAGTCTATCAATTCATCAATACATTGTTGTACATTATTAACATCAATTTTAAGTTTCTTCTCATGAGCAGTATTTGTTGCAATCCACCAAATAGCTCTTTTAAGTAAGGCTATATTATTAAATAAAGCCAGTAATAAAGAGTCTCCTTTATGTAATTTCCTTAAGTAAAAAATTACTCCTAAATGCTCTCCGAGTCTTTCTTCCATTATGGATTTAGAATATTTATTATTTGAAAAAAACTCTTGAACTGCATATAAGTATTCGTTTTTAATATCAGGATATATATTTAAATATACTGTGTTTAATAGGTATGCACCAAACCAAGCTACAAATAGTTCTTTATCTTCTTTTTGAAAAAGAATCTTTTGCATATCACTAATTTTGTTGTCCAAAATAAGATGCATCCACGGATAAAAACGTCCAATTGTAGCAAATGTAACTTTATTTTTTTGTTTTAATATTTTTAATATTATATTTGAAATTTGCTCAAGTAATTTAGTATTTTTAATTTCATACAACCTAAATGCTAATCTGATTAGTGTTTCTAAACTAGTTCCTAGCATTGTATTAATACTCAAAGCATAATAATCACCATTTTTTCGGATTTCCGTTGTTAAATTGTCTGTTTTTTCTAGATTATGTACCAGTATTGTAAAAATTTTTTTATAATCAATTTCATCTAATACATAATTTGTTATAATTTCTTGAAGTTTGCGAGCTATCTCCATATTTGTTTGATAATAGTCTTGAACTAAAAAGATTGCCTTTTTAGAGTCTGTAGTCTGATTATTAGGTTGTTTTGAAATCCAATCCATATAAGAAATAAAATATCGAATATACTCTATGGCTATATTTTCATCTTTATTAAATTTCATATAAAAAACTAAACTGTAATGATATTGAGGATGAATTGATGAATTTTCAAAAAGTTTTATATCTTTTAATAGTTCTTTATTTTCGTTTATATATTTTGAAATAAAATCTGCAGTTCCAAGTATTGAAGGCTTGTTTTCAAAGTAACAATTATCTTGTTCTTCAAAATCTTTAATATGCTTTATTATTTCAGAAATATTTTTATTTTTTATTTCTTCTTTTGATATGCTGGATTTATTATTTTCCCATGTCTTAATGGTAATTTTATCATTTTCATTACTTATGTAATCACGGATATTAACGTTGGACAATACATGCCTGTACAACCTTTGATATTTTGGCGTTAAACCATTTCTGAACGGTACAAAGCAATGTTGAATAATTCGGATATTTGCTTGAGCATCTAAATCTTTATATTTTTTTATCAAATCCATATAATATTCATTACGTTTATCCAAGATAGATGTACGTTGCTCTAAACTTAACTTATCAAATTTTTTTAAAGCTAAATTTATATAATCGCTATTTCCAAAATATGGATAACAGTTATTGTCCGCAAATTTTAGTAAAAACTTAGCTACGATATTCAAATCATCATGTCTCTCAGCAAAATAACATAATATGTTTTGAATTGTAACAATGTTATCAAATTTTTGTAATTTTTCATAAAATTTAGCTAGTTCTTCATCTCGTACACTGTTTACTAAAGAAAGAATTTTATCAATCACTAAGAGATTAGGCTGTAGATATGCTTTATCCTGATTAATAAGATAGTTCATTCCATATACATCAGCTCCTTTATACAATGGGAATTGTTCATAAAGATTGCAAATAATATTTACAAAGGCATTAAAACAAAGTGTTGGATATCTTTCTTCGAACTTTGTTTTTTCTATAATTTCTAAAAAATAATAATAGTCTTGCCATGATGTAAATATAATTTCTTTAGTTTTATCTTCTGCTTTATAGCCAGATACCATTAAAACATGAGTAAGAACCTGTTCTACAAAAGTTTTTTTGTCAGCTTCAAGTAATTTTTCTAAGATTGGTATGAGTAATTTTACTTCATAAAAAGGCCGACCTTCGGGAATAATCTCCTTAAAAGGCACTATAACGGCCATTATATCTTTGGAAGTCAAATTATTTATATTTTCAGATAATAATGTTAAAATACGAGAAACATACCAGCTAATATTTACAGATCGCTTTGTAAGATGTTTTTCCATAATTATCTTAAAAATAGGAATAACTTTATCAGGTATTTTAGAAAAAACAGTTTGCAAATAGTAAAAAGGTTTCCATGGTATATTTATTATTTGGCCATTTTCTTCTACTTGTTCTGTAAATGATTTAAAATCAAAAATCTTGTGTTTTTGTAATATATCAAACCATTCAACCTTACCTGCAATTAAATTACTATAAAATTCATACTCCAAAGATTGGGAAGATAAACAAATTTGAATTTGTTCATACTTTTTTTCTATACTAATTCCAGTTTTATATAGAATCTTTTCCATATTTGTTTTGTTGGCAATAAATAAATTTCCTATAACTTTCATCAATAAATTAAAATCTGTAATGAGCTTATCGAATGTATCATTTGTGGTATTTTCTATTCCTGTATGGACATATTTTTCTAAATTTAATTTTTTAATTTTGTTAGCTAAAAGTTCAGCATATTTTTCTCTAAAATCGTTATTTAATGTTAATATCGATTTGGTGTATTGTTTTTGTTTTGTGTGTTTTTCATTATAAATATTTAACAATTTATCTAGAACATACTGATAGCCAATACATAGTTGTTCTTTTTTTTCATCTAATTCTTTAGCTATGTTTGTTAATATATCTTTCCAGTTTGAACTTGTATTTTTTTCTTTTTTTATTAATAGATAAATAATAATTTCTCTCATACAGTGTGCAACTAACATTTCATAATGTGGCGGTTTGAATAAAAGGAGAAAATTTAGCGAAATATACAAATCCGCAGCATTCGTATTAATTTCCTTCAAAATATTGTACACTATTCTGTCATATTGTGGAACTTTATATTGAATTTCTTCTATTATATTTTCTAAAAGTAATCTATTATCCATTTATGTAAAATTTGCCTCGCTTTTCTTCATTTCTTTCAAATATTCAGCTATTGGCATTGTCTTATACCTTAAAAGTTTAATTTAGTTGATTTTATCTAATAGCATTATAAAAAGCAAGTATTTGATAGATTTATACTCCCTTATTTTCCTTCATTCCTAATGTCTTCGCATTAATTTTGCGACGCGTTGTATGTAAATTGCGATTTGCGCGTTGACTGGTCAGGAAAACGCGGGGAAAATGCGTTATTTTTCAAACCATACTTTTGGATAAATTTCTTCCCAACCGGAATTATGGCTTGCGTTTTTAACCTTAATTATCAAATCCTCATTTCCGACAAACTGTTCCACCAGCACCGGAGGGATTACTTTGTCTTTTGTTCCGACATAGTGGATTTGCGGAAGTTCTGCAAATTGATGACGATAATCAGCCAGGTTCATTGATTCATTAAGTGGAGGTAAGTTATGATATTGTGTCCACGCTAAATGGTCGAGATTTCCTGCAATGGTGATGATTTTTTTGATATTCAAACCATTTTTGGTCGAAGCCACTAAGCCTGCGATTTGCGCTCCACCGGAAAACCCGATTAAAATTACCGGATGCGCCCCCGCAATTTGTTTGATGGCCTCATATTCAGCATTAACGACCTCATGCGCAAATCGAGCCGTTGTCCAATGTCTTTGAGAACAAATCGGGCTTTTGACATACTGACAAGGCCTTGCAAGATAAATCACATTCGGGCTATTGTCTCCAAAAGCCAACTCACGAACCAACTCTCCTTTAGGTGTCGGGTCTAATGTAGGGCGTCCGTATGCGTTAAATGCATAGCCGTCCCCTTCTATGTATATTTTATATACCCCATTCGGCTCCGTGATTTTTTGCCAACTTGCAATTGTGAAATCCCTTGTTGCAATTTCTTTATATTCATACGACGGAGGAACGGAAACACTTTGGCATCCGCTCAACAAAAAAATCGCAACTAAAATTTTATAAAAGCCATTTCTCATAGTTCATTATTTGCACAAGATTGTTAAAAAAAAGAAAATACCCTGCAACCAATAAATTACAGGGTATTTCATGCTGCAGATTAAGCCTTAAAATTTATATTTTAAGTTAACCAAACCGGTGTGGTCTTGATAATCCTCACGGAATTTGCCTTCATAACCCAATGCAAATTCAACATTATCGTTGACTTCTGCGGTTACGCCAGCGCCAAACTCCATACCGAAACGGTCTAATGCATCACCTTCTACCGCATAAGCCGAACCGTTAGCCAAAGTTACAACTGAATTAACGTCATCGTTCATCAAGTCATAAGTAGCTGCAATTCTGGCTTCCGGCTTAATGTTCATACCGTTTTCAAGTGTCCAAGTCTTGCTAACTTTAGCTCCGATAACACCGGTTAAGATATCGGAATCATTACCGGAGACTTTTTGGTCGGCTGAATCGGTATAGCCGTCTTGGCTGATGTGAACATAACGCAAACCAACCTCAGGGGTTAAACCAAAGTGTTTAAGTTGCATATCATAACCAGTCATGGCTTGCAAACCAAAGGTTTCAACATCATAATCAGCTTTAACACCAATTCCTGAAATGGTTTTGTCTTCGGAATAATCAGACCAACCATAAGATGCGATACCGTTCACATACCAGTTGCTGGGCTTATATTCGCCATAAACAAAGGCTGTATGCGTGTCAACATCGGTGCTTCTCATAAATCCGTCAATGTCGGTATTGGTATAAGCATAACCCAAACCGACTTTGGTGTCTTCTGTAACATATTTTTCAGCACCCATGGCAACACCTGAACTATCAGCATCGAAACCATAGGCTTTTGAAGTGTCATCTAATTTTGAGTGATTGAACAAACCTTGAACCCACATAGCTGCACGTTCAAAAATATTATCACCGGAAGACATACCTTCACCACCGGTTGAAACGGAACCACCAGTCAAACGTGTGCTGACAGCACCAAACACTTGGTTAGCCGTTTCGGTTTGTGTCTTTTGAACCATCGGCGCGACTTCCGGCGCAACCGCGGTCAATGCATCAACATAAGCTTTCTTGTCATTTTGAGACAAATTATTCAAAACATCGGCCACGGCTTTGGCTTGTGTGTTTGCTCCGGCTGATGTTTTCATACTATCCCAAGCTTCGGCTGTAGACGCATTGTTGGTTGAACCTCCTGCATCATTAACCACATCAGAAGCTGAGTTTTCATATTTAATATTATAAGTTCCACCATCTATTGAGGTAATTTTATAACGATTGTTAGAAATCTCATTAGTGAAGTTGTTATCAAACTTTCCGGTTGTTTCAAACAAAGTGATGTTATCACTAGCCCCGATTTCCATAGTTTTACTAATTGTCAAAGCCAGTTTGGAGCCTTCATCCGCATGAATATTGCGAGCTGATAACAAACCGTTTACTTCATCAGTAACAGACATATTCAAAGTTGAACCAGCATCAAAAGTGATATCGCCACCGATTGTGGCCTTATTCAAGCCCACATTCATCACACCACCGTTAGAGATTTCAACACTTCCTGCAATTTTAGAATTGCTGTTTTGAATATTGATTGTTCCTGGGCTTTCAATATTTGCATTTAATGTTCCTGCCAAATTTAATATGGCACCAGATCTTAAATCAATATCACTGTCTTCATCAACACTAGCCCAGCCCAGACTTGAATTTTCAGCAATATTAACCGTACCTCCGGAAATATCAACGGGATTTTGAGTTTCAAAAGTGGTTGAATCTTTGATATTTAATGTACCACCCGACATAGCAATATTGGTGCCCCAAATACGGTTGCCATTACCAAACATATTAACTGTACCACCTTTGATGTTCAGCTTATCGTGTGCATACAGGCCTTCACCACCTTCAATAACATTCACCGAACCGTTAGATATGGTAATATTTCCTTGTTCAGCCCCGATATCTTGAGCCGTAATATTTCCTCCGTTAATGTTTATATCACCTTTTCCATAAACACCGATTTCTTTTACTTTAATATCAGAATTACCCGAAATAGTAATATTTCCCTCACCTAAAGCCTCTCCGGATCCGTCTTGACTATCCAAACCGGAAACAATCATCAAGTCAGACATATCAATTTTGCTGTTATCAATGGTAATATTACCTAAAGACCTAAGTCCCGAAAGATCTTCTTCATCACCTTCACCATCTGCAACCAGTGAAGAAGCGTTAATAGATGCATTAGAAACTTTTAAGTCTCCGGTCGCACTTAACAAGTCTGAGGTGGTGTTAAAAGTAATATCCGCGCCATCAATAATCATATTTTGTTTTGCATCGGGATATTTATTTCCGGCCATAATTGAAGTACCGTCAAGAATAACCGTTCCTTTTAATGTAACAGCATCACCGGAACCATCTGCAACGATATCCGACGATGAAACAGTCAACTTTCCACCTTTATCAACATTTACGGTTGAAGTATAAAGTGTTCCTTCGTCTAAATCACCACTTTGTTCGCTATATGCATTGTCAATGGTATATTCGGTTGAACTTCCGATATTGATGTTGTCGGGTCTTTTGACCTTTCCGGTCAAATCCGCAGCATAAACATTAGTTGCGCTAAGAACTGCAACTAATGCGGTTGAAAATAAAAGTCTATTTTTCATATGATTAACCTTCCTTCTTCTTTAATTGCAATTAAAAGAAAACCACCCGTTTAAGGTGGTCGGAGAGTTCATCAATCATATAGTCGTAAATGATTCCTTTAACCTTTAGAGCCATATTTTTTCAGAGATCGTAATATGGTTCCTGAACATTCGTTAAAGGCTCCCCGACCATATTTTATGTTCGGGGATATATTTTGTTTGCCTGATTACGAGCAGACAATTTATCGATGCTATATCCTAACACCGACGACTATAAGAGCCGATGAAAGCTCCGTACCGCTAAAGGTACTGATTATGGAGTATTCCCCATAACTGAGTTTATATTATAAACTAAGGTCTTAATTTGCAATTAAAATTATGGAGCTGTGCGAAAAATATTTTATTTTATGTATTTTCTTGTCAACCAATGCACATATGGTTGTTTTATGATAAATTTATCATAAAAAAACAATTTCTACACTCAAAACGCAGGAAAACGACATTTTTAGTTTTCACTTGACTCTTTATACTAAATATGCTTTAGTATGTCCGCTTTGGAGTTCCTAATGAACTCGTTCGTTGTATACCGAACTAATTACCTCGTCAGAGGAAATAGTTTGGTATTTTTTATTTAGACTGTTTCCTTTGATGAAAATGAAATAATTTCGGAAAGGAAATAATATGTTGTATATTACAGATATAAAAATTGGATTTGAATATAATTATATTGACCAGATTTTGTGGTTTTATCTTAATGATGATGTTATTTTTTATAAAAAATTTCACATCGGAAAAAATAAAACAGCTAATCTTCTTAGTATATTATTTAGAGAAAAATGTATTTCTAAAAAACGTATGATTGATATATTGGGAGAACAGACAAATACCCCTATAGAATCAAAATTGAGAAAAGCTTTTCATCCTTTGCCGTGGAAAAAAGCAAAATTATTTTTTCATCGGCTGGATAATGGTGACATTAAATTTAATCAGTATCTTTCAATAGATCAATTTTTAGCTCCGAATGAATATATAGAAATAATTTTTAACAAAAAGAAAAGTTTTAAAAAACAAGAGGAATGTGTATTGGATATTACTCTTGATGTCCGTCCTGATGGTTCTTGCTTTTTATGTAGAGATATTTGTAATCTAACTCTTGAAAACATTGATGAAAACACCGATGGATATGAGTATATAAGTGAAGATGACCGCAAGAGCGGCAATAGACTATATATAGATTATACAGATATTGAAAGAAGTAATTTAAAGCACCACCAGTTATTATCCGGTAGTTCACATTATAAGACTACTATTACTTGGTTAACTCCTCTTGATAATGCTCTATTATCAAACAATAGCGAGAATACATCCACATAATTTGGTCGTGATGTTTGTACAGGTCTATAATGAATTGAGTGCGAAGTGTGTTATATTCGTACCGCCATTAGTTCAAAAGACCACTTCGGTGGTCTTTTTCTTTTGCTTATTTTCCTTCCCTTTTTGTTGTTTATTTTACATTGACTCCCTGATGCATTTTCTCTACAATGGTTGAGATTTTTGTATTATTTTAATTTTATACATTATGAAAAAAAGAATTATTTATTTTTTGTTTGCTCTTATGAGCGGGGTATTGTTTTCTTGTGGCGGTCATTCTGTAGCAAACTCTGAAGAAGAACTTATTACAGCGACTGTTTCGGGTAAGGAACATGTGGTAGATTATGACGAAGGTGATCCAGAAACAGGTGAAGAACCCAGTAAACATTCTTATTACTTAATTTACACGGATAAAGAAGTTTTTAAAATTGAAGACTCTTTGATATTCGGGCAATTTAATAGTTCTGATGTTTATGGGATGATAGCTGAAGGTGAAACCTATAAATTTAAGGTTTTCGGTTTGCGTATTCCTTTTTTATCAACTTACCGAAATATTGTTGGAGTTTATACCACAGATAATACGGCTCTCAAAGCTCCCAAAACCAGCAATAGTAAGAATACTTTTATCATCAAAGTTACCGGTAAAGAACGGGTTGACGGGCAGTATCTTATTTATACTAACGAGGGAACTTTTAAAATCGAAGACACTCTTATTTTTGGCCGGTTTAACAGCTCTGATGTTTATGGGATGATGCAAAAAGGCAAATATTATCGTATCAAAACTTTTGGAGTTCGTAGCGGTCTTTTATCAACTTACCAAAATATCATTGAGGTAGAAGCTCTTGAATAAGTTAAGTTTCTTTGTAATAAAAAAGCAGTCTTTTGACTGCTTTTTTTCATATTCCCTTTACCTCTATTCCTACAACCCCATATTTCTCTTGTTTTTCTTTGGAATAAAATTTTTCCATTGTTCTCATCACGGCTTTTGTAGTTCCTGATAATCCAGCTTTCTTTATATCAATTATCCCGCAAAGTGCTTTAAAATCTTCTGCCTTATAAAGAGCAGTCACTTCCACCAAAAATTTATCCACCATATTTTCTGCACAACAGAATTCTATTTTATCGCCAATTTTGATTTTTTGCCTTTTTTCATCATATAGCCTTAACTCAATCAATTTTGTTCCAGCCTTCATCATATTAAAATAAGGTTGGCGAACATTCATTTTATGCATCTTAATTCTCTTTTATTTTTCAAAAAATGTTATCGGTACTTGGTGTATTTTTTCCCAAACTTCTCCAAGCTTTCCTTGTCTTACGCCCAAATATATTAGGGTATCTTGATTTAGGTTAAAAAGTTTTTTCATATCTGCAAAATTTTCTGCAACTGCTTTGTAATTTTCGACTTTTAATTCCCAGCACTCCCCTTCCTTAATATCACCACCTTGATACAGTACTAAAGTGTTATCCATAAAATATCCGCGAGGATTATTTTTTATAGCCTCATTCACTTTTTCTTGCGGCATACCCAATGATTGCAAAATTTCTTCATGAGACATTATACTTCCCTTTTGTGCCACAATTATGCCCACTTGTGGAATAATAACAAAAGCTCTTCTTCTTTGGTGATATTGTTTAACTTCATCTTCCATTATGCTTTCCTCTTGCTTTTAAACTACTTTTTTATATACTGCTTTCTATTGAAAAAGGGTTAATTGTTATGCACGATATTTGGAACCCATGGCATGGGTGTATTAAAAAAAGCGAAGGTTGTCAACACTGCTATATGTATTTTCTTGATAAACAACGTGGTGGAAATGGGCAAAATATTTATAAAGTAAAAAATAACTTTTATTACCCTTTAAGCAAAAATAAAGATGGCTCTTACAAAATTAAAAGTGGTGAACATATCCGTGTTTGTATGACTTCTGATTTCTTTTTAGAAGAAGCAGATGAGTGGCGTAAAGAAGCATGGAAAATTATAAAACAGAGACCTGATGTTGTTTTTATTCTTATAACAAAACGTCCTGAAAGAATTGCTCAAGTTTTGCCTCCTGATTGGGGAGATGGTTGGGAAAATGTTTTTCTTAATGTAACTTGCGAAAATCAAATACGGGCGGATGAGCGTATCCCTATTCTATTGCAACTTCCTTTTAAGCATAAAGGAATTGTTGCCGCGCCATTTATTGCTCCTGTCAGTATCAAAAAATATTTATCTTCTCATCAAATTGAGCAAGTTATTGCCGGTGGCGAAAACTATGACGGCACGCGCCCTCTTGATTATCTATGGGTGAAAAATTTATATGATGAATGTGTGGAAGCTAATATTACTTTTTGTTTTATGGAAACAGGAACTAATTTTATTAAGGATGGCAAAACTTATCGCTTACCGAGTAAACAGTTACAAAGTGTCATGGCATATAAATCCGGATTGCAATTTTTAGGCAAACCTTCTGATTTTAAATTACAACCTTTGGAGCAAGCTGATTTATTTAATCACAATAATCTGTATGTGAAATTTTTTGCTGAGCGCTGTCAAACCTGTGGTTATAAAATTTTATGCAACGGTTGCGCCAAGTGCGGTAACTGCTCCTGATAGTTCTATTTCTCGGATATGTTCATATAAATCGTACGAGGAGTAACAACGACGAATATTTTCCCCTTCGCACTCTGTATTATAGTGAGAATCGAAGCATATACAATTCATATATTGAGACAACTCTTTAATATGCTTTGGAGAATCCTCTATCATAACATCTATTTTATTATCTAAGCAGGCTTGTAATTTGCTACCGTGATTAAATACTATTTTATCATATGGAATTTTTTCTTTTTCAAGCCAGCCTTTTACCCATGATATCATTGTATCCATAGGAACCATTGCTGCAGAACGATTGGTTATGATGATAATGCTATGATTTTTTCTTAATTCTGTCATCACTTCCGCAAGTCCCAAACGAGCCGAATATTCCGTGCAATAGACTTTAATATATTCGTTCCAAAACTTTTCTTCTGTATCTAAATCACAGTTGAACATTTCGGCAATGTCGTCATCGTTAATCTGGGATATCTTTATATTTTTTATCGTTGTCTTTAAGAATTTACACCCATACGTTGCCACAAATTTTTCAAAATCCGTTAGAACGCCATCTATATCAAAACCTATATTCATATTTTTTCTCCTTTATTTTTTCTTATTTTAATTTTTTTATACTCGCAACAAAAAAACACGCTTTATTACAAAAGCGTGTTTTCTTAGATTTACATTGTTGCTATACGGCAAATGCGCTCTTCTGAATTTTTTTGTAATCATGCACCGGTTTCGTCTTATCGCTTCCTATAAAGCATTTTTTTACACGAAACTTTGCTGCAACATTTTCCAACTTTTTTCTGATATCTTGAAGATTAACTTCAAATTTCAGATTTTTCTGCTGTTGTTGCAAAATCAGGAAAAATATTTCCGTAGGATGACAGTATATTATATTTTTTCCTGCGACCTGATTAAACATTAGTCTGAGCTGGTTTTCATTTGATGGTAAACGCCTGATTATTGCATCTAGCACCTGTTGTACCTGTTTATACATATATTCATTGTACTCACGATTTTTGTTTAACTCATGCCATGGATGAATATAAATTTCCGGTTTGACTGACGTTATATCCATCGCCAAACAAACCGGGAGCATGATATTTATATATTTAGGATACCAGTGTAACAGCGTTTCAAAAGCATTTAACGGTTTATCGGGCTTGGTAATTGCGGCGCAATCCCAATCTATGTACATTTCTATCAAATGTTCTGCTTTTGATGTTTTTGCACATCCCATATGGTGAGGACTAAAATTTCGGTGCATTTCTTGTATCTTCTTTTCATCCTTTATCCAAGGTGTTATATACAAAAAAGGCTTTTCCCAATCGTGGAAAATTCCTCTTAATGAATAATGACCGGTCAGATAATGTTCTCTTTCCAAAAAGGCTAATTTGTGCTCTAACGTATAGCAGACTGATGGAAATCTCCATGGACCTTTTTCGTTCCATTTATTACTTTCTTTAGCGAAAAAATGGCGCATTTTGCTGTCTAGCAAATTTAATGCAAATGATTTTGGTAGTTTCATAAAAATAAAATTTAATAATGGGTTATAATGATAATTTTGTATTGGTCTTATAAAAATATCTCTAGTATTTGTCAAGATATATAAAGCCCCTTTTACTTATTGTAAAAGAGGCTTGACTTTAGTGTTTTAATTATTTTCTTCAAGTAGCTTGATTGCCACCAAATCATCTCCGCGGTTTTCAAACATTACCGTTTCATTTTCGAGTGTTTGACCTTTTTCTTGTACATAGAGATAAGCTGATGCAGTAGAACCATCTTGTAAGCATGCATAGTAGCTTTGCATACTCCCTTGATAGGCAATTTCAACAATCACTCCATTTCCTACTTCTTGAGTTACGGATAAAACAATACCTGTTTTCATAATTCTTAAAATTTAGTGTGAAACAATAATAAATTATCTTGTTTTTTTATAGTTTCTCTTCCCCTCTTTGTCAATTTTTATTTTTACGAAAAATAAACCCTTTATCTCTATATTAGAGGCGTATTTTTATTGTGAGATTTATCATGCAAACATTTCCTAAAAAATTTATGCCGTTTGCCTTTATTTATGCTAAAATTTTTAAATGGCAAATTTGTAGTGTTTTTATTTTGCTTCTTCTTAGCGCCGGATTGACTAACTTAAGTATTCGCTTTTTTGCGGAAATTACCGGTGCTATTAAAATAAATGATGCTCAGAGTTATAATGAAGCGTTGAAATATGTTTGGCTTTTAACGATTTTCGGAACGTTGGGGATTATTGTTTCTCAGTATCAACGATATTATTACGACGCAAAATTTATTATCCCTTGTCAGACGCGTATGGAAAAAGATTTGTTTTCCTATCTGCTCGGACATAGTTACGAATATATTACGACAAAACAGAGCGGTATGCTTATCCGCCAAAAAGAACAAGTTAAACAACTCCCGGCAATGCTTGACCGTATTAATTGGGATTTGCGATTATTTTTTGATATTATGGTCAAAATTATCATGCTCTTATGTATTTCTCCGCTTATCGGATTGGGGTATTTGATTTGTTGCATCGTGGTTGTTTTTCCTAGACGGCGCTCTGCGAAACGTTTGTCCCGTATTTCTAAAGCCAGCGCTAAAATGTCGGCCATTGTGGATGGAAGAATTTTGGATGTTATTAATAATCTTCTTGTTGTTAAACAATTTGACAATATTGAAGAAGAAAAAAAACGCCTTCATCCTCTGTTGGCTCAAGAGTTTGCCTTAAACAAGAAAAACATGTTTATTTGGTGGGGACAGTATAACTTTATTGGAGCAATTACCAGTTTAATGTCTTTTTCTCTATTGCTCCTTTCAGTTTATCTGTGGAGTAAAGGAACCATTACGACAGCAGATATTGTTTTTATTTTAATGACGCTGATTTATGGACTTAATGGGTTGTCTGAATTGCAGGATTGTCTGCAGCGTATTCGTCAGGATATTGCCACCGTAGAGCAAGGCTTGGAGCCTTTTTGTATTCCTCATGGCATTGTTGATGCGCCTCATGCAAAACCTCTTAAGGTTAAGGGGGGAGCGATTGATTTTCAAAATATTTGTTTCAAATATAAAAATGCAAAAAAGCATGTCTTTAAGAATTTCAATTTGCATATTAAATCCGGTGAAAAAATAGGTATTGTCGGCGCTTCAGGCTGTGGCAAAAGTACGCTAGTTCATCTTTTGCAACGCTCATACGAACTTTATGACGGAAATATTTTAATTGATAATCAGAATATTACTCAAGTTACACAAGAAAGTTTGCATGATAATATCAGCCTAATTCCGCAAGATACCGTTATGTTTAATCGAAGTATCGCCGATAATATTGCTTTTGGTACAGATACGAAATCTGATAAAAAGATAAAAGCCGCCGCCGTAAAAGCTTATGCGCATGATTTTATTTCTGACAAAGATGACGGTTATAACTCTTTTGCCGGTGACAGAGGATGTTTACTTTCCGGCGGGGAACGTCAGCGTATTGCCATTGCAAGAGCTATTCTTAAAAATGCGCCAATATTAATTTTAGATGAAGCTACTTCAGCGTTAGACAGCGAATCTGAACAAATTATTCAAAAAGCTATTGATAACCTTATTCAAAAGCAAACAGTTATTGCTATTGCACACCGTTTATCCACGCTTAAAAATATGGATAGAATCATTGTCTTAAACAAAGGGAAAATTGTTGAAGAAGGAACTTTCAACGACTTACTGAAGCAAGGTGGTCAATTTGCCAAACTTTACGCAGCTCAGCAAAAAAAAGGAGGAAAAAATGTTTAATATTCCTTATAAACCTCTTACCTCCGCTCCAAAAACACCGCTTAAATTTATTTTTGCTGCCTGCAAAGGTTATTATCACTTTTTTATTTTTGAAATTGTATATGGCTTTTGTAACAGCTTGTTTAAAGTTTCTGTTGCAGTTGTCTTTTCGGCCATGATTGGCTATTTTTCTTCTATTGCTATTGCCGATTTCTCTTGGAAAAAAGCTCTAGCTTATCTTGGCGGTATTTTAGCTTTGTTTCTTGGAACAAATCTTGTTCGCTTTATCAGAGATTATAACAACGAAAATGTTCGCAACACTATTTCCTGGCGGGTGCGTGAGTACGGAATAACATATGCAGCAGGTCACTCTGCCGCTTATCTTAAAGAACAAAAATCAGGGCAACTTGCACAACGAATTATTTCTTTAAGCCACGCGACATGGAGACAGCTTCTTGCTTTTACAAGGCTTAATTCTTGCACTTGGCTTATTCTTATTACTCTTTTTTATATTGGTAGAGTTAGCATATGGTTTTTAGTCCCTATTATTATCTTTGGGATTTGCTCTATACTCGTTTCTATCGCCATATCTAAAAAAACAACTAACCTTAACCAACAAGGAGCTGCTGCAAACGCAAAATTTAATGGGGAAGTCATCGACTCTCTCAGCAATATCCTTTTAATCAAATTATTTGGACAGGAGCGAAGGGAGATTGATAAATTACAAAATGATCTCAGTTGTGCCAATAATATCAATATTCAAGCGGTAAAATCAGAATCTTCTCTTTATGCCATCCAAGAAATTTTATTGATGACTTTTCGTATTTGTGGAATTTTTATGGCTATTTATTTATGGCAACTTAGTAAAATTGATGTTGCCGGAGTTGTTTTAGTACTCTTGTTATTAGATGACATTTTAACTTATTTTTCGCGCTTTTTCTGGGAAATAACCAATATCAGAACATCTCTCGGAAAACTTGCTGATGCGCTGACATTTTTACAGGTACCTCATGACATTGTTGATGTTCCTCAAGCACCTGCTCTTGTGGTTAAAAAAGGAAAAATTGAATTTAAAAATCTTGTTTTTGGCTATACACCGCATAAAAAAGTTTTCAATGGATTTAATTTGACTATTCAGCCAGGTGAAAAAATCGGTGTTGTCGGGAAATCCGGCAGTGGCAAAAGTACGCTTATTAATCTTCTGCAGAGAAGTTATGATTTACAAAAAGGTGAAATTTTAATTGACGGACAAGATATCTCTCAAGTTTCCACCCATAGCTTAAAACAAGCTCTGTCTATTATTGCACAAGATAGCCTGCTATTCCACCGTACCATCAAAAAAAATATTGCCTTTGGTTCTCCTGATGCCTCTGACCGACAAATCTATTATGCTGCTCGAAAAGCTCTCGCTGATGACTTCATCAAACAAACCCCTCACGGGTATTTGACTATTACTGGTGAACGAGGGGTGAAACTTTCTGGAGGACAGCGGCAGCGTATTGCCATTGCAAGAGCTTTGCTTAAAAAATCTCCTATCCTTATTTTAGATGAAGCTACTTCTGCTCTTGATAATGAAACAGAAAATGAAGTTATTGAAGCTATCAATGGATTAATGTGCAATAAAACCGTTATTGCTATTGCACACCGTTTATCTACGCTTAAAGAAATGGATCGAATTATTGTGCTTGATAAAGGAAAGATTATTGAGGAAGGAACTCCAGCTTCTCTTCTTGATAAACAAGGAAAATTTGCGAAACTATGGAATTTACAACAGGAGTAATTATGGATACAGCAAAACATTGGTCTAAAGTTGAATATTTGCATGAAACCGTTAAAAATCCTAATATCGTTATTAAAGGGACTAAAAGCTATTATAGCAATGCGTATACGCCTAATTTTGAAGACTATGTTGTGCGTTATTTGTATGGCGACGAATACTCTCTTTCACATTTTCAGCCCCTATGGAATTATGACAAACTTTATATTGGAAATTACGTTTGCATTGGCGCCGAAGCAATTATTTTAATGGGAGGAAATAATACTCATCGTATGGATTGGTTCTCATGCTATCCTTTTATGGAGAAAATTAAAGATGCTTATATAAGTAAAGGTGATACGATTATTCACGATGGCGTTTGGATTGGTATGCGTGCTATCATTATGCCCGGCGTTCAGATTGGGGAAGGCGCTGTTATTGCTGCAAATTCCGTGGTTACAAAAGATGTTGCTCCTTATAGTATTGTTGGAGGAAATCCCGTGGTTTTTATAAAAAATAGATTTGATGAAAATACTATTGAAGAATTATTGCAACTCCATATCTACAATCGTCCAGAAAATGAAATAGATAGCCTTATTCCTTATCTTTGCAGTAATAATTTACATGAACTTAAAGAGCATCTGTCAACTAATTAATTTATTCAGCTTGCAAAGTGAACTTTTTTGTTTCATACTACAGTTTAATAGCGTCTATTGATATTTTAAAAGGAAAATTTAATGAACAAGTGTATTGATTCAAAGGCTCTTCATAATAGACTTAATCGCGTAATTGGGCAAATTAATGCCATTAGCCGTATGATTGATGATGGTACACCTTGCGAAGATATCCTTATTCAAATTAATGCTGCAAAATCGGCTCTTCATAAAGCCGGACAAATTGTTCTTGAAAGTCATATGCGTTGCTGCGTGCGTGATGGTATTCAAAATGGCGATGCAGAAGAGACTATTAAAAAATTTGCTAAAGCCATTGAGCGTTTTTCAAATATCTAATATTTCTTCAACTTCTTGCGTACATTCTTGATGGTAATATTTTTCTTGACAATATACTATATAGGGTATATAGTATATTTGTAGTTATCTTGAAAGGTGTTATCATGTTTATGCAGTTTATTGAGTTTTTAGCAGGTGTAAAAATGACTGTCTTTTCGGCATTATGCTTGCTGCTTAGTCTTATTCTTTTGATTTTTGACATAACCCCCTTTTTTAATCCGGTTTGGATAACTATTTTTGTTTCCGGTATTCCGATTGTTTTTCATGCTTTCTATTCTCTTTTTTCTCGTCATAAAATAACTTCGCCTTTACTTATTACGACGGCTATGATTGCGTCTATGGCTATTGGTGAAATTTTTGCTGCTGGTGAAGTTGCTCTTATTATGGCTATTGGAGAGATTTTAGAAGATATTACCGTTGATAAGGCAAAAAGAGGTTTGGAAAAGTTACTGAAACTTACCCCTAACCAAGGGCGTAAAATAACTGCAACAGGAGACATTATTGTTGATATCGCACAGATTGATAATGACGATATTTTGCGTGTTCTTCCCGGAGAAATTATTCCGGCCGATGGTGTTATTATTTCCGGTTCAACTTCTGTTAATCAGGCTAATTTGACCGGAGAATCGCTTCCTGTCGATAAATTTGTAAATGATAAGGTTTGGGCGGGTACATTAAATTGCTTCGGAACTATTGACATACAGGTGACAGCTGTACATGATACTTTTTTACAAAAAATGATTGCGTTGGTCCAAAATGCTCAACAAAATAAAGCACCTACCGAATTAATTATTGATAAATTGGCAACTTTTTTAATTCCGACAGCATTATTAGTCGCTTTATTAACTTACTTCTTTACCGGAGAAATTATTCGCGCCGTTACAATCTTAGTTGTCTTTTGCCCTTGCGCTCTGGTTTTGGCTACTCCTATTTCTGTTATTTCTGCAATGACCGCCGCTTCTAAACATGGAATTTTAATTAAATCAGGCGCCGCTCTTGAAATAATGAGCAAAGTTGATACTTTTGTTTTTGATAAAACCGGTACACTTACTCTTGGTAATATCAGCGTTACCGATATTGTTTCTTTTGATAAAAAATATTCACAAAATGATATTTTATCGCTTGGAGCTAGTTTAGAAAAATTATCTGAGCACCCTCTTGCTAAGGCTATTGTTTCTGCAGTTGTTTCTTTACCTCTTGTTGCTGTTAAAGATTTTAAGATGTATCCCGGACTTGGTATTAGCGGACTTATTGATAATCAAATATTTTTTGTCGGTAATCTTAAGTTGTTAGAAATTAATAATATCCTTATCAGCTCTCAAAATATGAAGACTATTCTATCTTTGCAAAACCAAGGTAAAACCCTTGTCTTGTTGGCTAAAAATTCAAAATTAATCGGATGCATAGCTTTGTCCGATACTATTCGTCCAGAGGCAAAAAAGGTTATTGCCATGCTTAAACCTTTATCTAAAAATATTGTTATACTTTCCGGTGATAACCAAGCTGCCGCTCAATATTTAGCTCATTGTATGGGTATTAAACGAGCTTGGGGAAATTTATTACCTTCTGACAAAGTTCAAACTTTGTATTCTTTGCAACAAGGCGGTGCTTGTATTTGTATGATCGGAGATGGTATAAATGACGCTCCTTCTCTTAAAGTCGCTAATGTCGGAATTGCTATGGGTAAACTGGGAAACGATATTACTGTTGATGCAGCGGATATTGCTTTGATTGATAACAATTTAATAGCTCTTCCTAAACTTAAATCTTTATCTATTGCAACTTTAACAACTATTAAGCAAAATCTTACTTTTTCTTTATTATTTAATCTATTATGTATCGGATTGTCTGTTTTGGGAATTATTGGTCCTTTCGCCGGCGCTATATTGCATAATGTTAGCTCTTTGATTGTTATTTTTAACGCAAGCAGATTGTGTTACAAATAACGTTTTCCCTCTTATTAATCGTTTCTTCTAAATAAGCGTTGCTTTATTAATGAAAGTATGTTTTTCTCTTTTTCATTGGTGACTGAAAAAGCATCGAGTTTTGTTTCTTTTAGTTTTTGTATAAGCATTTTACGAGCCATTTTTTCCAAACTTGTCATACCGTTCTTATTGTCTTGTTGTATTTGCATAATTGAATTTTGATATATTGTTAAGGCATTTTTTATTTCTTTAGAAATCTGAGGTTCGCAATCTATTAACGGTGAGAAGTCTTTAGTTTCATAATTTTTAGTTTTTGGGTTGTATACTTGAAAAGTATATAATAAAGAACGTTGTTTCATATATTCCTCATGATTTTTATCTTGTGGCAAGAAAATATATGATGCTGCCTTTGCTGTTGTTATTTGATAACATTGATTAACATATTCAGAAAATAAATATGTATTCCAATATTCCAGTGTTTCTTTAAATAACTGTTTGTAATTTGATAAAATCTTTTCTACATTTTCTGTATTTTTTCGTGCCAATCTTAAATTTAAATGCATATTCTTTTTTTTGCAAACATTCAGTAAATCTGTATTTCCTGTTTCTAGATATCTATTGATTGCCGTTATAATTTCAAAAAATGATGCAGAACGCTCTTTTTCAATTTCAATCTTATATGCGTCTTCCATGGATAGTTTTTTTTGCATCTATACAGAGTTGTCTGTGGCTAATTCGTATTTCGTCTTCCAGGTGTTTACTTTCGTGCATTAGTGATAATAAAATTTCTTGTGGTTTATCTTTGATTTCTTTTACAAAATTAATTATCGAATATTCTTTGGGACTGATATTCTTACTCTCTTCTTGCCGCTCTGAGGAATTCTTTTGAATTTTTATATATTGTTCATAATCCTCTTTTTTTAAAATAAAACGTGGAATATTGAATTTTATATACATTGCTTGTGGTTCGATAAATGCGCCTTTAGATATAAAAATATCATTTCTCGCCATTAAATTTCCATCTTTATCAAAAAATGAAATTTTTCCATCTTCATCAAAATTTACAAACACATCTCGTATATCTTTGTCTAATGTGTAACCAGATTGTTTTATTATTGAGGGAATTTCATTATCTTTAATGGGGTAAATATTGACAGGAATAAGGTATTCGTTATTCTTATCAATATTGTTATCTATTTGGGCAAGATTATTCTTAAAATTTTTACTTTTTAACGGTAAACTTATTGGCGGAAATTCGCTATTTAAATGCATTGTGAGCTTTTCATCAATTATTGAATCTTTTTTTGATGTTTCTAAAAATTCCGTATAATTTATTTGCTTGTATCTTTCTTGAGCAGATGCATCTAGTTCCTCATTTGTTACAAGAAAAAATCCACTATCTGTTAAGTACAGTTGTTTACCCATTTCAGTTCCCGTGCAAAATAGCTTTTTTCTTTATTGTAGGATAAATTGATACTTAAATCAATATGGTTGCTCTTTTTTCCTGTTTATTTGTAAAAAAAGCACAATCTAAATTGATTTTAAATTAGGTTTCGTAGTGTTTTATGACTTTTTCTTCCATTTAAAAATCGATAAACAGCAGCTCATCACAAAGATTGAAGTTTATGAGGATTTCTGTAAGAGCGTTATTTTTTTCGCCGGGCGTATTAGGCAGCGAGCAACAAAGATAAATCTGCCGCAATAACTGCTCTGTCTGT
>CASFTO010000036.1 GCA_949297665.1 uncultured Alphaproteobacteria bacterium | reverse complement strand
CTAAAGTAGCCGGAAATCCAAACTGTCGGTTATTTTTTTTATATGAAAAACCTTTTGGCTTGCCTCTCCAAACCACAACGCTTAAATTAAATCGCACAAAATTAGCCGGAAATCCAAACTTCCGGTTATTTTTTATGTGGAAAACCTTTTGGCTTGCCTCTCCCTAACCTCAACGCTTAAAGTAAATCGCACTAAAGTAGCCGGAAGTCCATACTGCCGGTTATTTTTTATGTGGAAAACCTTTTGGCTTGCCTCTCCCTAACCTCAACGCTTAAAATAAATCACACTAAAGTAGCAGGAAGTCCAAACTGCCGGTTATTTTTTATGCAAAATTTCCACTCACCCGCCCTCATCTATCTCTCATCAATGCGTCAGCACTCAAAAGTAAATCCCCAATAACCTACACCGCCAAAACTGTCGGTTATTTTTTATGCCAATCTCCACTCGTCCGCACCAACCTATGCCCCTACTCTCAAAGCCCTAAAAACAAAAAGCCCCCACTTTAAGTGGAGGACTTTTTTATATATCATCTGAGCCAATCTCTTTGCAAATTACCAAAGTAATGACTTTCAGCCAATCTCTTAACAAGCTACCAAAGTAATGGCTTTCAGCAAGTTGCCGGAGAGAA
Organism: uncultured Alphaproteobacteria bacterium; assembly: GCA_949297665.1. GTDB lineage: Bacteria > Pseudomonadota > Alphaproteobacteria > RF32 > CAG-239 > CAG-267. The sequence continues at coordinate 34,511 of CASFTO010000036.1, read as the reverse complement.
GTCTCTTTGCAAGTTACCATCGCCAAACTTTTCACAAGCTATCCTTACCCAAACTTTCAAGAAATCAGCTCAATGAAGTTTCTTAACAAATTATCGAAGCGAAAATTTTGGTATAACCTGAAAATAATGCTCAAACTAAGCAACTTCTCCGGTAACCGGATCAACTGTTTCTTCGTTCATATCATCGCCGATAAGTTCAGAAGTAAGGTGACCGGCATCAGCACGGATTTTACGCTCAATTTCATCAGCCAAAGCCGGATTATCGCGCAAAACCTGTTTAGCGTTTTCACGACCTTGTCCAAGTTTTTCACCATTATAAGAGAACCACGCGCCGGCTTTCTCAATAATTCCGGCCTTAACACCAAGGTCTATCAATTCGCCGACTTTAGAGATACCCTCGCCGTACATAATGTCAAAATCAACTGTTTTAAATGGAGGAGCCACTTTATTTTTAACAATTTTAACGCGTGTCTGGCTACCGATAACATCTTCTTTATCTTTAATTGCGCCCACTCTACGAATATCCATACGAATAGAAGCGTAGAATTTCAAAGCGTTACCACCGGTAGTTGTTTCCGGATTACCAAACATCACACCGATTTTCATACGAATTTGGTTAATAAAGATAATAAGAGTGTTAGAGCGAGAAACGGTAGCGGTCAACTTCCGCAGAGCCTGACTCATCAAACGCGCTTGCAATCCCATATGAGAGTCGCCCATTTCGCCTTCAAGTTCCGCCTTAGGAACAAGAGCAGCCACCGAGTCAACGACCAACACGTCAATTGCGCCGGACCGAACGAGAGTATCGGCAATTTCCAAAGCCTGCTCACCGGCATCCGGTTGCGAAATTAAGAGGTTATTGATATCCACACCGATTTTCTTCGCATAAGACGGATCAAGAGCATGTTCCGCATCAACAAATGCGCAAGTACCGCCTTTTTTCTGAGCCTGAGCAATTACGCTCAACGCCAAAGTTGTTTTACCGGAGCTTTCCGGACCATAGATTTCCACAATACGCCCCTTCGGCAAACCACCGATACCCAGAGCAATATCAATACCGAGAGAACCGGTAGAAATGGCTTCAATATCAATTTTTGTGTCTTGTCCGAGACGCATGATAGAGCCTTTACCGAAAGCTCGTTCAATTTGGCTCAGCGCCGCTTCTAACGCTTTGTCTTTTTCCATATTTAAACCTCTTAAAAATAATCTTGAGAACGTTACTGAGAGGATTATGTTCTGTTTTTGTTCGGTTTGCAAGAGTTTTTTTTGATTTTCCGCAAGTTTTTTAATATATAGCGTCAAAACAAAAGGATACACAACATCTCGCCCCCTCAAAACGCCATATTTTCCGCCCATTTCATCTTTTAGTAACAAAACTTTCACATTTCCCATACCTAAAATTTGAAAAAAAAGGTTTACAAATGACATTTAATTCTGTAAGAACAAGGATAGTTAGTTTCAAAAAACATACTGTAAAAAAAATTATACGAGGTAATTATACATGACAGTTGAACCACTTATGGCTGGTAAAAAGGGCCTGATTATGGGTCTTGCCAATGATAAATCAATCGCTTGGGGGATTGCTCAAGCTTTGGATGCACAAGGCGCACAAATCGCTATTTCATACCAAAACGAAGCTCTTGAAAAAAGAGTTGTTCCTTTGGCTGAAAAACTTTCTTATGCACCAACATTAATCAAATGCGATGTAACCGATTCTGCATCTGTTGAAGCTTGCTTTAAAGAATTAGGCGAAAAATGGGGCAAGTTGGACTTTGTGGTTCACGCCATTGCGTTTTCTGATAAAGATCAATTAAAAGGTCGCACCATTGATACCACTTTGGAAAACTTCACCAACACCATGCACATTTCATGCTATTCATTCTTAGAAGCATGCCGTTGCGCATCTCCGTATATGAATGAAAACGGTTCTATCGTAACCTTAACCTACTTAGGTTCAGAACGTGTATTGCCAAACTACAACATCATGGGTGTAGCCAAAGCTGCATTAGAAGCATCTGTTCGTTATGCTGCAGTAGATATGGGACAACAAAAAGTTCGCGTTAATGCCATTTCTGCCGGCCCGATTAAAACATTGGCTGCTTCCGGTATTGGTGACTTCCGCAAAATTTTGCGTTGGAATGAATTAAACGCACCGTTACAAGCAAACGTTACCCAAGAACAAGTTGGTCGCGCTGCATTAGCTTTGTTATCACCTCTTGGAGAAGCGATTACAGGTGAAATTGTACACGTTGATAACGGTTACAACACGATTGCGATGGTAAATATTCACAATACACATGAATCATCGGAAGTGTTGGCAGAATTTTAATCGCAGTACTAAAACATTTAAGCCCCTCCGTTGCGAGGGGCTTTTTCTATATAAAATCACGGTTATTTTCTCCCCAAATGGAAACTATATTTTTTTCAGCCGCATTACCTTTAAGAGGAAAAGAGCAATTAAGCAATTGAAATAAATAGACAAATCAAGGTTCAAAGAAGTTATCCACAGAGTTATCCACAACCTGCAAGCAACTACAGCGCCCCATTTTACATACATTCGAGCAGGTATTGAAGTTTCGCATCCTAAAAACATTCTTGTCTGAATATAAAAAATCGTCTATAAAGCAAAATGTAATCCATATCATAATGTCTAACTATTAAATCTCTATTCTTATGAAAGCAACAGACAGAAAGATGGTCAATACCATCATGAGCACGTTAAGTGTCAATCCTGAAAGTTTCGTCAACTGCCTGAAAGACGAAAGCCGCAAACCCGCAACAATATCCGTTGTCTGCATGGTTCTAACACTTCTGGTATGTAGCAAACGCTACAAAGGGCAAAACCGCAAGCGCAATCGCAATTGCAATGCCGAAATCCCCAATCCGGCGCCTGTAAGGAATTCGGAAGTACGTTCCACCAGTCCCACACTGATACCGACCGCACTTCCGATAATTTACAAGATAAACGGCACCAATCGTTTCGAAATAAAGAACGCATTGGACATCACGCGTAAAGACGAGGTATGGGGTTGGCGTCTGAAGTCTGGAATTTTCTGGAAAAAGACCCTGCGAGCCGAAACGGAAAGCGTATACAATCATTCATACGCGGCCCACATCGCCTCACAGTATGAATTTGAGGGCAAGAAAGGCGATTTACCCCCTTGGGAAAATTTCAGAAAAACCCTCGAAGACAAAAAATCCCGCAATCGCATCAAGGCCACCGCAGCCGTATTAAGCAAATATGGTATAGCGGTAGACAGCCATTTAGACTGCCGTTGCTGGTGTAAAGAAAAGCTCAATCACACACCGCACTACTTCATCCATTTCAATGGAACAGAAGCAAACGAAAAGATTGAGCCGTGCTATGAAGATCGGTATTTTGCCAACGAAAGAATAGCTGTATTTTTCAGCTAAACAAACTAACGAACCGCCTCTTATGCAACAGCTTGCGCAACTCGTTGCACAAGAGAAGCACCGTTAGATAAGCTGTAAGAAATCGATTTCTCCCACTAACTCCCGTTTAATACGGGAGTTTTTTTTACCCCCTTCCGAAACACATCGGAGCAAGCAACTCTAAAGCAATTGTTTGATTGCTTTAACAAAGCAATCCCCATTAACCTTAGCAAAATCCAAAACTGTTTTACCGTCGGAAGTTTTAGCATTTTTATTAACACCGGCCTCAAGCAAAAGTTTAACTTTACCAATATCTCCGCCCTGCACGGCATACATCAAAACAGATTTACCGGCATTATCCACCGCATTGATATTAGCCTTTTTATCTAAGAGCATAGTCAAGATTTGAGTATCAGCCTGCGGATTAGCCGCGGCATACATCAAAGCGGTACGTCCGTTATCGTCATTTTGTTCAATACGTTGAACTTTCTCCAACAATTCGGCAACCATTAATTTTTCCACTCTGATATCACGATTATCAACAGCATACATCAAAGCGGTTTTACCGGTAGCGTCAACAGTATCGACCTCAACTCCTCGTTCCAAAAGCATATGTGCTTTAATCAGCTGAGCATTTTTACCGCTAACGGCATACATCAAAGCAGTTTTACCATCAGCATCACGCAGATTAAGATTTCGATCTATAGATGAAGTAAAACTTTGCATAACCGTAACCATATTAACGCCGGTAGCACCTTCAGCGGCATACATAAGGACAGACTTACCGCGATTATCGCGCGATTCGACATTTGCCCCTTTACGAATAAATTCGCGCACCATATCCGGTCTGCCTTTATCCACCAAAAACATCAAAGCAGTTCTGCCAAATCTGTCTTTTTTATTATAAAAAGGATAAACACTTAAGATTCTGCGTATAATATCGCTATTTCCGCCTTCAATAGCATACATAAGAATCAACTTACCAGTATTTTTTTCAGAATCACCAAATAACATCCCCGCCATAGTCAAGATATTAAAAAGCTCCAGATTACCTTTTTCTGCGGCATAAAAAGCAGGAATTTTACCATTATTATCTTTAGCATAAAGATTTGCTCCATTTTGCACCAACAAACGAGAAACATCAACATTACCGTTTTTAGCAGCATAAGCAATGACGCTCAAACCATCATTATCGGTTCTATTAACATCGCCGGCACTATCCAATAATTTCTCCACCATAAGCAAATTAGCATTTTGCGCCGCATACATAAGGAGTGTCCGTCCATTATTATCAACCGCCGCCAAACTTCCCCCTTCATCCAATAATTCATCAGCAAAATCAGCAGTACCGAATTCAGCGACATACATCAAAACATTTTTACCCTCAAAATCAACAGCATTAATATCCGCCTTATTATCCAACAACAATTGAATAACGCGTTTATTTCCGCCTTCAATAGCATACATCAACGGCGTTCTTCCGGCATTATCTCTGGCATTAACATTCAATCCCTGTTCCACCAAAAAAGAAACGATTTGTTCATTCCCCCCCAGTGCGGCATACATCAGCAAATTTTCACCGACATTATTAACTTTATAAACATCCCCCCCTTTTGCGAGCACTCTATTAAAATCAGCCTCAAGACCTTGTTGAGCCAACAACATCAAAAGAGTTTCACCTTTATAACCGGCTTCATTAACATCAGCAAGTTTAGCTTCAATTTTCTCCAAAATTTTCGGATATTTCCGAGCTTTTTCAACCGCCATAGCAATCGGCGTATTGCCGTCATTTTCCGCCATCCACAAATCAATATTCTGCTGTTTAAGCAAAAAGTCGACAGCCGTTTCATAACCATTTTGCAAAGCGACCATAAGCATTGTTTGATTTTGAGCATTCAAGGCATTAGGGTTCGGCGCGCACTGCGCCAAAGTTAAATAATCCTCATTACGTCCTTTTTTCAGCATCAATTCCATAGCCTCTGGAGAAACGCGAGCACCTTTATCGGCAAAAAGTTTAAACACATCGGAAGTATCGGTAACTTTATAAGTTACATTATCCAAAATAATTTTATCACCGTCTTTACGATAAACCAGCGCTCTTTGGAAAGCCAGATTAACATCACCTGCATTTTTATCAATTAAATAGGCAATAGTATCTTTCGGCGCCACAAGAACGGCATAAGAAAGCAAATCGACATTACCGGCGATAACAGTTTGCAAATTTTTCAAACTATCGCCCAACACTTTGACCATCTGCGGCGAGGCTAAACGAACATTTTGCACCAAGAAATACTCTGCACCGTCAGCACCGTTTTTGAGCAACAACGCCGCCATATCGGCTTGTCCAAGCATCACGGCTTTTTTAAGAGGCGTAACCACGCGCGGATCTTTAAAATCGGGCAATTCATCTGGCATATGTTTACCTTTGAATTGCAACGTAGCATTAACATTAGCGCCTTTATCGAGCAAGAACTGTACAATTTTCAAATTACCGCCATCTAGAGCTTTATCCAAAAACATCGGTTCGCTTAAAGTCATTTTAGAAGCTTTAGCCGTTCTTTCAAACAAAGAGAAATCTCCCGTTGCCGCGGCAGCCTCCACCGCAGACATTCCGTTTCTATCTTTTTTATCAACATCTGCGCCATGTTCAATCAAATAAGCAACCACTGCTTCATCTTTAGCTTGAACAGCTTTAATCAGCGAGAGAACACCGTTTTTATCGGCGACATTGAGTTCGGTTTCACCATTCCAATAGTTTTGCAATGTTGCCGGCTTTCCGTCTGCAAGCAAGAGCCAACCGGCAACACCGACCACAAGCACCCCGCCTAAAGCCGAACCGAGAAGCAAAGTTTTTTTATTCATGATAATCTCCCTCAAAATCAAAAAATCCATTAGTCTATAGTTTAAAACAACAAAAAGCGTCGCTCAACCCTTTAGCACAACTTAATCACAGCCAATAAAGTCAGCACGTTATTTTAATCCGCACAACACCGCCGCAACTTTAACGCCGTCGGCCGCCGCACTGGTAATTCCGCCGGCATATCCGGCACCTTCGCCAATCGGATAAACGCCATAAATATTACTCATATACGCACCATTACGAAGCAAGCGCACCGGAGAGGAAGAGCGACTTTCAACTGCAGTTAAAACAGCATCATCATCGGCAAAGCCCCGTAATTTTTTATCCATACGACGAATACCCTCTTGAAGAGCTTGATAGAGCGCTTTCGGAAACAACTGCTTAAAATCGGAAGGTTTAACCCCAGGTTGATAAGAAGGCGTCACTTTCCCCAAAACAGCAGTTGGTTTACCTTTTAAGAAATCGCCGACTTTTTGCACCGGCGCAAAATAGTTGCTCCCCCCGAGTGTAAATGCTTTTTTCTCCAGATTTTCCTGAAATTCGATACCGGCAAGCGGATGCGCAGAACCAAAATCATTTTCATCCACATTAACCAACACGGCGGCATTAGCATTTTCTTTATCACGAGCAAATTCGCTCATACCGTTGGTGACCACATGTCCTGCAAGAGAAGTCGCCGCCACGACACTCCCCCCCAGACACATACAAAAAGTATAGACGCCTCGTCCGTTATCAAGATGTACGGCGAGTTTATAATCAGCCGCCCCGAGATAAGGGGAGTTCCAAAATTTTTGCCCGTATTGAGCTAGGTTAATATCTTTTTGTTTATGTTCAATCCGTACACCGACGGCAAACGGTTTTTGCGCCATAAGAAGACCGCGATGATAAAGCATCTGAAAGGTATCGCGCGCCGAATGCCCGAGTGCCAAAATCAAAATATCGGTATCAAGTTGATAAGCCGAACCGTCTGCACGCAATACTTTTATTCCTTTAATCCGAGAAGACTTTTCGCCATTATCAAGCGTCATTTCTTGCAATAAGATATCATCCATTTTTTCATTAAAACGATATTCACCGCCAAGAGCGATAATTTTCCGCCGAATATTCTGCACCATATTCACCAGATTATCAGTACCGATATGCGGCTTGGCAAGATAAAGGATTTCGGAAGGTGCGCCGGCTGCGGCAAATTCATGCAAAACTTTTGCGGTAAATTTATCTTTTTTAATACCGGTCATCAATTTACCGTCGGAAAACGTACCTGCGCCGCCCTCTCCGAATTGCACATTTGTTTGTATGGAGAGTTGTCCCGTTTTCCAAAAAGTATCAACAGCCTTTTGCCGTTCAAGAACACTGGCGCCACGTTCCAAAACAATCGGTTTAAGCCCGGCTTCCGCCAAGCAGAGTGCCGCCATCATACCGGCCGGACCCGAACCGACCACCACCGGCCTTTGTAATTGTGTCAAAGCGGTTCCGTGCCCCATAAAATCAAGCCTTTCCGCCGCAGGCAATTTCATCAAATCCGAACTTTCCACCAACTCTTTGTCGCACTCAAACTCGACTGCAAACACTTTGATTAAATGAGCTTTATTGCGCGCGTCAATCGATTCTTTAACCACGCGCATTTGCGAAACCACATCAACCGTCAACTGTAACAAGAGAAGAGCCTCGTTAAAGGCATCTTGAACGGTGGCATGAACAGGAAGTTTAATATTATTAAGGCGATAGAGAGGCATAAGCGTATCCGTCCGTTTATAGATAAAAAAACAATTATGGGCAAGATACGCTGTTTTCAAAAATTTTACAACAAAAAATCGCGCTTTAACTAAGCAATCTCATCATCATCATCGTCCTCATCCTCTGCCGCAGAAAAAAGAGCAATCACGCCTTTTTTATACATCCAGAGGTTAATCACACCCAAAATTGTGCTGATAGCGCCAAAGACATAGAGGATATAATACCAGTTGAGTTCACCGGCTTGCATCAACATATCTTTAGCATAGGAGCGAATAAAAAAGATAGCGATGCAAGTGATAGCAAAAGAAACAATATAAGCACCGGTCCAAATTTTCTTTTGCGCCCGTTTGGGGAGCATCATTTTTGTTAAGAGATACATAAACACCAAAGCGATAAACAAATAAATTTCCATATCGACCTCCATAAGTTTTGGCATAGATATAAGCATTTATCTGCTGATTTAAACCCGCCCTAATCAAAAGCCCTGACTTTCCACACAAAAACAACTTGCGACTAAAGCACACACTAACCACCCACTCCCCTTGCCGAGTCAAAATATGCCCCATTAAGCATATGCAAATATACGAGATTTACGCGCGAAAATCCAAATTCCAATCGGCATAGCGAGCCGGATCATCGCCCCAATTTTCCCGCACTTTAACAAACAAAAACAGATGAATACGGTCTTCAAGCAAGTCTTCAAGTTCATGACGAGCCGCCTGACCGATTTTTTTAATCATCGCCCCGCCACGCCCCAGAACAATTTGTTTTTGGCTGTCCCGCTCCACATAAATCGTCATTTCGGCACGAACCGAATTATCCTCGCGTCTTTCCCAAAGTTCGGGCTCCACCGTAAGGGCATACGGCAACTCTTGACGCAGATAGAGAAACAATTTTTCACGCACAATTTCCGCCGCCAAAAGTTTCAGCGGCAAGTCGGACATTTGTTCTTCGGGATAAAACCATGGACTTTTGGGTAGATTATCCGCCAAATATTGATAAAAATCATCCGTTCCTTTGCCATCCATCGCCGAAATCATAAATGTTTCTTTAAACGGATAAGCCTCGTTGAGTTCCGCACAAAGTTTCAACAATTTTTCTTCATTAACGAGGTCGATTTTATTAAGCACCAACACCGCGTCGATATGATTTTCAGAGAGCTTTTGGATAATAGCTTTCGTTTCGTCATCAAAACCCCTTTTGGCATCAACCACCAAAACCGTCATATCAGCATCGCTAACCCCACCCCAAGCGGAAGCAACCATAGCTCGATCAAGACGACGTTTCGGCTTAAAAATCCCTGGCGTGTCTAAAAAGATGATTTGCGAATTTCCCCAAATACCGATACCTTTAACAGTCGTGCGCGTCGTTTGCGCTTTGGGCGAAACAATACTAACCTTAGAGCCGACAAAGTTATTGGTAATGGTGGATTTACCGGCGTTCGGCGCCCCGAGTAACGCCACAAACCCACAACGAGTTTGCGTTTCACCACCTTCAATATTCCTATCTACCACCGACATATTTGTTTTATTTTCAGTCATCGGCAACACCCAAAATTTCCAACATTTTATGCGCAGCCTCTTGTTCGGCTAATTTTTTGCTTTTACCTCTGCCGACCGCACTTTTTCCGTTATCAAAAGAAACCTCGACCTGAAACATCGGCTCATGTTCGGAGCCTGTTTTTTTCAACATCCGATAGAGTGGCGGATTAAGATTAAAATGATGAGCTTCTTCTTGTAACTTTGTTTTGAAATCTTTATGCGGACGAGATTTCCGATCAATCAGCGGCGTCCAATGTTTCCGAATAAAATCTTGAGCCACGGTCATATCGCCGCTATCCAGATAAATTGCCGCAATCAGCGCCTCGCCGACATCGCAAAGCACGTTCAAACTATCACGAACATCAACATTTGCCGCAACAATAGCCCTTTCAACGCCAAGTTCGCGCACAACTTCCGCCACGGCATCTTTACAAACGAGTCCGACAAAGCGTTGCGAAAGGTTACCTTCCGGTTCATTCGGAAACGTGCGACAAAGCATTTCGGCAATTGTCACCCCCAAAATTCTGTCACCCAAAAACTCCAACCGTTCATAATTTTCATGAATATCGGCGGTAAAGCTCGCGTGCGTCAACGCCTGCCGTAAGAGTTTGGGATTATGAAACGTATACCCTAATTTTTCTTCAATTTTTTTTATCATCAAATCCGCTCAAAATTTTTTAATAACACGATTAGCCACAAAATACGCTAAAATCTACGGAAATGCAAGCAATTTTTTACCCCTTTATCGCCACACCTCAAGCCTAGTTATAAAGCCTCTCCGCTACACTGTTATCCCTCACCCCGCTACACTACTATCCCCCTCCGTACCGCGCACATTTTAGACAAAAAACTATTGCAATCCCTATAAATTGTGTTACACTAAGAAGTGACAAACTATATTTATTAACTATTAATTTATTTTATAATTATGGAAATTTTTGCTTATCTAGAAAAAGAAACCGGAGTTAAAAACCTGTCATCAAAGCCATGGACAGAAGTCGTAAACAATGTAATCTTGCCTCGTTTGGCAGGAAGGGCTGAATACAGAAACAGGATTTATCCTGAGTATATGAAGTTCTTAGCACACTATGCCGATACGGTGTGCCGAACAGACAACTACTTAGGAGAAATCATGTTAGAAATCGCCATGCAGCGCATCAGCAACGGTGCGGTTCTGCATGAAGATGACACTACTCCAACATTCAAGGCTCTCCCAGAAGCCTACCGTGAATACGCCTCACAAAATTACTGCTTAGGCGGTGAACCTGGGTTAATGGGAGAAGCTGAGTACGCATTTATCATGCAAACTCTGCCGGTGTGCCTCAAACACGAGAAGTTGCTCAATCACGCGCTGGCTATCGCGTTTGGCATATTGAAGCACTTAACGCCGGAAGGAGAAGTTGCAGATGATTACATGTTCGGCACGGCAACTTTCAAACCCAACGGCAAGGCGCTGTATGAAGCTGCATTAAGCTGGGTAATAAGCTATGCGACCTGGGACGAACTGTTCCGCCACTTTGCACAACCTGCTCAGTGGCAGAAACACAAAAAGTGGTTCAAGCAAGAGATTGAATGCGGCAATCTCACATGGAAAGATTTCTTCAAAGCCATTGAAGCCCAAAAATCAGGTCTTTTCAAACATTGGCGCACACGCGCTCGCATCAAAAAGGAAATTAAGAACGCTCAATAAGCTCAAATTTCCACAACAAAAAAGGCTCTCTCGCAAAGAGAAAGCCTTTTTTTAATTACCCCAAATTGTTGCTCACACGACTACTCGTTTAGAAAAACAACAACCGTTTCAAATGCGCCAACCGATAATACTCCGCATCAAACCCATATCGTTCCTGATACAGTTGAATAAGATTCGGATAACCGAGCTCAATAAGAGCTTTTTGTGCCGGCTTTTTAAACGGATGATAGTTAAGATAATAAGTAATCATCTCTTCATCGGCCGTTTTAACCAGCAAGACCTCCTGATTTTCAAACCAAGCGTCATACTTGCGAATTTGTGTTTTCAAGAGTTTCTGTTTCCGTTGTTGAATAAGCATTTCGATATTCTTAAAATAGGAATGCTGAGAATTAAAAGTATTAAAAGAGCACACCTCTTGAATTTTTTCAATTAACTGCAATCGTCCAATTCTAATCATCTTCAGCAAATTAGTAACCGAAAGCAAACGAAGTCTGACATATTTAAGCACAACCTCATCCGAACAATAATCCGCTAACAAAGTGGAATATAAGCAATGATGTTCCACATAATCCGAAACTTCTCGTTCAGTAGCGAATTTGACCAAAACGCGCATTTCCGGAGTAGTCAATTCTTCATTAAGTTTCAATTTGCGCCGCACATCTTCCAAACACTCCAAATCATAGCATGTAGGTTGAGATTTAGCGATACCTACCACTTCATTCGGCAGGGCGGCCGCTTGAAACTTAGCCAGAATTTTTTCCACTTTAGGAGAGGGTTTCCCCCCTGCAACGCTACCATACACCATCATAAAAAAAGGCAGGTTCCCGATTTTCGACTGCAAAGTTGTACCGCACGATCCATCGGAATACACATAAAACGGATATCCGATAGCCCTTCCGATTTCAGAAAAACACGCAAACAACTCTTTTTTTTTGGCGGATACCGCAATGACGACATTCGAATTTAAGGACTTAACCGGAAATTTGCTCTTTACTTTAATAACAGCCTTAGTACGACCGTCTTCAGCAACTTCATCTTTCCCGTAAGAACCGTCGGCATACACATAAAAAGGATAACCAAGTTTTTCGCCGATTACGTTAACTTGTTTCAAAATAGTATTAGCCATAACAAAAAAATTAAGGGTTATAATAATTTAATTTTGCCAAAACCATACACCAGGACCAACTTTTTGTCAAGCAATATTACAAAAAAAGACTCTCCCTATAAAGAAAAAGTCTTTTTTTAAGTCACAAGTATTGCATTTACCGCATTACCTATGAAAAAAGATAAACAAAAAAACTCGCAACTTTACCATACCACATCGCTGCCTTTTTAATTTTGGCAAATTTTTCTTGTCTGCTTTTTTTTTTACAGATAGCTTTTTCTGCAATATAGTCTAACGTCCGAGAACAAAATCTATCAGAAAAGAAAATTTTTTTGTATCATCTCTGAAAAACCGCTCTCAGAACGTTGACTTGTAACAAAATAAGATTCTTTTCCATAATTTTTAATCTACAATAATTTTATTTTGCCCAAAATATACCGTATTTTTTACATTTTCTCAACAAAAGTTCAAACAATAAAAAAGGCGCCGCACCAACCGACGCAACGCCTTTTACTCTAATCAGCATCAACCAATTACTTAATTGTATTAAACAATCTATTCCAGCGAATAGCCATAATCCAGCTAATCGGATTATACCAGACCACGGAATCATCATGAGAATAGAACAAGAATCTGGCTTTCCCCTCAATATTATCAAGAGGAACAAAACCGACATCTTTACGAGAGTCGTTAGAATTATCACGATTATCGCCCATCATAAAATAATGATTTTCCGGGACTTTAAATTCGACGGTATTATCGGTAGATTTATCATCGGAAGCCTCTAAAATCCGATGTTGCCGTCCGTTAGGAAGAGTTTCGACATATTCTGTATAAGTCATAGGCAAAATAGTATATTCATCAATAACATATTTACTGACCTCTTGTCTTTGTGTCATTTCGCCATTAATAAACAAGCGTCCGTTTTTCATCTGCACGGTATCGCCCGGCAGCCCGATAACACGTTTGATATAATCGGTTTTATTATCCCCCGGATATTTAAAAACCACCACATCGCCACGTTCGGGCAAATCCTGCCAAATTCTGCCCTCAAACGCGGGTTTTCCGAAAGGAAACGAGTAGCGAGAATATCCGTAAGTATATTTAGAAACAAACAAGAAGTCACCGATTTCGAGAGTAGGATACATAGACCCCGACGGAATTTTAAACGGTTCAAACAAGAACGTACGAATACAACCGGCAATAATGATAGCATAAATAACCGTTCTGAAAGTTTCCCCCCAAGACTCTTCTTTTTTCTTCTCTTCGATATTTTCCATAATCATCTCAAATCTCTGCATATTTCCCAAACTCAAACCAGAATAAGCACTAAAAATAATAAATGCAAGCAAAAATTCCAAACTATAAAAAGAGATTTTCCCCCTCAAAAAGCATTGACAACCATAATTTCTTTCCGCACAATCGGCATATAAAACAATTATTGTCAAACTATTAAAACTATCCATTATGAAAATGACCGCAAGAGAAGCAGCTCTATTAAACGCTGCCCGTGCTTCACGCGATAAAATCGACACAGAAGCGGAAACCATATTAATGAAATATGGAACAACAAGCGAAGTTGAAGCATACATCCAACATCGCCTCATCGTCAACTACGACGAACTAAAAGCCCCGTCCTTAATGGCATTGATAGAACGCGGCAACAAAAACTTATTATTGCAATATGCGCAAAAATACCGTCTTCGCCAACCTGAGCATATAGATAAAATCATATCGCTCTACGATGACAAAACCATTGAAGATGTAACCAAGTGTTGCATGTGGTATGCGGCAAATGACTTTAGGTTAGCTTTACTTCGTGCCAACAAGCACAAGTTATGCGTCAAAATCTTTGACATCATCTTAGAAAATAACCTCCCCGATAAGGAGGAAAGCGTTCCGCCAAGTCATCATCCACTCGAAGGCATCTAAAGCATAAAGCAAACAAAATTCTACCAAAAAACTCTCCTCCGCCACGGAAGAGAGTTTTTTAATGATCAACATTTATCTGGTTTAATTAAAAAGTGTGACGTTATCACCGTCATCCCGCACATATTGTGCATAATGTTTTTCCAAACGATTTTTATAATTAGTACCTCTTCTCAAATTACGAGAATGGTAATGCATCGCTGTCTTTGTCCAGTTTTGCTTATTTCTTTTATAAAGTTTACGCAAGAACTTCGCACTGTATGCAACATTTTTTTCAGGATCAAAAGCTTCATCAAGATTAGCAAAAGCCTTACCATGATATTTAAGATTTATCTGCATGCAGCCAACATCAATATTGGTAATCCCCTTTTGTTGCAAATTTTTAACAGCGGCAACCGCCTCAGCCTTAGACTTATAATATCTGCCTTTACCATTAGCATGCACGGTCCATGGCCAAGCGACACGTTTACCAGCCTGAGCATTCCAACGACCGCTTTCAACAGAAGCGATAGTTTGCAAAAGATTAGATTTAATCTGATAATTTTTTTCCGCCTTATCAACAGCAATCTGACAAAGCTCAAAAACCTGCGGTTGTTGCTTTCTTGCCGCTTCAAGCTCTTGCTGTTCTTTCATTAAATCTGCTGTGGAAAAATTATATGCTTCATAAGCTCTGGTTGGTGTGGTAATGAAACTAATCAAAACCAACAGGAATAAGATGCTTTTTAGCACGATATAAAAATCCTCAATACCGTTTTAAGGGCAAAGGGCGTCCCTGTCTTTAAACTTTCGGCCCGGTTAGCGTTAAAAAACGACTATCCCCAAACACGGGTAAATTAACAAAGTGCCGGAAGAAAAAAATAACTTTCCGACAAAATACAAGAGGAATACATATCACAATTTTTTTAAAAATCCAGCAAAAAATGCGCCAACTGGGTTACGACCTTACCAAGATCATAGCTAACGCGTTGAAAATGAACATTTTTTTCTAATGTATTTTCATCTGCATAAATTACCCTGTTAATTTCAAGTTGAAGCGTATAAGATTGCTTACGCGGTTCGCAATAATTAAAAGTAATAAACGCGCCGGAATACGGGCGATTTTTAGACACATAGTACTCACGTTTAACAAGTTCATTTTCGACATAGAAACTGATTTTATTGGGACAGCTTTGTTCAAACAAGTTCCCCAAACAAAAATCGATACGCGGGCTTTCGGAGATAATGGAGCAGATTTTAGAGGGCATGGAATGGCAATCAAGGACCAAGCAGAAACCGAATTTAGCAATAGCCTTATCAATCAAATTTTTAAGGGTTTTATGATAGAGCTCATAAACATTTTCAATCCGTTGTTCAGCTTCTTTATAAGAGATTTTACCTGCATAAATCGGCTGACTATCTGCAGTAACTTTATGAATAATACCGAGTCCGTAGCGAGAACGTTGTTGATTAAGCCCGATATCTTCGCGAGGATAATCAAAAAACATATTCGGGTCGAGTTCGACCTTAGCACGATTCACATCAATAAAAGTGCGATTAAGATTAAGTTTAACGGCTGTAATTTGCTCCTCATCAATAGCCGGTTTCAACAAATCGTACACAAAAATATCTTCATTTTTGCGTAAAGTATGGACATCGGGTCTAACGGCCTTCAAGAATTCATCAGGAAAGACCGTACCGCAATGTGGGATAGACAAGACGAGTGGAAATTTGATATTATCGCCATTAAACACATCCAGGACATTAATTTTACTATAATCCACTCTAAAATCTATATTATCGCTCATATTATCTCTTTTAAAATTATTTATAGTTGCACTCATTATACGAGAGAAGTTATACACACAAAAAGTTAACTTTTCAATAATTTTTCACAAATAAGCAAAAAAGGCTTGCAATATACAAAAAATATGATAAAAGCAATATGCTCAACGCGGCAATAGAAGTCGGACCGTTAGTTTAAAAGTAGAACGCATCCTTGACATGGATGTAGCAGAGGAGCGTTACCTCTACGGTCCACCACCTACTCTAGGAGGACTTTGTGGTAACGCGACGAAGCGAAGTTGGGCAATTTTGCCCTTTACGAAGCAAGACGTTACCTCTACGGTCCACCAGTTACTCTTAAAGTTGGGTAACGCTCCGATGCGTAGCAAGAAGCATAGCAAAATGGGACGGAGCAAGAAGCATAGCAAGATGGGACGGAGCAAGAAACATAGTAAAATGTTACTTTTATATAACATCAACCAAATAAAAAAACAAAAGTAACGCAAAATTAAACAAAGTTGGTAATACTATACCGAATAAAAAATAACAAAGTTACCATTCAGGGATACAGTTTTCCCCCACAATAAAAATCATAAAATAAGTACGAAAACACCGTTTCGCACGGAGGCACTTTTGCCGCCGCGAAACAAGCAGCCATGGGGGGCTGTCTTTTTCTTTTCATCCTCCGCTATAAAAATAATTAAATAAATCTCACCTATTCAAGACACAAAAAAAGAGAGCCTTATTAAAAGGCCCTTTCAAATTAACACCGAATATATTAAGCGCGTAATTTGCCATCCATCACTTTATTCATAACCTGAGCATTAATTTCTCTTTTAACCACAGTTTTGTCTTTTTCGGTATCTGTACCGCGCAATTGACTTTTACGATACGCCAATCTCTGCTCTGGTGTCATACCTTCCATAGCTTGCGCCTTATCAGCCAAACGATCGACACCGGTATTCGCTTTAGTATCACTAATTCCGGCACTTTTACGCGCCTCAGCACGCAATGCTATCTCTCTAGCCACATTACTGCGAGCCTCTTGGATTTTAGCAAGTTTACTTTCATAAGCCTGAGACTTTTCCTCAGATTGCCTTGAAATATTTTCCTGTCTGTTATGAGCACCGATCCAATAACTAGCCGACGAATGTAAATCACTGGCAACTCTATCTCTTTTAGCCGCCAGCTCTTTAAAGGTTGAAGGCAATTCAGATTCGGTAGCACTAGTCTGATACTTCACGTCATTAAGCAAAGAAGGATTTTGCGCCAAAGCCGTTTTCAACTCTTTAATTTGATTTTCCATCTGCAATTTCATATTGTTCGGTTTCCAAAAGTTTTTAACTTTATTTTTAACTTTTCCCCAAAAAGACTTTTTAGAACCGTCAATATCAACTTCCGGCTCTTTCCCCTTCTTAATATCAGCAGCCTCTTTAGCGGATATACCGTTTTGAACCAAATTATCCAAATATTTAGAAGCCGTCTCATAAATTTGTGCATATTCGGCCCCATTTTTCCCCTGCGCCATTTTCTCAATATTCGTCAACAAGAACGAAACTCTATTGATAGGCTGTGTTTTATGATTATAAGCATCTCTGCGTTCCACCGCCTCTTTAGCATATTTTTCAGCCTCTTTGGCATAACCGGAAAATTTTTGGCTATCAACGGCATATTCTTCCGCATGCTTTTCCTGCATATTACGATAATCCAAATCAAACAAAGCCTTTTGTATAAACTCTTCCTCATTATTTTCAGCCATAATAGTTCTCCTACAAATTCCCCATAGCGAATATTATACCATTTATCTCCCATAAAATCAACACCTAAATTTACTCTAAAGCGAGACACTTTATGAAGGCTCAAATAAGTAATAACATGAACATTAAGATAAATAAGCAATCCGCCGATGACTGATTTTGCACTTCCCAAAGATTTATTTTCTAGGCCGAAGCACATTGCCGGATATAATCAGCGACATCTTGAGCCGCACGACCTGCATCATTAAAATCGATTTTAAGCCCATTCAGTTCGCACGCGCCGTGGCAAATATCATATTTACAATACGGCGTCACGAAATATCGACCGTAAACAGCAGAATCATCAATATGAAACAAGATATTCTGTTCAGCGCAATATTTAGCCTTAGCCTCGTTCCAAAGTTTGGTATCCACTTTAAAACTGCCATCATCAAAGAATTCTACTTTTCCCTGTTTCTCATAAAAATCCAAGATAGCCCAGACCTCATCATATTCGACCTGATGTTTATCCAAATAATGCACGATATCATGTCTCGGCCCCCCACTGATAATATAAACCGCCACACCTTTTTTACGAATTTCATGACAAAACTTAGCAAACAACTCCGGCGCAGCCGAAATCACCCCGTGAAAATCAATTCCGATTTTATCAACCATCACAACCTCCTCAAACACATAACCACCGCCAAAATCCTAACTAACCAATTTTTTAATCCGAAGACGAGAATAACTCCTTAAGCGAATTAGGCGCCAACGTAGACAATGGATTAATCGAAATCTTCGGTTCAGACATATCCCCAGACACACTATAATTTGTCGCAAACACGGTTCCGTCTTTACCGGCCAAAACTTTTCCGACCAACGGAATATTACCGATGAATGTATTCAAACCATAAGCAGGAATAATCATACCCTTTGCATCCAATCCCTCATCAACCAGATTATAACTACCGCTAACCGTTACCCCCACAACAGAGCCAAACATACGTGCCTCGGTTGTTTCTAAATTTTTGGTAGAAAATGTATAAGTAAACGGGGCGTTAAGATGTGTAAACGTCAACCCTTCGCCACGCAACATATCGACGATTCCGGTCAACGACGCCAAACTTAAGATTTTAGCAAACACCGGCGTATTAACCAGAGCAAAATCTCTCATCTTAGCATGCCCTTTGAAGTTTTTATATTTATCGCGTTTCGCCTCGATTTGCAAATTACCGCCCTTCATATTTTCATATAAACGCAACACTTTCAGCGTACTTCCGGCGTTATTGGAATCAACCGTCAGCATATACTCATCGCCTCTTGGTTCAAAATCAAGTTTCATCTTCACATCACGACTATTACCATAGTTTCCGACCATATTAATCCGATGCACGCCAATACCGTTCCGAAGCTCAGCTTTTCCGGCAAAATTTGTAACCGGCACATTATTGTTGGTCCAAAGTTTATTCACCCCGATAACAATATCCGTATCCATTACATCTTCCAACGGGTCTTTTAAGCTTTTAACTTTTTGTTTTTTCTCTTCTGCTCTGTCTTTTTTACGTTTATCAAAGAAGTCCGTCAAATCATACGCATCGCCGGAAACCGTCACTTTAAGAGCAAGTTTAGGCTGATAATTAAAGTCCACTCTGGCTTTAGCAAAAGTCTTCGGCGCTTTAATTTCCGTCACATCAATCGTCTTCAAGCGTCCCTCTTTATCCGCCGTCATTTTACCCGTCGCCGAGAAGAGCGCTTTAATAAGTTGGAAATGCGTTACTTTCTCAAGTTTTCCGTTATTGATAAGCATGGTGGCTTTAGCCCGACAAGGAAAACCTTTTTCTTTAGAAAAACCTAAAAATGCATAATCAATCGCGGTATCTTTAAGCGAACCATCAACCACTAACTCAATCCGTCCGTCGTTTAAGAAAGTAATAATCGCCTTCACATCAGAAGTTCCCGTAAAATAAGGAGCCTCCAAAATTTCGCTGTGAATGCCGAGCGTTTTCAACACATTGTCATCTATTTTAACATCGGCAATAATACGGCTCTTGTGCTTTTTCTCGCTAAAGTTTTCATTAAGCGCCAGATTAAGCGGAATTCCCTGATATTTTGCCACACCCGAGAGCGTAAAACCTTTTTCAGTTACATGCAGTTGCAAAGCATCTGCCACAAAAGTCTTGCCCTCATCTAAGCCCAAATATTCAACTTGCTTCAAATCCCCATTAACTTCAACTTTAATTTCTTCAGGTTTCAGATTCGTTTTGAGTTCAAAATCAAGTTTCAAATCAATATCAACATCACCGGCCACCAATTCCGGATCAACCCCCATTTCTTTAGTAAACCCGAGCGGTTCGTGGTCAATTAATTTAAGCGCGTCAGTAATGGTAGAATTTCCGGTCAAATCAATTTTGATAAAGTTGTCATATTTATCCAAATCATACAAGAGTACCTGCCCGCCGGTTAGGATAACCCCATCGGAAACACCTTTATCAACTTTAATATCAATTTTATCGTGTTCAAAGAAAGCCGTTCCATACACATTACGCACCACCGGCATACCTTCAAGATAATGAAGATTAGCGTCGGCAAATTCGGCTTTACCGGAAAGTTTGAGCAAACCGAATTTTTTGGTATTTTTATCCCACCCGAAATCAAAAACAAAATCGCCATTGGAAATAGAACCGCCATAAAGACTTTCCTTACACCAAGCCCAAGCCTTTTCGCCCAAATAACGAGGCCACAAGAGAGAAAGTTCATCCATTTGGAACGCCCCGACCTTTGCACCGAAAGTAACTTTGAAGTTCTCTAAATTCCCCTTAAAGAAATAATCCTTAAAGCCGGAAGCAGACAAACTAAGCTCAGCTTTTTTGCCGTCAAAATCAAACGCCGCATTTTCAATTTTAACCTTATCCAAACCGCCGTGCAAGCGTCCCTCAAGATTAAACGAAGATACGTTGTAGTCAAAATCTTCACTATCGCCAAACCCGATTTTGCCACGTCCGCCTTCAATCGCAAAGCTGACGTTTTTAATATTATTTCCGAGATTATCCGCAAAATGCTCTTTATCTTTAAGCACGTTACCAAAATCAATCACAGCGGAAAACTTACCATTAACCGGAATATCCACCGCGCGAATATCACCTTTTTCGGGCACCAGAATATCGTACAAATCATTAATAACGAGGTCAGAGAAATTAAGCGTGTATTGGACTTCATCGTTAAGTAAGCGATATTTAAGCGCCATATCAAGCGCCGACGTTCTGTCCTCAAATTTAACCGCGCTATCGGTTTTAATCAAAATATCCGCCACCCCACGCTCAAACGAAAAATCCATATCCGTAAATGTAAACATCTGCCCCGTATCAGCTTCTGTCATATTAAGCGTAGCATCGGTAACATTAATGGTATTGATAAAGCTTTCGAGATATAGATGTTCCGGAGAATTAAAACGCTCCATAAAATCTTCAAACTGTTCAAAATAGAACTCTAACTTTTTAATCTGATGAGCAGCACGTCTTTTTTCCCGTTCCTCTTGCGGAAGAGCGGCAATTTTCTCCCGAAACTTTTGAATTCTCTCTTTTTTATCTTCATCTTGAATTTGTGCGATTTTACGTTCTATTTTCTCTTCGTTTTTAAGTCCATAAGAAGCGGTAATCTGCACCGATGGCCCCTCAATGGTAATAGAGCTCGGCGCGAGCATACCTTTAAGAAGCGCTCGAGCGGAAAAAGAAAGAGAAAGCCGTGGCGCCTGCACCAAATATTCGCCTTCTTTATCTTTAAATTCCACATCTTTAGCAATAATTTTGACCGGTTGCACCGAATGCACGAGTTCCAAATTAACCCCGCCCACCTGCAAATCATAATCAGCGGTTTCATTAGTCAAAGCTTGGATAATATAGGGGCGCAAAAAATTAACCTTAATCGGCCCTTTCCCCAAATGCCATAACAAAACGAGCAACGCAATCAAAGATAAAGCGCTGGCGTAATCCCAAAACAGAGAAAGAAAACGTAATTTTTTGCTTTTTGTGCTCAAAACAATTCCCTCAAACAATCTAATCAAGGCTTTAGCACAGCAATCCGATAAAGTAAATAAGTTTTTGCACTATTCCCCCCTAAAAAGCACAATTTTTTATCATTGGTATTAAATAGAATTTCCCCAGCAAGTCCATTAGAAACAAGCACAAAAAAAAAGCTCTCTCACAAAGAGAAAGCCTTTTTAACCAAGCCAACAGATAAAACGGTTTAAACACGCAAAAACCAAAAGAAGCCATTTCTTTTGCGAATTAAGCCCTCAAGAGATGAAGCTATGTCATATTTTTTCCGATACGCCTTAACAACATCATCGCCACATTTTTCAAGCATCAATTTTTGAGCATCATCACAAAGTGAATACTTTTGAATATACGATATAATGACCTCATCGTTGCATTTTTCTAGCATCCAACACTGTACATCATGACTAAGCGGATCCTTTTCAAAATACGCTTTAATAACGTCCGCACTGCATTTCTTAACCATCAAACACTGCGCCTTGTGACTCCAAAGCTTATGCTTTTCAACATAGACTTTAATAATATCATCACTGCATTTTTCAATCATCAATTGTTGTGCATCATCACAAAGCGTATATTTTTCAACATACACTTTAATAACATCACCGCTGCATTTTTCAATCATCAACTTTTCCGCTACTTCGTCCCAAAGCGCATGCTTTTCAAAATACGCTTTAATGAAATCATCACTGCATTTCTTAACCATCATCGTTTCAGCAGCTTCACAAAGCGAATACTTTTCAAAATACGTTTTTATGACATCGTCACTGCGTTTTTCAACCATCACACTTTGAGTCTCTTGAAAAAGCTCATACTTTTCAAAATACGCTTTAATAAAATCATCACTGCATTTCTTAACCATCATCGTTTCAGCGGCTTCACAAAGTGGATACTTTTTAAAATACGCTTTTATGACATCATCGTTGCGTTTTTCAACCATCACACTTTGAGCCTCATCACAAAGCGGATACTTTTCAATAAATGCTTTAAGAACATCATCTGAGTGTTTTTCAACCAATGCGCATTGAGCAGGAATAGTTTTAAACCCATTACTTATATCAGCGTACGCCAAAACAATCTCGTCGCTACGCGATGCAACCAAAAGAGTTTCCTCATCGCTCATAAAGTTATTTTTTTGCATCAGCATTCGCACCAAATAATCACTTCCTTTAGCTATAACCCACAAGGCACCTTCAATATTTTGCAAAAAGAAACCGCGTTTTTTAATATAAGCGGCGATAATATCTTCATCACATTTTTGCAACATCCATTGCAAAGCCGGGCCATAAAGATCCTGACTGGTAACATAGGCTTTCAACAGCTCTTTATTACCGCGTTGGAGCAACAATTCACATCCCTGATACGACAAAGAATGCCAAGAGAAATATTCTCTACCATCTACCACAGAAGCAAACAGAACAAAGGCTCTTTCTTCCTGAGGCAACCACACTCTCATCTGCGGATTGCTACGAGCTTTTTCCAACCATATCAAATCATCATCAGAAGGAGTAAAAGGCGAAGACTTATCATAGGATATCGTCGAAACATCACCTTTATAAGCCTTAGCGACAGCCATTTCCAATTCTGCACCAAACGAAGAAATTTCATCAGTTAGCAAATCATCACTGGGAGCAGTTCCATAATTTACATTTTTAAGTTTTTCCTGTTTCATCAATTTAAGCACATGAGGATCAAGAATCAACTGTTCGACCTCAAATTTCTGTTTAACAACCATCGTAAACGGAAATTTATTAGTTTTAGAAGTAGGAGTAGAACCGCAAGTACCATTCGGATAAACATAAAACGGAAAACCGATTTTCTCACCGATTTTAGAAAGATGCAACAACACATCTTCATCATCCTCGCGAATATTACCTAAAAACTCCGATTTAAGTTCTTTAATCGGAAATTTCTTTTTCACAACACCGATAGCATTCATTTTGCCGAAAACGATAAATTTACCGCATGTTCCGTCTGGATAGACATAGAACGGATAACCAAGTACCGCACCAATGTCGTTGACTTGTTTCAAAATAGTATTAGCCATACACATAAGAATTTTAAGTTATACAATAATTTTATTTTGCCAAAACCTTAAGGCACAATTTATTTTTTGTCAACACAAATATCACCCAAATTTACACACAAAGCCCCTTAAAATTAAGCACAAAAAAGGCTCTCTCGTGAAGAGAAAGCCTTTTAACAAGTCAACGTATAAAACTGTTTAAGCGCTTTTCCGCATCATAAGACACAATGCTAGCATATCTTTAGCCCGCTCACAAATCCGATGATTTGCAGCATAAGTCTTAACAACATCGTCTGATCGTTTTTCAACCATCAAACACTGCGCCTTATCATAAAGCGGATACTTTTCAACATACATTTTAATGACATCATCGCTGCATTTTTCAACCATCACGCACTCCGCCTTATCACAAAATGAATGCTTTTCAACATATGTTTTAATGACATCCTCGCTGCATTTTTCAACCATCACGCACTGCGCCTTGTGACTCCAAAGCTTATGCTTTTCAACATAGACTTTAATAATATCATCACTGCATTTTTTAACCATCATCGGTTCTGCAACTCCACAAAGCGGATACTTTTCAACATATACTTTAATGATATCCTCGCTACATTTTTCAACCATCATCGGTTCTGCAGCTTCACAAAGATAATGCTTTTCAACATACGCTTGAATGACATCCTCACTGCATTTCTCAATCATCACGCACTCAGCCTTATCGCAAAATAAATGCTTTTCAACATACGCTTTAATAACATCCTCGCTGTATTTCTCAATCATCATCGGTTCTGCGGATTCACAAAGCTGATACATTTCAATATACGCTTTAATGATATCCTCACTGCATTTCTCAAGCATAAATGGCTCTACATCAGGGTGTAATCGATTCTTTTCAAAATACGCCTTAATAACATCATCACTACACTTTTCAAGCATCAACTGTTCTGCAGATTTAAACAGCCTATACGCTCCAACATACATTTTAATGACATCATCACTACATTTTTCAATCATCAACTGTTCTGCAGGTTCAGAAAGCGAATGTTTTTGAATATATGCTTGAATAACATCATCACTGCATTTCTTCTCCAGCATAAACTTTTGCTCTGCTTGAGAAAGCTCTTGCATTTCAACATACGCTTTAATGACATCATCACCACGTTTTTCAATCAAGAGCAGTCCGACAGTTCCAGAAAGAAGATGCTCTTTAACATAAGCTTTAACAACATTATTGCTACTTTTCTCAAGCATCAGCCGTTCGGCGGCATCATAAAGATAATACTTGTGAAAATACGCTTTAATGACGTCATCACTACACTTTTCAAGCATCAACAGTTGTTTTGTTTCAGAAGGCTGATTCCGTTCAAAATATGCTTTAATGACTCTATCGCTACATTTTTCAAGCATCAACTGTAGTTCTGCTTCAGAAAGCTGATTCTGCTCAAAATACGTTTTAATGACATCATCACTGCATTTCTCAAGCCTCAACAGTTCTGCTTCAATATCAAGAGAAATCGGCGCTGCAGACACTTCATTGACATCAAAAAGCAATTTTTCAACCAAAAATTTCTTTTTAACACACATGACAAAAGGCTGTCCACCAGAATGAAAATTAGCGGTTGTTCCGCAAGTACCGTCAGCATAAACATAAAATGGAAACCCGAGTTTCACACCGATTTTAGAAAGATGTGCTAAAATTTCATCATCATCCGCCGCATCAGACAAAAAATCCGCTTTAAGTTCTTTAACCGGAAATTCCTTTTTCACAACAGCAACAGCATTCATTTTGCCGGAAACGATAGATTTACCGCATGTTCCGTCAGGATACACATAGAAAGGATAACCAAGTACCGCACCAATGTCGTTGACTTGTTTCAAAATAGTATTAGCCATAAACATAAGAATTTTAAGTTATACAATAATTTCATTTTGCCAAAATCTTAGTATTGAATTTATTTTTTGTCAACAAAAAAATCCCTAATTTTCTCCTCAGACACAAAAAAAGCGTAGTTCATAAAGAACCACGCTTTAAAAGGCAAACACCGTTTACTTGTTCAAAAGCTTTTCCGCTTCCGGAGACATTGGATGACGCACAAAATAAGCATCAATCAAATCCTGCACCCCAAGTTTAACCAACTCGCATTGATATTCAGGTAACAATGCGCCCCCGTTTTCAACATACGCTTTAATCAAATCCAAGCGCCTTTTAGCAAACAATTGTTTTTGGCAAATTTCACTCAATCCTTTCTGCGCCAGATACGGAAGCACGGCCAACAATTCATAATGATTAAACTGCGTCATCATAAAAATTTTCGTTGTTTCGCCAAGATCCTGTCCACACACATAGACCGTTTTCACCCCATCCACACCCAAATGATAAATAAGTTCGATTTCCGCATCTTGAGGTAAGAAATTTCCGTTTTGCAAATACTTTCGAAGCTGTTCGACCGTCGCAACCCTCATCCACAAGACCACATTGGCTTCATAAAATTCGTACCCGCGGTTCAAATAAGCCATAAGCCAATCCTTATGTTCAGGAAAAAACAAAATCTGCTGTTCCACCGGACTATCCGATAAATAAACAAGCACTTCCTCTTTCTGCCCGACAGCCAAAATTTTTTCAACTCGCTGTCTAACCTCTTCTCTGATACCAAGTTCCATAATAAGAAAAATTAAAAAGAACGACATAAAAATAATAAACACATCGGTACTATAAAATTGCGTCCCAATTTTGTCAACAAAAAAGAGTATCGCTTTATCCACAAGAGTTTTTTCCGCTTGCCGAACAAAGGCAAAGCCCTTAAACTGAGAAAGAACTTTATAAGAGGAACAAACAATGACGCCGGAAGAATTGCAAAAAGAACTAAACCGCTGCTTAGGTTGCAAAGTCAAACCTTGTGAAAAAGCCTGCCCTTTGGGGGTATCGCCACATGATTTTATCGCATTTGCGAAAGGAGGAGATTTTAAGTCTGCTGCGACAGACATTGCCAAACGCAATCCGTTACCCCAAACCTGTGGTTTAGTTTGTCCGGATAGGTTCTGTCAGGCGTCCTGCATCAGAAAGAGAATTGACAGCGCCATAGAAATTCCCTGCCTGCAAGCCAAGATTATGGAAAAAGGCGGCTTACCGGAATTAGTTCTTCCCGCAAGCAATGGCAAACACGCCTGCGTCGTAGGAGGCGGACCGGCTGGATTAGGAGCCTTGTACGAATTTTTGCTAAACGGCTGGAATGTGGACATCTATGAAAAAGATAACAAATTAGGCGGAGCCGCAAGACTAATTCCGCCCTATCGCCTACCGCCGGAAGTTTTGGAAAAAGAAATCAATCGCCTGATAACAAACGAGCGCGTCAACGTATACCTCAATCAAGAAATAAACGATTATGAACCACTGCGCCGTCAATATGATGCGCTGATAATAGCCTTAGGCGAACCCAAGCGCCGCGCATTAGGCATATCGGGCGAAGAAGAAAGTTTGGATTATCGGCGCTACTTAAGCTCACCTGCAATTTATAGTTATGAGAGAGTCGCCGTCGTGGGTGGCGGAGAAGTAGCGTTGGATTGCGCGATAACATTAAAGAAACAAGGCACCAAAGAAGTTGAAATGTTTGTCCGGCGCCGCCAAGAAGATATGCGGATAATGGCAAAAGATTTTGCCGCATTAGAACAGCATAAAATAACCATACGTGCTTTGAGTTCGGTGACCGAAATTCGCCCTAATGGCAATCAGTACGACTTAACCGTCATCAGCAACCGAATTAATGCCCAAGGCAAAGCGGAAGCCACAGACGCCCCCGCCATCAAGTTAAGCGGCTATGACAAAGTCATCATGGCGTTAGGTTCATATTTCCCCCAAGAAGACATACCGCAAGAGCTAGCCTACGCCGGCGACATGACCGGAAACTGTGGCACGATTGTGGAAGCGATAGCCTCCGGACGCGCCACCGCCAAACAAATTATAACCGACCAAACACCTTCCATAGATTAAGCGAGAAAAATATGAAAATAACCTTAGGTGTCATCGGCAAGTGCAAAGACAATTCACCGGAAGGAGAGATTATAAAGCGCTATGCCGAACGAATGAAATGGAATTTGACGATTAAAGAGAAAGATAACAGCACGCAAGAGGAAGAAGCAAAATTTTTACAATCCTGCATAGTTCCTCATGCGAGGGTTGTCGTATTAGACGAGCGCGGCAAAAACATGAGCAGTCCGGAATTTGCCGAGATTATTGAAAACTGGATGATAGCAGGCTGTTCGGAAATTTGTTTTTTAATCGGCGGAGCGGACGGACATCTGGACAGTACGCGTCAAAAGGCAGATTTATTGTTATCTTTTGGCAAATTGACCTTACCGCATATTTTGATGCGAGCGGTATTAACAGAGCAAATTTACCGAGCGGAAACCATCATCAATCATCACCCCTATCATCGTATCTGACCACCCTCTGCCTGCATAAAATCGAACAGAGCAGCGCTTGACATTTTTTCAAAAAAGTAATAAATTAGCGATTACAATTTATACAACTATGCCAATTATTAACCTTCATAAATTTTATCATTATGAAAAAGAGAATAACCCGTTGGTGGAGGATGAATCACCAAGAAGCAAAATTATTGAGTTACAGTATCGTCATTATCATCGGCAACTTGATTGCATTAAGTTACGCGGATAAATTCAGCGGTCAAATACTCATCATTTTGCTGTCGCAGCTGATAGAAATGATAGTGGGTATCCGAATAAACAAACGTAGCCGATATCCCCTGGCAAACACCTATTTTATCGCTTACACACTAAGTTTTGTGTGTTTAATCATTGCCAATGCCAGCTATATATCCACGTTAGAAAAAGCAAACAACTTTTTATACGGAATAACCATATCCGGCGCCTTGTTTTTATATGTTTTAGGACTTTTCCTCATGCAATTTCCGGACAAAGATGAAACACCGCCGCATTATCCGCCCAACAACGAAAAGCAACGCTACCAATAAAAGCGTTACAAAACAAATAAAAAGCGACAGTTCAAACTGTCGCCTTTTATTTTACGCCCCCAATAAGACGACTACTTCGCCGCCTCAATATCAGTTTCGTTTTTTTCCGCCACTTTAGAAACGGCGCATTTACCTTCCAAGACGGCCCCCGGCTCAATTGCAATGGTTTTATAAACCGAATCACCGATAAATCTGGCGGAACCGGCAATAAACAGATTTTCGACCGCCAACGAACCGTTAAGTTCGCCATAAAGTTCCAAACTTTTCGCTTGAATTTTACCATTAACAGCACCGGTACTTCCGATAACCAATTCACGACAAGTCACATCGCCATCCAATCTGCCGTCAATATGAATAACATCACCATCGGTAATATTTCCGACAATACGCGTCCCCGCACTAATAATGCACGGCACAATATTTTTCTCCCCTCTCATCATACGAGCCAACTTCAAAAATAACACTCGTCTAAATTTCCTCATCACAACACATCTCCCCTAAAAAAGCGGTAATACACTTACCATAAAAATCATTCAATATTTCAAAACCTCATCTCGCCTTAATAAAGACCATCGGATCCATATGAACACCGTCATACAAAACCTCATAATGCAAATGTGGCCCTGTGGAACGCCCGGTATTACCCACCTCGCCGATAGCTTGTCCCAAAACAACTTCTTCGCCTTTCTGCACATAAATAGCGTTCATATGCGCATATTTAGTTTTGAAACCGTTACCATGGTCAATTTCCACCATTTTACCATAACCGGAAGCGGTACCTGCCCGTATCACCTTACCATCGGCCATAGTTTTAATTTTATTTCCCTTGTTTGATGCCAAATCCACACCTTTATGTCTTGCGCTTTTAGCATTAAACGGATCTGTACGCTTCCCAAACGGAGAGGATAGCCAATATGACCACACCGGTTTACCAAGAGGAATACGTTTCAGCGCCTCCTGATAATAAGATGCATCATCAATCAGCCCAAACGTTTTATTAACCTGATCCATCAATTCCTGATTTTGACCTAAAGCGACATTATCAGGAACATAAATCCCGCCCTTACTGTTCTTTTTAGAGTTAGCAAGCGGGTTATAATATTTTCCTCTTTTTTTCAATTCACCGTTAACGGTAGAAATAGTGCTTTTAATTTTATCAATATCTTTATTAGAAAGGTTTTCGATTTTCTTCAAAATATCCATTTCAAAAGCCTGCAGAGAAGCAACCATCTCTTGCAAATGAGCCACTTTTTCTTCTAACTGTTTTTTCTCTTCAATCGCCACATCACGATGAATAAGAGCATCTTTCAAAGCGCTTTTCTGAGACAAATCCTGTTCATTAATCCAATCTTCTTTAGCGGTAATCCGTTTAATTTTCTCTTCAATAACCTCTGCGCGTTTAAGATATTCATCCAAATCATCTTGTTTTTGAGCATTTGAAGTCTGCCCGAAATTTTGCACCAACGCGGAAATATTTTTATGCACGGTAACGAAGTCGCTCATCAAATCGACATACGCGCTACGCGTTTCGCCCAATTTACGTTCCTGATACGAGATAATTCTGTCTGAAACGCTATACATCTGATATGAACGCGCCCCCCAGATACCGAGTACGATCATAAGAACGAAGACGCACCATTGCAAACGAGGAGAGATTTTAAAAACCTTCATTTGTCCGTTAGAACGGATAATAAACTCCTTTTCGGAAAAGAAGTTTTTACTCTCCGACGGCTGAAAATTAAGAACTTTAGGTCTTTTAGGTTTTCTTTTATATCTCAAATGCACCACCCATAAATTACACCCAAACCGAAAAAGGGATAAACGCTCATCTCCGGCAATCACGGTCGTTTATAGCAACATTTTTTTTAATTTTCAAACACTTTTTAATTTTTATCAATATCTTTATCCAAGATGACATATTCACCATCGCCGACCATATTAAGCACGATTCGTGCGCGTTCCTCAAGATAATCCAAATCAAGCGAACTTTCGGAAAGCATAGCGACTTTATGCTCCAAATCCTTTTTAATAGCCGCATAACGCGCTTTTTCCTGTTGAGCGGCTTCCACTTTACCTTTCAGATAGAGATACCTGAAAAATCCTCTATCCCCTTTAACGGCATTAATAGCGAAATAAACCGAAAGTATACCGAAAACGATGAGCAATCCGGACTTTTTCAATCTGTCAAAAATATCGTTTAATGTATTCATAATCGTTTATACACCTGCGTCAAAAAAATAGTTATAAAGATACATTGATACCCCAAAGCACTCCTCAACATTGTAACTAGATTACCACACAGAGAGTTAAAAAATCGTTAGAAAAAGAAAAAAAGGGCAGCATTTCACAAAAATAAAAGAGCCGCAAATCAAGACATTAAGCAACAAATATCACCAATTAGATACATTTTCAATTATTTTTCCGCGCCGCACCGACAATTTCAAACACGCGCGCCCCGTCACCATCTTTCAGAGTCTTAGGGAGCCGACGGCGAATAGCATCATTAACCTGTTCAAGAGTAACCGCTTCAACTTGATTTTGCCGATTTTTCAAAAAATCAATTCCCAATTTTTGCACCTGCATCTGCTCCAACATATCAGCAATCACCGCCACGGAAGAAAAGCGGAGATTAAAAGAGGATAGCAAACTGCTCTTAGCGACATCAAGTTCGTGTGGAGAAATCCCCTCCCGATAAAATTTTTCATACTCTTGATTAAGCAACTCAAAAATTCGCGCGGTATTATCGGGAGTAGTAGAAAAATAAATCTGCCAAAAATCACCGGTATCATCGCTCGTCAAAAAGCTGTAAATACCATAAGTTAAGCCTTCATTTTCCCTAACAGCCAAACTCAACCGCGACGAGAGCCCCGCCCCGCCGAAAACATAATCCGCCAAAAGCAACGGATAAAAATCGTCATCCAAACGCGGCACGCCCAAAGATTTAAGCATAATCAAACTCTGTGCGGAAATATCGGAAACTTCAGCAACTTTAGGCGCATTCCAATCCGGTTGAAGCATGGGTAATTCCCGTCCTTTAGATTTTTCATTAAGTCCCGCGAACGCCTGTGTCAAAAAGGCTTCGCTTTCGGCTCCGTCCATATCTCCGGCAATACCGACGCTCAAAGTATCTTTGGCCATAAACTGTTTAAGATAATCTCGCATATCCTGCACTGACACTTTAGCCAAAACCGCATCGTCGGGAATTCCCTCTTTAGCATATGGATGTTTACCGTAAAAAGTCCTATCAATCAAACGGTTCAATTGATATTGCGGACTTTCTTTTTGCTGTTGTTTGAGCATAGCGAGTTGACGACGCGCCAACTCAATATCATTTTTATCAAAATGTGCGTCATAGAGAACGGCTTTTAAGATTTCCAACGCCTCTTTTTCAAATTTTTTGACAAAGCTGAGCGAAAAAGTCAAACGGTCATTTTCTGCGGAAACTGCAAGTTTAATCCCCTTTTCTTTCATCACTTCACGCAATTCCTTACGAGAGAAACGACCTGCGCCGTCCATCAACACGTTTTCCACCAATAACGCGACACCATCTTTAGGCTCGTATGCTGCGCCGGCTCTGTCAAATCCGAACGAAATTGCGGCCAACGGCACGCTATGCTCTTCCATTAAATAAGCGTGCAATAAATTATTGTCGGCAAAAATTTCCACAACTTCGCCTTTAAAAGTCCGTCCGTTTAATTTAGAATTTACTAAAATACGCTCGGCATCAATCGGCGCATGAGCATCAGTCCATAATCCGCAGCCAACCGCTGCACCCAACAAGACAATCGCACAACTTAAGCCTATTTTCCATTTTTTTTGCATCATGCACCCCAAAAATTTTATTTGCCCACCAAATAACCTGCGACCGTTGCCTCAGATTTTTTAACTTTATTCCACGCCTGCAAAACCTCATCAAGTGTAACAGCCATAATACGTTCATCATAATTCATAATTTCCTCGGGGGAATAATTATTGATGAGCATAGAACCGACAAATCGCCCTGCGGCCTGAGGATTTTCCTGCATATAGACAGCCTCGGAAAGCATTCGATTTTTAATTTTATCCAAATCTTGTTGAGTTAAGGTCTTAACGCCATCGTCAATAGTTTGCCGCAACAATTTTTTAATTTCTGCAAGTTGCGTTTCCGGCGTTTTATCATTAAGCCACTCAGGCGCGGGAACTGCATAAAACGACACCGTTCCCCCGACACCGAAACAATAGGAAAATCCGACCTCGACACCCAATAATTTTTTATCGCGATAAACAAGTTTATCATACACATAAGCCGTATCATCGCCGGTTAAAAAAGTTGTCAACAAACCGAGCGCCTCGATATCTTTTTTAGACAACACCTGCCCGTCCAAGCGGATATATTGCACAAAGCGCGGTTTCTGCACGCCATCCAGTTTAACCACCATATCCGCATCAACATTTTTGGGTTCAACAAACGTCGGACGATTAAACGAGCGTGTGGGATTTTGAACCGAACCGTAATATTTTTTCGCCAAAACACGAGCTTCATCTTTGGTAATATTACCGGCCAGAATAAGGATAGCGTTATCGGGGCGATAATAAGCATGATAAAAATCGGTTGCGTCTTGAATATTCAAGCCCGATATTTCCGGTTCAGACCCGCCGACGGACGAAGCAAAGGGATGATCTTGCCATAAAATTTTATTTAAAGTTTCATAAAACAAGGGAACGGGATTAGATTCAAAACGTTGTTTACGTTCTTGTAAAACCACGCCTCGCTCTTTCAAAAAATCGGCATCACTCATTTTAAGATTCGCCATACGTTCGGCTTCAAGAGCCATCATCAATTCGAGTTTAGAGATATCGGAAAATTCATAATAACCGGTTTCGTCATAAGTAGTATAAGCGTTAGACTGCGCCCCATATTTTTGCGTTAAATTGTCAAACATTTTCCCGGGAAGTTTATCTGTACCGCGAAACATCATATGTTCCAAGAGATGAGCGATACCGCCTTTTCCTTTTGGGTCGTAGAGCGAGCCGGTTTTATAGAGCACCTGCTGCAAGACCACCGGCGCCTTATGATTTTCGACCACAGCCACCTGCAAGCCGTTATCAAGAGTAAAAGCCGAAAGGTTCATTAATTTAGCCTGCGCACTGCGAGCGACAATTGTGAGCATCAACGCCGTCCCGACCGACAACAAAGTAAAGCGTGACAATTTGATATTTTCCTGTATAAGACTAAACAAGCGCATATTTCCGCTCCTGCTCTGAATTTATATATAGCTTTCCCCGGTGACACCCAACCTTCAAGATTTTACGAATACACCGATTAAGTCCGCCGCAAGCACGATTTATTCTTGTGTTTCTGCAACTTGATTTTGCGCCATAACCGGCCGCACATCAAAATCCGGCGGCAACAACAATTGATTACGACGAGAAACTTGAGTTTCATCGGGTTTAGACTTAGCCATCCCCAAATCTTCCTTTGTCAATCCGCAAGAAGAAAGTCCGGCGATAATCCCCAAAACCAACACCACAAACAACAATCTTTTCATCATTCAATCTCCTTATAAAAAAAAGCTCTGTTTCACCAAGCCCGAACCACTCACACCTTAACAGCACGTCCGAACCACTCACACCTTAACAGCACGTCCGAACCACTCACACCTTAACAGCACGTCCGAACCACTCACTCCATAACACCAAGCCCG
>CASFTO010000035.1 GCA_949297665.1 uncultured Alphaproteobacteria bacterium | reverse complement strand
TTGCATGTGTTAAGCCTGCCGCCAGCGTTCGTTCTGAGCCAGGATCAAACTCTCATGTTATTTATTAGTTAGTTCTCATCCTGTCTATTCTCAAAGTATTTATAGGTTCCTTCGATATATAGACATCATATTTCATATATACTGCCTACATATCCTCTTCTCTTTTTCACTATTTCTTATAACCGAGCTCCTTTGAACTCAACCCGCAAGAACCTCTCAAGCTTTCTTGCTTGCTCTTCCCTGCCGGTGAGTGGGTTTATATGGCACTCTTTTGCAAATGTCAATAACTTTTTTTAAAAATTTTCACTTTTTTTTAAAAAAATTTTATCACACCTCCTAAATCCTTGTTTTTATTACACACACCCCTTCTCTTTATTCATATAGTCTGCTTGCAGAATACCCTAAACCTTTTGAAACTGACGAAAATTTACCGCCTTCTGAAATAGTTGCTACTTTAAATAATTTGCATATTTCTCCTTTTATATATGGAATTTCTGTTGATCCTCCCGTCAATATTATCAATTCTATATCTTTATATCCTACTCCCGCATCTCGCAAACATTCTGCCATGGAATTCATAATCTTTTGTGTATCATTCTTTATGGATTCTTCAAAACTTTTCTTATTTATGGTTATGCTTCTCGCTTGTTCTAGAAAATCAAGTTCCGTTATAACGAAATCCTGATTGGTCAACGCTATCTTACCGTTTTCTATCTTATTTAACAGCATATGTCCTAATTCCCTCTGTACAATTTCTCTCAAAACTCCAACCTTTTCGGGTTCTGCCGACTCTTCATATATCTTGTTTATGTTCTTCTTTTCTTTATATGTGTATAGGTTGTTAATGCTACTCCATTCTGCCAACATGGTATATGGAGTAAACGGTACCGGCAGAATCCGATTATTATATGGATTTGGTTTCAGCATTGTGCCATATCCCAATTCCGGCATAATACACTTAATAGCTAAATCTCTATCAAAGTCATTACCTCCAATGCGGACTCCGGTATTTGCCAATATATCTTTCTGTCGGTCCGTTTGTTTTTTAAGCGCCGGCCCTAACCGTATTACACTAAAATCCGATGTGCCGCCGCCAATATCTACAACACACGCCAGTTTTTCTTTTGCCAGTTGTTGTTCATGGGTATACGCTGCGGCTAAAGGCTCATATTGAAATTGGACTTCTTTAAATCCTGCATTTACGGCAATATGTTGAAGAAAGGACTCCGCTCTCTTATCTGCGTCAGGGGCATAATCTTGAAAATGGATGGGACGCCCTAAAACAACTTTATCCAATTCGACTCCAATTTGTGATTCTGCCGTTTTCTTCAAATATTTTATAAAATGACAAATTATATCTTCATAACTTATGCGAATATCATTCACTTCTGTTTTATGATTCATTAAATCTGTTCCAAGAATCCTTTTCATTGAGCGCATAAAACGCCCTAAACTACCTGAAATATACTCTTCTATTGCTTGTGAGCCGTATTTCGGATTGTATGCATTCTCTTCGGGGAAAAATATAGCTGTGGGAATCGTTTCTTTCTCTTTTTCAAATATTATTTGTTTGGAAGTTAGATTTTCATCTACAACTGATACAGCAGAGTTGGTTGTACCAAAATCAATACCGCAGTATGATTTATACATTTTCTTCTCCTCTTTTATATATTAAACGGAGCGACTATATTAGCTTTCTACCTTTTTTTCAAGATTTTCTTATAACTAGTTTAAATTCTTAACTTTTGATTAATCTTTTTCCTTGAATACAACAAAAAAATGTGATATATTATTTTTAAATTAAGTATGACAGAACTCCTAAATATATATCTTAAACATTAACAAACCATATGTCGCTACATCTTCAATGCAGCGACTTTTTTGTTGTCTTTGCTGTGTTTTATGGTGGTGATTTTAACTTATTTTGTTGTGGTACTTGTACCTTGGTTATTTATTTCTTTTAGTTGTTGATATTCCCGCCATTTCGCAATTTTTAAAAAACGGAAATATGCATGATTTACCGATGAAATAAATCCCCATTGTCCGTTTAAAAAGTTTCTCTTTATTATATAATAGCAAATAAATTGTCGAAAAAATTCCGTACATAATCGCAGATTGCTGTATCTTTTATGCTCGCTAATCGCGGTTTCGACAACTTGATCTGTAAAATTGTTTAATTTATCTATTTGATGATGTAAGGTCAAATATGAATAATGATAAATTAAACCTTGTAATTGTCCTATTTTGGCGGTTTTCTTTATCTCGATTCTATCTTTTGTAAAGTTTTCTTTAGGCATCTCTGCATAGTTTCGATTGTAAAGACGCGCTAAATTGTATTTTTTTGTTCCTTTTTTAGGATGATTGTATCCCGGAAACATTTCGCCTATCCTTATTTTATAAACATCATATTGAGGAGCTTTTTTCACTGTTTTAATCTCTTCTATTAATTCTTGTGATAAAACCTCATCTGCGTCTATGGATAGAACCCATTCGTTTGTACATAATTCTTGCGCGTAATGTTTCTGATCTGCATAACTTTTCCATGTATTGTAGAAAAATTTTGCACCTTGTTTTTCGGATATTGATTTTGTGTTATCAATACTCCCGCTATCCACTATTATAATTTCATCAGCTATTTGCTTAACTGCTTGTATTGTTTTTTCCAGACGCTTTTCCTCATTTAAAGTTATTATATAAACGGAAAGTTTTATCATGCTATACTCCATAAATATATCTTTAGGACTATATATTCCTTTTTTTCTGTAATACAATTGTTGCTTTTTATTTTTTGGGCTTTTATTATTTGTTGTGTTATTAATATTGGAGAGTTTTAGTATGCCTTTGTGTTTTCTTGAGTATCCTAAATGTTCCACTTGCCAAAAAGCTAAACGATGGCTTATTCAAAATGGTATACAATTTCTTGATCGACATATTATAGAAAATCCACCTCGCATTTCTGAAATAAACGATTGGATTGCTCTTTCAAAGCAACCTATTCGTAAATTTTTTAATACGAGCGGTATTCTATACAGAAATCTTTTGTTGAAAGATAAATTACAGTTTCTTTCTGACGAGGAAAAAATTAAATTGCTTTGTAGCAACGGGATGCTTATCAAACGACCTTTACTCATCAGCAATAATTTTGTTCTTATCGGTTTCGATGAAAGGCTTTGGCAAATAACATTGTTGAAATAGTTCTGTATAAAAAAAGCGTATTAAAACGCTTTTTTTATATTTTAATAAACATCAAATAACGGTAAACCTCTTTCTAATTTCGTTTTCTGAGATTCCATAATAGTGGCTAAGTTTAATTTACCTGTCCGTAGCATCGCTCTTACTTGACAACCCGAATTTATATCCGGATTGGCAAATAACGCTTCTACTTGTAGTTTTCGGGGTGAACCTATAAGATTTTGGTGAATACACGCCAATAAACCGTTTGCCATTAACTCATATGCCATGTCCTCACTTATTCCGCTAGATGCTGAGTATTTTGCTACGGCATTTATTGCATCACTCACATTATTGGCGTGAATGGTAGAAAGAACTAAGTGGCCTGATGTTGCTGCTCTTAATAATTCTACCGCAGCTTCTGCCGAGCGTATTTCTCCTAAATATATATATCTTGGTTTTGAACGAAGTGCTGATTTAATTCCCTCTTCCCACACTCCATTTGGTGGTGTCGTTTGTTTACAGAGTCCCAAATCGCCTTTTTCCGTTTGGTATACCCCATCCAGCGGCATTTCTATCGGATCTTCAATCGTAAAAGCATAACCACCTTCTGTTTGGAGATATTTTTTTATTAAAGCCGAAATTGAAGTACTTTTACCGGTTCCAGTTGCTCCCGCAAATAGTATTAAACCACTTTTAGGTGCCAAATTTATCAATTGACGGTATATTCCCATCGGAATCCCTAATTTTTCTAAATCAGGAATTTCCATCGGCATCTTTCTGGCACAAAATTGTTCACCCTCTAACGCAATGGTTCGCTCAATACGATAATTTCTTCCTTTGTAACGCAAAGAATAGCTACTCATTTGACCATCGTATTTTTCTTCCACGGCCGTAATAAATTCTTGAATATCTATAAATTTACCAATTTTCAGACCACTATTACTTTTTCCACTCCAAATATATGCTTTTTTGTCTGGTGTTATGTATAAGTCTGAAAAATTTGTATCGTTAACCATTTTGGGTAAATCATCAATATATGCTTGCTTGGTGGCTACTTTAGCTTCACTATGCAAGAGAGAGGCACTACTCATCGTATTTCCTCTAATAATTTGCCCCCTTATATCTGCTGTCTTTTTTTCGGATTGCGTCTTATCTTCCGGTTTATCATTTTTTTCTTTACCAAATAATCCCATTTCTCTCACCTAATTGAAATTCTTTTGCTGATAGGATAATCGCTGTTTGTTGAAATTTCGTTAATATAAAAAAAATAAATGGCATTCTTGATGAAAATTCGCAGATGCATATCATTAAAATATTAGTAATATATAGAAATATAGAACGCAAAACTGCGTTTTGGGTTCTTCACAATCTATTTTTTTAATTTGATTTATGTTCATACTGAACTGTGT
Organism: uncultured Alphaproteobacteria bacterium; assembly: GCA_949297665.1. Classification (GTDB taxonomy): domain Bacteria; phylum Pseudomonadota; class Alphaproteobacteria; order RF32; family CAG-239; genus CAG-267. The sequence continues at coordinate 37,077 of CASFTO010000035.1, read as the reverse complement.
ATTTGTGTGGGAAAACTCATCTGTATTTTATTAAATTGAAACTCGTACTAAATGAATTTTCTTAAAAAAGATGATTTTAAAATAAATAAAACCACCTTATCGGCGGTTTTCTTTCTGCTAAAAAAATGGAGCGGGCAATGGGATTCGGACCCACGACATCAACCTTGGCAAGGTTGCGCTCTACCCCTGAGCTATACCCGCATCACTTAACGAGTGCTTTTTATAACATACTTTTCTTTTTATGCAAGAAAAAAATTATGCTTTTTTTTATTTTTTTATCAACCCTCTGTTTTGGCTGAAATAAAATTTTCTTATTCTCGTGTTTTTTCGGCTTTCTTTAATAAATTATATATAATTGGTGTGCTATTAATCTTTATCACTTAGTTGCCTTAAGGAAATTTCTATGAAAAAAGTTGTTGTATCAGAATCTAAAAATACTCGTTTCGAAAAAGAAGCCAAAGCCCTTAAAAAAAATTTGGAAAAAAGAAAGAAACAAGAGGAAGAATTAAAACTTCAAAAGTCTAATCGTGAAAAAAATTAAAAATTCATATATTGAATAGGAACCTTTGTTATGGATAAAATTAAAATTATCGGCGGAAATACACTTTATGGTAAAATTTGTATCAGTGGAGCAAAAAACGCTGCCCTTCCTCTTATTTGCGCATCTCTTCTTACCGACGAACTTGTTACCATTAAAAACGTTCCTCAGCTTTCTGATATAACGTTTCTTAATGGGCTTCTTAAATATTTGGGGTTGAATATTTCTGAAAAACAAGAAATCTTTGAACAGCATCAGTCTACAACATATACTTATCAAGCTAATCAAATTACAAATCTTGTTGCTCCTTATGATTTTGTTAGAAAAATGAGAGCTTCCTATTATGTTCTTGGTCCATTGTTAGCGCGTTTCAGACATGTCGAATTTTCACTGCCGGGAGGTTGCGCTATCGGAGCAAGACCGATTGATATCCATTTATCCTCTCTTGAACAAATGGGAGCTAAAATTGAAATTAAAAATGGTTATGTCATTGCTGATGCTCCAAATGGTCTTACCGGCGCTCATATTATATTCAGTAAAGCATCTGTCGGGGCTACTTGTAATATTCTTATGGCTGCCTCTCTCGCTTCCGGAATTACTAAAATTGAAAATGCCGCAAAAGAACCGGAAATCGCTAATCTTATTGATTTACTTAATGCCATGGGAGCTAAAATTGAAGGAAAAAATACTTCTATTTTAACTATTGAAGGTGTCGAAAAACTTCATACAGCTGAAATCTCCGTTATCTCAGATAGAATTGAGGCCGGTTCTTATGCTATTGCCGCTGCTATTACTCATGGAAAAATCGAATTAGTTAATGCTTGTGCAGATTTTTTACAGCAACCTATACGCGTGTTGGAAAAAATGGGTGTTGATGTTTCTGTTGATGATAATTCCATAATAGTTGATGCTGTCAATAAAACTATTGTCGGAGAAGATATTTATACAGATTATTACCCTGGCTTTCCTACAGATTTACAGGCTCAATTTATGGCGCTGATGACTGTTGCCGAGGGGGCCTCGTTAGTTACCGAAAGTATTTGGGAAAATCGTTTTATGCATGTTCCGGAATTATGTCGCATGGGGGCAAATATTAATATCCACGGACATGCTTCTGCCATTGTTCGCGGCGTTAAAAAACTTTCAGGAGCACCGGTTATGGCTACCGATTTAAGAGCTTCTTTCGCTCTTATTCTGGCAGGTCTTGCAGCTGAAGGGGAAACAATCGTTAATCGTGTTTATCATTTGGACAGAGGGTATGAAAAACTTGAGGAAAAACTTAAAGCTGTCGGTGCTGATATTGAACGCATTAAGGAAAGCGATTAATCAGCTTTTATTGTAAAATAAAATATTTCTTAGTTTTCTCAAATTACGACAAGACTTTCTTTCTTCTGTGTTATACTGGGAAAAGGTGTTATATGCTTTATACGCTTCTTCCATCGCTTGCTCCGGATTTACTCCTTGGCGTATAATATTGCTTATCCCTAAAATAGTCCACGATAGCCATGCATCATTGACTAACATTTGTATTCTACGTTTTGCTGTTTTGAATTCTTTTGTCTGTTGAAGTATTGCTAATCCTTTACGATTTTCACTAATTACTCTTTGTGATTTTGCCAGACTATCTGTTCTGTTGCGATAATTGTATATAGGTGTTTTTATGATAGATATTAGGGGATTAGCTAAAAAAGAACGATATACAAAAACATCATCCTCTCCGCAATTTATTCCTAACGGAAATTTAAAACTATGTTCTTTTATGAAATCTTTGCGAAAAACCTGCCCTCTTACACCGGTTCCGGAATAATATAAATCACTGTGTGCATCTTTGCCGTAGAATGGAGAAAATAATGATAGATTTTCTAATTTTGATATTGGGAATTTTGCTTCTTTTTGCTCTTGTTTCGCAAATTCTTCTCCTTTAATATTTTTTACCCATTCTCTATCGTACACATCATAGTATGCCGTCAGTAAAATATCCGGAGAATCATTTTTTAGCGTCCTTTCAATTCGTTCAAAAGCATCTTCTTCCAGCCAGTCATCACTATCCACAAATATTATATACTTCCCGTTAGCTTCATCTATCCCTTTATTTCTGCTTGCAGATACTCCTTGATTGCTTTGATTAACTATCTTTATATTAGAATATTTTTTTGCATATTCTTGAAGTATCTTCAGACTCTTATCTGTCGATCCATCGTTAATCGCAATTATTTCAAACTTACCATCTTGATTGACGATGCTACCTAAACATCTGGCTAAATATTTTTCTGAATTATATACCGGAACTATCACACTTAATGTTATCTGTTGCATTTTGACAATTCCCAGCATTATTAAAACTATAATTGCCGCGCATCCGTAAAAAAATTTAGCCTTTAGTTCTGTCATCTAAAAATATCCTATAATCGTTTCTTTTTATCAGTCTAACTTATAAAAGATTGATTGCAAGCTACTTTAACTATATAATTTTTAACTGTTTATATAAAGGGCGATCCGTCCTTATACCTAAGTAACTGCTCTTTATTCTTTTACAAAAGTTTTCCATATCTTTTCTTTTTTGCAAAAAATGCTGATAATAAGTATCTTTAAATCCATTTGAGAATGTTTCAAAAGTTACTTTTTCTCCTCCGTACTCCGCCATATATCGACCATCTGCCGGCGCATATTCTTCTATTATGTCATATACATGTATACAATACAGCTGAGAGCGGCGACTTAAGGCAACAAGTGTTCTTTTAGCCGTGTCACTTATATTGTTATAATCGCTTATAACAAAAATCATCGCTTTTCCTTTGGTTCTGTATTGTAAGAGTCTTAACGTTTCGGATAAATCTTTTAATTTATTCGGATTGTATCTATAGGATAATATTGCGGAACTTGTTTCGGATATTGCATTAAAAATTGCCATCAGATTTTTTTGATTGTTTTGTGGTTTAAACATTTTTGTTTCGTATCCATCAAATAAAATCAGCCCAAATCTGTCTTTGTTTGCTAAACTTTGCCACCCAAGCAAAGCTGTCAGTTTTGCCGCCGATACAGATTTAAGCTCATTCTTTGTTCCAAAAAGCATATACGGAGACACGTCTAAAACAACATATACTTCTCTGTCCTTTTCTTCTGAAAAAACTTTTGTGTACGTATCTCCTTTTCGCGCCGTTACACGCCAATCTATATCCCGGACATCATCCCCGTATCCGTAACTTCTGACTTCTTCTAACTCCATACCTCGTCCTTTGAATGCTGAACGAATATCACCGGCTTGGTAAGAAGTTATATTATTATGGCGTTGTTTTATATATGGGAGAAACTTGCGTTGTGCTATTAATTCATCAACACCGACACACAGCCCGCGCATATTACTCTTGTTTATTTCTTCCCGCTTAAAAAACATTTAAATACACCGTTTAAATACACCACCCTATGGTAGTGGAACCATTTTTAAAATAGCAGAGATAATATCATCGCTCCTCAAACCTTCTGCTTGAGCCTCAAAACTTAGTATGATACGATGTCTTAAAACATCATATACAACATCGTGTATATCTTCAGGGATAACGAAATCACGCCCCTTCAACCATGCGTTTATTTTTGCACATTTATCAAGTGCTATTGTTGCTCGAGGACTTGCACCATAGAGGATTTTTTCTTTTAACGATGTATCATATTTTTCAGGATGTCTGGTTGCCATTATTAACTGCACCAAATAATTTTCAAGATTATCGTTCATATATACCGATAACACCGTTTTTCTGGCTTCCAAAACATCCTCTATTTTGATTTTACCGACTTTTCCAAAAAATTCTTTTTCCGCCGTTTGAGTTTCATGCTCACCCTTTTGTTCTGCTCTTACCAAACGCAATATTTTATGTTCAGTTTCCGAATCCGGCTGATCTATTTTTATATACATCAAAAAACGATCTAATTGAGCTTCCGGCAAATTATATGTTCCTTCTTGTTCTATTGGATTTTGCGTCGCTAAGACCATGAACAAAGCCGGCAGCACATATTGTTTACCTCCCACACTTACTTGACGTTCAGCCATTGCTTCCAATAGTGCCGATTGAACTTTTGCCGGTGCTCGGTTAATTTCATCTGCTAAAACAAGATTGGCAAAAACAGGACCTTTACGAAATTCAAATTCCCCTTTTTCTGCTACATAAATATCACTTCCGGTTATATCAGAAGGCAGTAAATCCGGCGTAAATTGAATACGATTATAATGGGCTTGTATACAATCCGCTAAAGTTTTTATCGCTTTAGTTTTTGCCAACCCAGGAGCTCCTTCCAATAGTGCATGTCCGTCGGCTAATACTGTTATAATAAGTTTCTTTACTAGCTCATGTTGCCCAACAATCCTACTATCCAGATAATTTTGTAAAGCGACGATTTTCTCCCTAATTTCGCTCATTATTCCCTCTCTGTTTTATTTCTGTTCTAAAAAACCATAAAAAACTTTTAATTCTAAATTTATCTTGTATAACTCTCTATATATGATTTTGATTAACAAAAAACAAGAAATTTTGCAAGATGAGTAACATTTTTGATTTTGACGAAAGTGATGACAGTTCTCAGCCTGCCACATATGATAATATTAGCGCACTGGCACCTGCTTGTACGTTTTTGAACAATTTAAATCCAGAGCAATTGCAAGCTGTTCAAAAAACTGAAGGACCTTTGTTGGTTTTAGCCGGCGCCGGTACCGGTAAAACAAAAGTTTTAACTACGCGCCTCGCTTATATTTTACAAAACAATTTTGCCTATCCTTGGAATTGTTTGGTCGTTACTTTCACAAATCGTGCCGCTAACGAGATGAAAGAACGTGTCAGAAGTTTTATTGGGGATGCCGTTAATTCGGTTTGGCTCGGAACTTTTCATAGTATTTGTGTTAAGATCTTACGCAAATATCCCGAACTTGTCGGTTTGAAAGCTAATTTCACTATTTTAGGTGAGGATGATCAAAAACGTGTTATAAAAAAAGTTTTACAAGAAAATTCTATTGACGAAAAACAATATCCCCCACAGGCGGTCTTGGAGAAAATTTCTCGCTTTAAGGATAAAGGATACACTATTGAAAAAATAGCCAACGATTGTAAAAGTAACCTCACCGTGTTCATTTATAAAGAATATCAAAAAAAACTTGTTGAGATGAATTGCGTTGATTTTGGTGATATTCTTTTGTATGTGTTGGATTTACTCTTAAAAAATCAATCCCTTCTTCAGGAATATCAGCAACGTTTTAAATATATTATGGTCGATGAATATCAAGACACAAACGTTACACAATATTTACTGTTACGTTTACTTTCTCAGTTGCATCGTAATATTTGTTGCGTCGGAGATGATGATCAATCAATCTATTCTTGGCGAGGCGCCGAAATCGAAAATATTTTGAAATTCACAGAAGATTTTCCTGAAGCGGTCACTATCCGCTTAGAGAGAAACTATCGCTCTGTCGCTAATATTCTTAATGCGGCTTCCGCTGTTATCAGTCATAACACAAAACGTTTGGGCAAAACCTTAAAAGTTGCTGAACATAGTCCGGTTTCCGAATGCGCTAACGAAAAAGTTAAAGTTGTCAGTACTTACAGCGGGGATGATGAAGCTAAATATATTACACAAGAAGTTCAACGCTTGAAATATAAAGGAATTGCATACGATGAAATGGCTGTTTTAGTCAGAACGGCTTCTCAAACACGGGCTTTTGAAGAAAGTTTTATTAAAGAATCTCTCCCTTATAAAGTTGTCGGAGGCTTAAAATTCTACGAACGCGCCGAAATCAGGGATTTATTAGCTTATTTTCGTCTTATTTTACAACCGAGCGATGACTTGGCTTTTGAACGTATTATTAACAAACCGGCGCGTGGTATTGGTGAAAAAACAGTTGATAAGTTTCGTGAAAGAGCCAAAATTCAAGATTGTTCGCTATATCAGGCTATGGTTGAATTGATGAAAGAAGGTGTTTTTTCAGGTAAAACACTTCACGCGCTCGAATCTTTTGTATCTCATCTTAACGAATGGCGCCGAATTTTACCTGCCGTTTCCTTAAGTGATTTTGCCGAACAAGTCGCTGACGAATCCGGTTATTTTTCTATGCTTGAACAAGATAAATCCGTCGAAGCACCCGGAAGAATCGAAAACATCAAAGAACTTATTAATGTTATGAGTGATGCGGAAAATTATCCGAGCCTTTCTGATTTCTTAGAACATGTAAGTCTGGTTATTGATAATGAATATGGTGATAATTCCAATAAAATCATTATTTCCACATTGCATGCTGCCAAAGGACTCGAATTTGATGCAGTCTTTTTACCGGGATGGGAAGAGGGTTTATTTCCTCATCAAAAATGTTTAGACGGTGATGATGGGGGGATTGAAGAAGAACGACGCTTAGCTTATGTTGCCATTACGCGTGCTAAAAAACTTTTATACATAACTATGGCTTTTAATCGTAAATTATACGGACAATGGCAAAATAATTTACCTTCTCGTTTCTTAAACGAATTACCGCCTGTTTGTATTGAACTGATTAATAACACAGGTTATGGAGCTGTTTCCAAGACTAAAACAAGTTCAGACAATTCTTTTTCTTATGATTCTCATAAATATTCTGACGGTTATCGTTCTTCTTATTCCGATAATTACGCGTCCTCCTACTCTAAAAAAGAAAAACATGGTTTCTTTGATAGTTATGAAAGCGCTGCTTATGATGAATATAATGAAACTAATTCCTATAAGGCAAACTATAAGAATGATTATTTTTATCAAACAAAAAAAGTTTCTCCGCTTGTAGGGCGAAAAGTTCGTCACACAACTTTCGGTGACGGTAAAATTGTTAATGTCGACGGCAATAAATGTGAAGTATTTTTTGAGAATTTCGGTAAAAAGAAAATCATGAAAAGTTTTTTGGAAATTCTTTAATTCTTCATATCCTTATTTGCATTGTCTTTTTGGCGAAAAGAAAAATATTTATGAACGAAAAATGTTAAAATTGTAATTATAGTAATGCAGCACAATTGGGCTATCGCTTTATTTAAATTGGGTACCTCCTGAAGTATGCTTTGTGTCGGTAAATTTTCTTTTATGTGTATAATTTTAACAAAAAATGCCAGTAATCCGGTATTGATAAAATACAGCACTATATATGATGAAAAGGCTTTTACATATTCTTGTTTAAAATTACCGTGGCTTTGAAAGACGTAGTATCGCATTGTTATTACGGATATGTTGATATTGATGATGTTCATCAGAAGCAACGATATTTGTTCGCGGCCTTGAGTTAGGTATAAAAAAAGGTAATATAGAATAAAGGATGTTGTTGTATTAAATCCTCCAACTAACAAAAATCGTATTTTTTGGTTTATTCTAAACCATATATTTTCGAGATACTTATAGACCTTTATCATTTCCCATATCCTTTATGCAATTCTTATCTAAAATTGCTAAAAATTCTGTTTCTCTTGTTTTTGATATTATATTCTTATCCGAAAAACTACTTATATTTTGTTTATCAACATCCGGTAGCCCTGGATGCACCATTATTTCAATTCCATTGTATCCATTGGGAATTCTGACCTTTTTTAAAACTTTAGAACTCATTTTACCCGTGTAGATGATGCTGAAAAAGTAAATATTTGATTTTGCTCGCGTTAATAATCGCAAAAATGTCAGTACAAAATATTTGATAATCCCCCCATTTCTTATACCACCAATCTCTTGTTGGTCTTTCCATGTTTGCAAGATACTTTCGTTAATTATCCTTAATCTGCCTATTGTATATTTTTTTTGCAGTCTTGTGGTGATTTTATATATGAGTGGTATCATTTGAATATGTCGATGACCATCAATATGAGATAGCACGATATTGCTTCTTATCGCCGCTTTAATCTGAGCCTCTATTTCTCGCCATATTTGGAACCTTATCTCCTTTAAATACATCGTTCTAAACATAAGTTTTATAAATCCACAACAAAACTTTCCCTCTTTATCCACAAGATTTCGAACTTTGGATTGCGCATTTACGGGATATCCATTCGTTAAATTTATATGCAGTCCTATATCTATATTTCTCATTTTTTTACTTAATAATATAGCCTCATCTGTACCGGCTTGATTCATCATAATACTGGTCGAATTTATTATTCCTTCATGACACCCTTTGAATATTGCTAAATTTATACCGTGGCTAAAGCCAAAATCATCTGCATTTATATAAATTTTTTTCATATCACGTCTTTCTTCTTTTGCGTCTTCCATTTAAATACAATGTTTCAGATGGAGAAACTATGTAATCTGCCATATATAGTGGGCGCTTTTTTACTTCCATATGTATCTTACCGATATATTCACCTATAATTCCTAATGCCAATAAAATAACAGACCCTAAAAACGACATAGTGACCATTATTGTTGCATATCCAGGGGTTCGATGTTGAATTATGTAATATTCAATTATTACATACGCACCTAATATTATAGAGACAAAAGCACCTAAAAGCCCTAAATATGTTGCTAAACGAAGAGGTCTGACCGAGAATTGAATAATACTATCTATTGCCAAGGTAAAACTTTTAAATACATTGTATTTCGATTTACCGCTAAAACGCTTTGGAGCAACAAAATCTATCGTTTTTACCTTATCTGTCGGCATTATCCAACTCAATAAACCTCTAAATAATCTATCATGCTCATTGAAGCCTTTCAGGAAATCGACGTATCGTCTGTCTAACAAGCGAAAGTCCGGACTTTTGGCGGGAATTTTAGTATCAGATAACCAATTCAAGATTTTATAAAACAACAATGCGCTAAATTTATATATATAACTTGTATCTAAATTTTCTGTTCGGTGACTTAATACAATTTCCGCACCGGACGCCCATAAATCAACCATTTTAGGAATATATGCAGGTGGATGTTGTAAATCCGCATCCATAAAAATAACAGCATCACCGAGTGCGTGATCCATTCCGGCTGTCATTGCTATTTCATGCCCAAAATTCCTTTTTAGACTCACTATTCTTATATCGCTATCTTGCTTTTGCTGTTGTTTTAGCTTTCTTAACGTATCATCATTCGAGCCATCGTTCACAAAAACATATTCAAATTGATATTTTGGTCCGATATCTTTATTTTGTTTGGTATTGATATTTAGTTCTTTATATAATTCTGCAATATTACTTTCTTCATTATAGGCGGAAATAACTATACTTATAATCTTTTTTGACATTTTATTCTCCCTCTATAAAACCATAGTAATAACGTTTTTCTCGCGATTTTCCAAGAATATTGTTAAATTTAAATTTTATTATTTGAGGCGCAGACACTTTGGAATGCTCAGATGTGTATTGACCATATTCCGTTAAATTCTCTGCAAAAATTATCCCTCCGTTTTGCTTAACATCTTGTTCATCTAACCATGGATTTCTATATGCTTTTCCCCATATTACAGGACTTGGCTTATCCATACTTTCTAACACCAAAATACTTGATAACCAAATATCTCCAAATACATATTTCAATGTTTTTCCACTATGTTGCTGCCATTTTCGTGTAAAACTTTTAGCAAACGCTCTTCCATCCAAATTGTATTTAGGGCTGTTACTTAATACGATATTCATACTATACACCATTCCCATTATAATCATCCAAACATAAATAATTTTTTGGGTTTTGATATAGACCTTTTCCGTTATATTTTGTGGCATGCCGGAAAACAGTATAATTCCCAATAAATACAGCAAAGGAAAACCCCACATGCTTTTTATCGGATTGCCATTTATTATTCCCAAAATAAATATAAAAATAATGGGGAAAATACCTGTATAGAATAGAAATTTACTTTGAAATCCTTGGGTATTAAATTGATATTTGTATTTCCCCTTAAACGCTATAGCAAAAATTAAAATACTTCCCAAACCATAAAAAAACAGTGAGGCTACAAATTTCGACGGATATACAATATGATCCGTCCACTTTTTTATGATTTCTTTGCCACTTCGTTCCGAAAAATATTCTAAAACCATAAAATCATGCTCATATAACCAATAAATGTGTGGTGATAAAAGTAAAATAAAAATCAACAACCCTATATATGGTTTGTATGATTTTAAACATTTTCGCCCTTCTTCGGTTACAATCATTAGTAAAGAGAATCCTAATAATTGCAGGCCGCTCGTATATTTATTCAACATATTTAAACCACAAACAATTGCCGCTAATATCCACCATTTTAATTTATTTTCTGTTATAGCCAAATAAAAATAATATGCACACATGGGCCAAATCGCCAACGATAAAACATTAACATTATATTCAGGAGAACAATATCCGTAAAAAACACACCCCTCCATTATCATAACAGACAATACCGCTGCTTGGTTTTGTTTTAATAATTTTATAGCTAACTTATATAAATACACGAATCCTATCAGAACACATATTTGACTTAAAAAATATATCGCTTTTACATTTTCAAAAAACAAAAGATATATTCCATATGCGGGAAAACCTGAAAGAGGCGGGTGTTTATTTGTGCCTAAAAAGCAATATTTTCCCCACCACATTGCTTCAAGACTATCCATGGGGACGCCTGTTCTTAAAAGTGGAAGCAAGCTCCATAACGAGAAGTGTAGAATGAGAAAAATTGCCAAGGGATATTTTTTAAAGACGTTACATAAACTGCTTTTCATCTTTCACCATCTATTAAATACTTTTTTTTATTAGATATGATAAATCTATATTTGGCAAGATAATTTTAATACGCAGAAACTCTTCTTTTTAGAAAATTTAAACTTGAAAAAAATCCTAGTAGTGCTACTAATTTAGGGTATTTTGTAAGGAGAGTATTTATGGCTGTTGATAATGATACTGTTGAGAAAATTGCTTTATTGGCAAAACTGAAAGTTAATCCCGAAAAGTTAAATGATACAAAGCTGGAATTTAATAAAATTCTTAATTGGGTTGAAGAATTAAGTGAGGTTAATACCGATAACGTTCTCCCTCTCGCTTCTGTTAATGATGAAACTTTAACTTTAAGACAAGATGTTGTTTCTGATGGACATATTAGAGATAATATTCTTAAAAATGCACCAGCTCAAGAATTTGGATATTTTGTCGTCCCTAAGGTTGTGGAGTAAAAAATGAGTGATTTAACAAGTTTAACTGTTGCCGGAGCTTTGTCTAAATTAAAAACAAGAGAAATTTCTCCTGTTGATTTGGTTCAGGCTTATGCGAAGAAATTAGAAGAAAATAAAAAATATAATGCTTTTGTAACTTTGGTCGTCGATGATGCTTTGGCTAAAGCTAAAGATGCTGAACAGAAATATTTAAATAATACTAATCGTCGCCTTGAAGGTATTCCTTTGGGGGTAAAAGATCTCTTTTGCACTAAAGGTATTAGAACAACTGCGTGCTCTCATATTCTTGACAATTTTGTTCCACCTTACGAATCAACAGTGACGCAAAATCTTCTTGATGACGGCGCTTTGTTCCTTGGTAAACTTAATATGGATGAGTTTGCTATGGGGGGAAGTAATGAAACAAGCTACTTCGGCCCAGTTGTAAATCCTTGGAGCAAGGATGTTCCTTTAGTGGCTGGGGGGTCTTCCGGTGGATCCGCTGCTGCCGTTGCTGCAGAATTGTGTGCCGCAGCAACTGCGTCCGATACAGGGGGCTCTATTCGCGAACCTTCTGCCTTTTGTGGTGTTACCGGTATTAAACCGACTTACGGTCGTTGCTCTCGTTATGGTATTATTGCTTTCGCTTCTTCTCTTGATCAGGCAGGGCCTATATGTAAAGATGTTACGGATTGCGCTTTACTCTTAAATAGTATGGCTGGATATGACCCGAAGGACTCTACTTCATCCAAACGTGATATTCCTGATTTTTCATCCTTTATCGGTCAAGATATTAAAGGACTGAAAGTTGGAGTTCCTCTTGAATACAGACCTGACGGACTTAATCCTGAAATTGCTTCTTATTGGGATAGTGCTGCGCAAATATTAAAAGATTGTGGGGCTGAAATTGTGAATATCTCCTTACCGCATACCAAATATGCTTTACCCGCATATTATGTTATTGCTCCGGCTGAAGTGTCTTCTAATCTGGCCAGATATGACGGTGTTCGTTATGGCTTGAGAATTGAGGGAAATAATTTGGATAATCTTTATATTAGTACTCGATCTGAAGGATTTGGTACAGAAGTTAAACGCCGTATTCTTATCGGTACTTATGTGCTCTCTGCCGGCTATTATGATGCTTATTACCTTAAAGCTCAGAAGGTACGTCGATTGATTAAAAATGATTTTGATAATGCTTTTCAAAAATGCGATGTTATTCTAACGCCTACTTCACCGGTTGAACCTTTTGCTATTGGTGATACGAAAATGTTGGAAAACCCTATAAATATGTATCTTAATGATATTTTTACCGTTTCTGTTAATTTGGCAGGGCTTCCCGCTATGAGCTTACCTATCGGTCTATCTCACAACGGTCTGCCTTTGGGAATGCAATTAATTGGACGCGCTTTTGATGAGGCTACAATTTTTAAGACCGCTTATCACTTAGAACGTGGGGCAAATTTTGTTAGGATGTAAGAAATATGTCAGAATATGTTATTGAAACGGAAAAAGGTAAATGGGAAATTGTTTGCGGGTTGGAAATCCATTGTCAAATTATTTCTAAGTCTAAAATTTTTAGCGGAGCTCCTGCAGAATTTGGTGATGATGCTAATGAAAATGTTTCTTTTGTTGATGCTGCAATGCCGGGAATGCTACCTACGTTAAATGAAGAATGCGTGCATCAGGCTATTAAAACCGGCCTTGGACTGAATGCTGTTATTAATAAGTATTCCGTATTTTCACGCAAAAACTATTTTTATGCAGATTCTCCTCAAGGCTATCAAATTACTCAATTTGAGCATCCTATTGTTGGTGAAGGGAAAATTACGGTTGACCTTAGCGATGGTTCTTCTAAAGATATTCGTATTGAAAGATTACATATCGAACAAGATGCCGCTAAATCTATCCACGACCTTAACCCTACAAAAAGTTATATCGACTTCAATAGATGTGGCGTGGGTTTGATGGAAATTGTTACTAAACCAGATTTTCGTTCTCCTGAAGAAGTTGGCGCTTTTTTAAGAAAATTGCGTTCAATCTTGCGCTATCTGGGGACTTGCGACGGTAATATGGATGAAGGCTCGATGAGATGCGACGCCAGTATATCCGTACGTCCTTTAGGTAGTACGGAATTAAGACAAAGAGCGGAAGTTAAAAATGTTAACTCCGTTAAGTTTGCTATGCAGGCTATTGATTCGGAAGCGCACCGGCAGGTTGAAATTTACGAATCCGGCGGAAATATTTTGCAGCAAACTTGTCGGTTTGACCCAACTACCGGCGGAACTAAATTTTTACGGTTTAAGGAATTTTCCGACGACTACCGCTATTTTCCAGAACCGGATTTGCCTCCTTTGATTTTAAGTGATGAATTAATTAATAAAATTAAAGATGAATTAGTTGAGTTGCCTGATGCAAAAAAATCTCGTTTTGTTAATCAACTTGGGTTGACTCCGTATGATGCTGCCGTTATTTGCGAAAATAAAGAAGTTGCCGACTTCTTTGAAACTGCTGCTCATGGCAGAGATGCAAAGAAAGTTGCAAACTGGTTAATGGGCGATTTTTTTGCTATGCTTAAAAAGAAAAATCTTGAAATAGCTCAATCTCCGGTTTCTGCCGAAAATCTTGGCAAACTTGTTGACTTAATTACTCACGATGTTATTTCCGGAAAAATTGCTAAAGATGTTTTTGAAATTATGGCTGAAACATCCGAAAATCCTGAAAAAATTGTCGAGGAAAAGGGATTAAAACAAGTTACCGATACTTCTGCAATTGAAGCTATCATTGATTCCGTTATTGCTTCTAATCCCGATAACGTGGCTAGTTACAGAGCCGGTAAAGTTAATCTTTTGGGATGGTTTGTCGGCCAAGTCATCAAGCGATCTCAAGGAAAAGCAAACCCCGCTTTGGTAAATAAGCTGTTAAAAGAAAAATTGTAAATATTTATCGTAAAATTTTGGTATTTTACTCCTTTAAAAGCTGTCTAGCCAGTTTCTAGACAGCTTTATTAATATAGACATTAGTTGTATATCCCTTTATTTGGTCAAAACTATTTTTATATTGTCTATATCTTTTATGAGGAGGTTATCATGAGTAAAGTAAATATTGCAAATTTTGTTGTTTATGACTTGGCCAGTAGATTTAATTTCGCAGAGAATCGGGAATTAGATAGTGAAATTGTCGGACTTGTGGCTGATAATTGGAATAAAAAACATTTTGTTTCCGGTGATAAAAATCTTAAATTCAAATATAGCAAAAATATTAGGCGGAAATTTCTTATTTAAAACCGATTTTTATTCTTTTTTTATTTCAATATAGCTTTTTTTAGAGCTTTAAAATATTTTTTTTATTCATACTTCTTTTCGTGTTCGGATTATTTTTTTATGTGAGGTATTGTGATATGAAAAAATCTCAAAAGGACCGATTAAAAGAAAACCTTATGTTTATTGGTACTATTTATGATAGCTTTGAGGCTCTTGAAGAAACTCTTAGAAAATTAAAACTAGAGCGCCCCTTATTCATTACTCATGTTGCAAAAATGGCTTTTGCGGAAGAAGTTTTTAAACATGTCGGCGGAGCTCCTGAATTTTGCAAACTCGCTCAGCGTCAACAGACAATTAAACCTACAATTTCGCCTCGTTTTTATAATTAATTTTATCTAAAAAAAGCTCCTCGTTTTAATCAAGGAGCTTTTCTTTTTTGCATCTTTATTCTTATCCGATTGATCCAAAGTAATTATCTTCTTCTTGATGATGTACAGCTCGCAAATCAAATAAATTTAAAATCGCAGCAGATACATATATTGAAGAATATGTACCAATAATTAATCCGGATAATATCGTAAAGGAAAAGCTTTCCAGCGCATCCCCTCCCCATAAATATAAAGGAATAACAGCTATTAATGTTGTTACACCGGTCAAGATTGTACGGGAGAAAATATCATTCACACTCTTATTAATCAGTTCTTCTTGCGGCATTTTACGATATTTTTTCAAATTTTCGCGAATTCTATCGTATGTTACCACCTTATCATTTACAGAGTAACCAACCAACGTCAGGATTGCCGCAATCGTTGTTAAGCTGAAATCAAATCTGAAAAATGAAAGTAATCCTACAACTATTATTGTATCGTGAAATAAACCTAACAATGCACCTATTGCAAATTGCCATTCAAATCTTACCCATATATAAATAGCTATTGCCAATATGGCTAATATAGAGGCAACCGTACCTGCGGTCTTAAGTTCATCGCCAACTTGCGGGCCTACGGTTTCAACGCGACGATACTCATAGCTGTTACCTAAAATTTCTCTAATCTCCGCAACAGCTTTGCGTTGAGCAACTTCATCCGCATTATCTGCTTGAGCTCTTATCATCAGCTCTTTACCTTCGGTCCCTATTGTTTGCAGATTTAATTCATCTAATTTAATAACACTTAATTTTGAGCGTATTTCTTCTATATTTATAGGCTGTTCTGATTTTATTTCCATCAAAACACCGCCTGAAAAATCTATACCGAAATTAAAACTTTTCAGATAAATACTTGCTATTGATAATATCACCAGAATAGACGACAGTATATATGTAAAATACCGTGCTTTCATAAAGTTGATATTTGTATCTTTTGTTATCCATTTTAACATTGTCATTTTCTTTTCCTTTTCCTTAAATCGGTAAAGCCTTTGGTTTGTAACGATTAAACCATGCCGCTATTATTAATCTGGTTACAGTTACAGATGTAAACATTGATGTTGCTATACCTATTGACAAAGTTACGGCAAAGCCTCTGACCGGACCACTACCAAAATAGAACAGAACGGCTGCGGCAATTAACGTTGTTAAATTAGAGTCTATGATTGTTCCCCATGCTATTGAAAATCCACTTTCAATAGCATCTTTGATAGAACGACCCATTTTAACTTCTTCACGCATACGTTCAAATATTAAAACATTGGCATCCACTGCCATACCTATTGTTAAGATAATTCCGGCAATTCCCGGTAATGTCAGCGTTGCTCCTATCAAACTTAGTGCACCTAACATCAAGAATAGGTTTAAAAATACGGTAATGGTTGTAAATAATCCAAATAAACCATAGGCCAATACTAAGAAAATAACAACCCCGATGAAACCTATTACTGATGCGAATATTCCGGCTTCAATAGAATCTGCTCCCAGCCCCGCTCCGACCGTTCTTTCTTCCAATATATTTAATGGGGCGGGTAATGCACCAGAACGAAGCAATAAAGCGAGCTCTTGAGCACTTTCAGAAGTGTAATTTCCTGTAATTACTCCAGATCCTCCGGTTATTGCTGATTGAATGGTTGGGGCTGAAATAACTTCATCATCCAATACTATGGCTAATTGTTCGCCTATGTTATTTTTTGTAACTTCACCGAACTTCTTTGCGCCCAGATTATTAAATTTGAAGCTAACTGCCGGGGCACCTTCTTGAAAAGAAACGCCGGCATCTGTTAATGTTTCTCCGCCTACAGCCGGTTTTCTTACAATCACGTACTGCTCTCCTTCAACACCTCTGATAATACGGGAAGAACTCTTTAATTTACCTCTTTTTGCCTCCGCAACGGATGTTGAACTGTCAACCAAATGAAACGTCATTTTTGCTGTTTTACCCAACAAAACTTTGACTTCTTCAGGATTTTGAACGCCGGGCAATTGTACTAAAATTCTGCCTTCACCTTGACTTTGAATTATTGGCTCATTTGTACCATATTCGTCAATACGTTTACGTACAATCTCAATGGATTGATCTATCAATTTTCTTTTGATTTCATTCAATGCCGGCTCATCATACGTTACAACCAATACTTCATTGCCGTTATCCGTTACCTTTAACCCATCATCCATCTTACGCAACGGTACCATTGCTTTTGCTCTGGAATTGGTGCTTTCTATTTTTACTTTCAAACCCTTTTCGTCGGAACTTATACTTTGATAACGTATTCTGGCTTCTTTTAATGCTGAACGAGCCGAATCCTCTAAGGTTTGCATTCTATCCTTTAAAGCAGTCGTCATATCTACTTCAAGTAACAAACTTGAACCACCTTGCAAATCCAGCCCCAAATTTACAGGTTGCCACCATGATGGTAGTGTCGTTTTCGGATCTTTAACGAAGTTTGGTACGGCAAAAAATATACCCAACAAACATATCGCTAAAATCATAACTATTCTTTGTAACGATAATTTATACATTATTGTTCTCTCTTTTCTATTTGCTTATTCATTAGCTCTACTGTTTTGAAACAACTTCTCTAACACTTGAACGAGATATTTTTATCTCAACTCCGTTAGCGATTTCTATGGTTAAAACGTTTTCTTCCGCTTTAACTACTTTTGCATAAATACCACCGCCGGTGATAATCTCATCTTTGGGCTTAATGGCATTTAGCATATCTTCATGTTCTTTCATTTTTTTCTGTTGCGGACGAATGAGCAAGAAATAGAATATTGCAAAAACAATAACTAATTGAACGATAAAACCCACCATCGGATTGGGTTCTACCGTTGCAGCAGCTCCCGTCGCAGCAATAGCTTCTGATATAAACATTGTTTTCTCCATTTAAAATTTAATCTTTTTCGTTGTGAGTTTAAGCAAAAAAAATACTTGATACAACCCAAATCACTCAGATTTACCACGAAAATTTTATTTTATGAGGATATTAAACGACTGTTATATTTTCTTAATCCTTTTATGGCAAATAGGAACGCGGATTTACCGCTTTTTTACCCGCTCTTACCTCAAAATGCAACTGCGGGAAATTAACACTTCCCGTACTTCCTACCGTAGCTATTTTTTCTCCTCGCAGTACCTTCTGTCCTTTCTTTACATATAGGTGTTGATTATGCGCATAGGCGGTAATATAGCCATCACTATGTTTTATCAAAATCAAATTGCCAAAGCCTTTTAATTCATTCCCGGCATAGGCAACCACCCCTTTATCTGCAGCTTTTACATTTGTTCCCATTGCCGCTTTTATATTGATGCCGTCGTTTTTACGCCCTTTTCCGACAATACCAAAATTTGATACAACCGTTCCTTGTACCGGCCAGATAAATTTAGTCTTCCGATATGTCGAAACATTCTTACGAGGAGCTTTCTTACTTATGCTTTTTGACGTAGTGGTTGTTTTTTTTGCGGTCACTTTGCTCTTTGTACTTTGGGTAGATGTTGCTTTTTTGGTTGTACTTCCTTTGGTGTATGAATAGCTCGATGTCCCTCCAGAACTTGCTTTGGAGGTTACTTGATATTGCGCCCCACTATTACTACTCCCCGCCAGCGTTTCCGGTAACATTAATGTTTGTCCAACACTAATCGTATATGGTTCTTCTAAATCGTTTAAACGGCTTAATGATGTTATATCTACATTATATTTTTTGGATATACTGTATAATGTTTCTCCCTTTGACACTATGTGTTTCTGACGTTTCGGCAACTTCAAACTTTGTCCGATATTTAACGCATACGGGGCTGATAAATGATTTTCCTCTATCAATCCTCTTAACGGTACTTGATATTTACGCGATAAACTGTATAGCGTGTCCCCCTTTTGGACGATAACATTTCCAGGTGTATAATTATATCCATAGCTGTTAAACAAAGGAATACCTCCGCTTCTGGCATAGCAACCAAACAGCAGGGGAACAAAAAGTAATGTTATTAACGCCTTTCTCATTGTTTTCCTTTGTTTATTATTATCTTCTACATGAAAAAAACTAAATATTCGTTAAACTCTCACAGAATCTATTCTTGATTTTTGTAGCACATTATTTTATACAAAGATAAATTATCTTTTTAAGGAAAAATTTATGAGCAGTATCCCAAATATTGTTGATGAAAGTGGCGACAAATATAAATTTGGTTTTGTGACCGATATTGCCGCAGATGTTGCCCCTAAAGGTCTCAATGACGATATTATAAAATTAATTTCGCAAAAAAAAGAAGAACCCGAATGGCTTCTTCAATCTCGTCTTAAAGCCTATCACCATTGGCTATCTTTAACAGAGCCAACATGGGCTAAATTGTCGTATGATAAAATTGATTATCAGGATTTATACTATTATTCCGCGCCCAAACAAACTTCTCATCCTAAAAGTCTTGATGAAGTTGACCCTAAACTGTTGGAAACATATAATAAATTGGGTATTCCGCTAAAAGAACAAGAAGTTCTGGCTGGTGTTGTCGCTGTTGACGCTGTTTTTGACAGTGTTTCTGTTGCAACAACTTATAAAGCTCAACTTAAAAAACAAGGGATTATTTTTTGTTCCATTTCTGAAGCTGTCAAGGAATATCCCGATTTAGTTCAAAAATATCTGGGATCTGTTGTTCCGTATACGGATAACTTTTTTGCAGCTCTTAATTCTGCTGTTTTTACCGACGGTTCTTTCGTGTATATCCCTAAAGGTGTAAAGTGTCCGATGGAACTATCAACTTATTTCCGTATCAATGCTAAAAATACAGGACAATTTGAACGCACTCTCATTATAGCCGACGAAGGAAGTTATGTTTCTTATTTAGAAGGGTGTACCGCTCCGCAAAGAGATGAAAATCAATTGCACGCCGCTATTGTCGAAATTGTTGTTCTCAAAAATGCGGAAGTTAAATATTCTACCGTCCAAAACTGGTATCCTGGTGATAAAGACGGTAAAGGCGGTGTTTATAATTTTGTTACGAAAAGAGCGCTTTGTGACGGAGAAAACGCTAAAGTTTCTTGGACACAAGTTGAAACCGGTTCGGCTATTACTTGGAAATATCCTTCTTGTGTCTTGAAGGGGGATAATTCTAAAGGAGAGTTTTACTCTGTTGCCATTACCAACAATAAACAACAAGCTGATACCGGTACCAAAATGATTCACCTTGGCAAAAATACGACTTCTAAAATTATTTCTAAAGGTATTTCTGCCGGATTTTCAAATCAAACATATAGAGGACTTGTTAAAGTTGGTAAAAATGCAAACAATGCTCGCAACTATTCACAATGTGACAGTTTACTTATCGGACAAACTTGCGGCTCGCACACTGTTCCGTATATTGAAAATAGTAACAAGACTGCCATCTTGGAACATGAAGCAACAACTTCTAAAATCAGCGACGAGCAACTTTTCTATTGTAAGCAACGCGGACTTTCCGAAGAAGACGCGGTTAGTTTAATTGTTAATGGTTTTTGTAAAGAAGTTATGCAGAAACTTCCGATGGAATTTGCCGTTGAAGCAGCTAAATTAATTGACATTTCTCTAGAAGGCAGTGTTGGTTAAAACTCTGTATCGCATATATATAGGAGACTACATCTTTTTTAATAAAGCAGAAAACTATTTTTTTGTTTAAAAACTGATAATTAGGAGGCATCTGTTATTTTTATTTTGGCAACGACTACATCTCTCTAAAATATCCCTCTGTGTCATGCTTGTTATGCATCTTCTGTTGTTTTGATTACAATAATCGTCACCATATTCATGTTTACCGGAAGAACTTCCTTCTGTTTCGGTAGTAAAATAATCAACCACGCTTATTAACTCATGATAAGGTAGAATAATACGTGTATACATTACTTCACATAACTTTTGTGGCTGAATATTGGCTCTTTCGGATTTTAACACATAGTTCCATGTTATTTTATTTTCTCTTATCCCATTTGGTTCGTGACGAATGTGTGGATCAAGACGGACCCCCATGCTATCTTCTAACTGTGTTCCTGCAATTTTCCATCTGGATGGAACAATATTCATCGTTCTAATATAAGGAACTAAATACAATGCTTTTTCTTGAGATTTTGTTTTTTTCATTTTAACAAAGTCTTGTTCATAGAACAATAAATTTTGAATAAAACCTATATATTCTTCTGTTAATTTATTAATATGATGCCTTTCCATTGCATATTGATAACTTTCCGCACTGATAACTGAAAGTATACCAACAATAGCTAGTACTCCTAACATCTCTAACATTGATCGACCATTTTGATTGTATTTTTCTAACATCATTGTTCCCCTAAATGAAAAAATCGCCTGATTTAAGGCGATCGGAGAGTTAGAAAATCATGTTTACCGAAATGATCGTTTTAGCCTTTAAAGCAAATAGAGCTCCTGAACATACGCTAGAACCTCCCCGATCATTTAGAAGTCGGGGATATATTTATTGTTTCTGCATTTTGCAGATAACAATATAACGATACTATATCCAGTACCGCGGTAAACGACAGAGTTTTCTAAGACTCCGAGCCACCTCTGGCTCTGCACGATTAAATCTTTTAATCGTATCTTGTTAGGATAACAAAACTATGGACTTAGTCAAGACGATTTTTCAAT
This sequence comes from uncultured Alphaproteobacteria bacterium, assembly GCA_949297665.1. Lineage (GTDB taxonomy): Bacteria > Pseudomonadota > Alphaproteobacteria > RF32 > CAG-239 > CAG-267. Next base: position 15,102 of record CASFTO010000035.1, on the reverse strand, counting down.
TATAGAAAAAGACACCTAATGGTGTCTTTTCATCTTTCAAAAATATTATTTCGTGCTATCTATAACTTTTAGGGCACCCTCTAACGTAATATCTTGCCCTCGCAAGTTATTTGGTATCCGATAATTGTTTTTACCACATTTTATATATAGACCATAGCGTCCTGTTGCCAACAATATATCTGCTTTTAGTTTCGGATGTTGCCCTAATACTTTAGCCTCTGGCTTTTCCGCTACATTTTTAAGCAACTCTTCCGCTCGTTCTTTTGTAATATTAAAAATATTATCATTACCGGTCAGAGATTTGGATTTCAATCCTTGCTTAATATATTGTCCGAATTTACCAATATTGGCACTTATTCCATTACCTAAATCTCTCGGTAAACTTGCTAATATATCCGCTTGCTCGAATGTTACTTCTTCCGGATTTAAAAACTTCGGCAAAGCTATTCTTTTCGGTTTTTCTGTTGTTGCCGTTGCATCTTCTCCAAGTTGAACATAGTAGCCGTAAGGACCTTTTTTCAAATATACATTTAATCCACTATGTTCACCCAGTAGTTTATCTTCCGGATTGGGTTGTTTTTCCGTACTCTGTTCTTCTTCCTCTTTTACATCTGTTAAAGGCATGGTATATTTGCATTCCGGATAATTAGAACAGCCTAAAAACGCACCGAATTTTCCTAATTTAATGCTCAAATGCCCTTTATGGCATTCCGGACATAAACGAGGATCAGAGCCATCCTCTTTTGCCGGAAACAGATGATATGCCAGTACTTCATCAATCTTATCAATTACTTCGCTGACTTGGAGAGGCTGAACGGCCTGAATGTTTTTATAAAACTTTGCCCAGAACCCTGTAAGTAATTTTTTCCATTCCATCGAACCGGCCGATATATCATCCAGATATTCCTCCATTTGCGCTGTGAAATCATATTCCACATATTTCTTGAAAAAGTTTTCCAAGAAAATCGTTACTATACGACCTCTGTCTTCAGGAATAAATCTCAGCTTTTCTACTTTCACATATTTACGCTCTTGCAGAACAGCAATAATTGACGCATATGTTGAAGGACGGCCAATCCCCAATTCTTCCAGCTTTTTAACAAGACTAGCTTCAGTAAAGCGTGGCGGTGGGGTGGTGTAATGTTGTTCCGGTTTGATAGCTTTTTTATCAACAGCATCATCAACTTCTACATTTGGAAGAAGTCTGTTTTCATCATCATCATTTTCATCATCTTTACTTTCTTGATAGAGTTTCAAGAATCCATCAAATGCGATGACTTGACCATTGGCCCGCAATAAAATTTTTCCATCTACCGATAATGTATCAATCACAACCTTATCTAAAATTGCTGGTTCCATCTGGCAGGCTATGGTTCTTTTCCAGATTAACTCATATAATTTATACGCATCCGAATCCAATTTTCCTTCCATTTTCTTCGGTGTATTCATCACATCTGCCGGACGGATTGCTTCGTGTGCTTCTTGTGCATTTTTAGATTTTGTCTTATACTCTTTTGCTTCTTTGGGAAGATACTTTTCACCAAAATATTTTAAAATGGCTTCACGGCACGCACTGATTGCTTCTACTGATAAGTTTACAGCGTCCGTTCTCATGTAGGTTATATAACCGGATTCATATAAATTTTGCGCTATCTGCATTGTTTTTTTAGCAGAGAATCGTAATTTTCTTGCAGCCTCTTGTTGGAGAGTAGATGTGGTAAAAGGAGGGGCTGGATAACGATTTGCTTTTTTGCGTTCAATTTTGGAAATCTTAAAATTCTGAGCTTCTATTTTAGCTTTTGCTTCTTCAGCTTTTTCTTTTGTATTAATATCAAATTTTTCCAGCTTTTTTCCATCCAGATTTATTAAGTGTGACGGAATTATAGCTTTTTCTACTGTTTCTAAATCTACATCAACTGTCCAATATTCTTCCGGTTTGAATTTCTCAATTTCCATTTCGCGCTCGCAGATTAAGCGAAGCGCAACAGATTGAACTCGTCCGGCTGACTTTGAACCTGGAAGTTTTCGCCACAATACAGGAGAAAGCGTAAAGCCCACTAAATAATCTAAAGCTCGACGCGCCATATAGGCTGACACTAAATTCTCATCAATCTGTCGTGGATTTTGAATTGCTTCTGTTACAGCATTTTTGGTAATTTCATGAAAGACAACTCGTTCAATTTTCTTGTCTTTCAATTTTTTCTTTGCACTCAGTTCTTCTAATATATGCCATGCAATGGCCTCTCCTTCTCTATCCGGGTCGGATGCGAGGACTAACGTATCACAATCTTTTAATGCCGTAATAATGTCATTTAAACGTTTTTTTCCGCCGGGACTTAATTCCCACACCATGCTAAAATCTTTATCAGGATCAACAGAACCGTCTTTGCTCGGCAAATCTCGAATATGACCATAGCTTGCCAAGACCTTATAGTCTTTACCTAAATATTTATTTATTGTTTTGGCTTTTGCCGGTGATTCCACTACGACTAATTTCATCTAAAAATTCCCTCAAATTTTAGCTACTCTATTCCCCGGTAGACGTATTATTTTATTATCTAACTCCAACTCTACAATCGTCATTAACACTTCTTCCGCGGGTTGTTGTACTGCACGAATAAGCTCATCTATATCCTCCCCGTTTGCAGAAATCAGTGATAATAATTTTGCATATTTATCTTCTTTTTCTGTTTCTTCTTTTTGCTCTGGAATATCGGAATTATTTTCCTGATTGTCAAGCGAATATTCAAATAAATCGGATATTTCATCTTTTTCTTTGTTTGTTGCCACAAACTGTAGCGATGAAAAATTAAAGCAGTCCAAGATATCTTCATGTGTATCTACTAACTGCGCCCCTTCTTTGAGTAATTTGTTACATCCAGCTGAACGGGTATCATATGGTGCTCCAGGAACCGCATATACATCACGTCCTTGCTCCAGAGCCTGATGCGCCGTAATCAGTGACCCCGATTGAATACTGGCCTCTATCACTAAAACACCTTTACTTAATCCCGAAACTATCCTATTCCTCCGTGGAAAATTAGAGGCTTGAGGACGGGTATGAAATGCATATTCAGTTATTATCAAGCCATCTTTTTTGATAATTTCTTTATACAAATCTTCATTTTCTTGAGGATAGATAATATCAATTCCCGTTCCCATCACGGCAATTGTATTTCCTCCGTGCCCCACGGCTCCTTTATGTGCCGCCTTGTCTATACCGCGAGCCATGCCGGACACGATTGTTATGTTATTATCCGCTATGTTCTTTGCTATATTTTCGGCTAACTTCATCGCGCTTAATGAAGCATTTCTTGAACCGACCACCGCCAACATATTATCATTTTTTAATAACTCTATATTGCCTTTTGCATATAGAATCGGTGGAAAATCTTCAATTTGTTTCAAATTATACGGATAGTTTTTATCGTCATATGATATTATTTGGACACCCTTTATTTCGGCGGTCATCACCTCTTCTTCAGCTTTTTTACGCGGAAAAATCACTTTCTTTTTAGAGATTTCTTGTAGCGCTTCATCAATATTACCATACCTTGCCATCAACCTTTTAAAACCAATTGGTCCGATACCATTGGTATTTATCAGTTGAATATATGATATAAGTTTTTCTCTAACCAATGTCTTTCTTCTATTCTGTTTTCTTTAACTTAATTTTACTTTCTTCTCCGTTCAGCAACCTTTTTATATTAGCATGGTGTCTGACAATTACTAAAACAACAATCAATGTGTAGGCTATTGTATATTCCATTGTCGGTGCTAAAAAATATGATGCAACAGGAACAAATACTGCCGCCGTTAAAGCTGAAAGAGATGAATATTTAAAGGTAAATGCCATAATTAACCAGATGGCTAAAGCAATCAAAGCAACGGGCCAGCATGTGACCAATATAAAACCAAACGTTGATGCAACACCTTTCCCCCCCTTGAACTTTAACCATATAGGGAAATTGTGTCCCAATACGCCAAAAGCACCGGCTACCAACATAGCCGTCACACCTACAATATCCTCGCCGACTATATATCTTACCGCTACTGCCGCTATACCTGCTTTGAAGGCATCGCACAGAACTGTCAGCAACGCCAGTGTTTTATTACCAGTCCTTAGAACATTTGTTGCCCCAATATTACCGGAACCGATTTTTCTTATATCTCCATATCCTGCCATTTTCGTCAGTATCAGCCCAAATGGAATAGACCCTATAAAATAACCGAATAAAGCACTTAGAGCATATATTACTTCTGCCGACATTTTTATCTCCCCAAATATTTTTTGCTTATGTTAGTGAAATATGTTAAAAATTCAACTTATTTTAACATCACATGTGTATTTTATCTTTTTGTATATTAGACCAAAAAAAATAATGACAATGCAATTTAATCGGTTATTATGAAATAAAATACAGAGATAGAGGAGCTAATGAAAAAGACTTTTAACAGAATTCTTTTGAAACTTTCCGGCGAAGGTTTGATGGGTAAACAGGCTTTCGGTATTGATGAAAATATCTTAAATATGGTTGCTGAAAGCATCAAACAGGTTCGACAGGAAGACATTGAGACTTGTATTGTTATCGGCGGAGGGAATTTTTATCGCGGCGTTAATAACACAAATAAAAGCATCTCTCGTCCGATTGCAGATCAAGCCGGTATGATTGCTACCGTAATTAACGCCTTGTTTCTTAAGAGCATTCTAAACAGTAAAGGTATTAAAGCAGAGATATTGTCTGGTTTAAGCGTTCCTCAAGTTGCCGAAACTTATTCTTATCGTTCGGCTCAAAATTTATTAAAACAAGGAACCGTCCTTATTTTTGCCGGCGGTACAGGCAACCCCTATTTTACAACTGATACCGGCGCTACCCTTAGGGCTCTTGAGACAGAATGCGATGCTTTATTTAAAGCAACACAAGTTGATGGAGTTTATGATAGCGACCCTAAAAAGAATCCTAATGCCGTTCGTTATAAAACCGTTTCTTATGACGACGTTATTGCTAAAGAATTAAAGGTCATGGATATGACTGCTATATCTATGGCTCGTGAAAATAAACTTCCAATTGTTGTATTTAAACAGGTTGACAAAGATTCTTTAATTAATGCAATAAAAGGAAAAGGTAATTTTACAATTATAAAATAACAAGGAAAAGAGAGGCTCTTATGACCGATTTTAATGATATAAAAAAAGATACTACCGAGCGTATGGAAAAAACTTTAGATACCTTGCGTGGTGATTTTGGCGGTTTACGCGCCGGACGTGCACATGCCAGTTTATTGGATAATATTATGGTGGAAGCCTATGGAAATTTATCCCCCATTTCTCAAGTCGGAACAATCAGCGTACCTGATGCCAGAACGCTTTCCGTTAGTGTTTGGGATAAAAGTTTAGCAAAAGTTGTAGAAAAAGCCTTGAGAGAATCTGACTTGGGACTTAATCCCGTTTCCGACGGACAGCTTATTCGTATTCCCATCCCTCCACTTTCCGAGGAAAGAAGAAAGGAGCTTGTTAAAGTCGCCGGAAAATATGCCGAACAAACTAAGGTTGCTATCCGTAATATTCGCCGAGATGCTTTGGATGATGTAAAAAAATTAAAGAAAGATAATCTCATTTCGGAAGATGATGAAAAAAGGTACGGAAATGAAATTCAGAAAATGACCGATGATTCCATCAAAAAAATTGATGAGATGCTTAACCAAAAAGAAAAAGATATTTTGCAAGTATAAAAAACTATGAGTACGACGAATATTTGTAATCATATCGCCATTATTATGGATGGTAATGGTCGTTGGGCAAAAAAAAGAGGGATGCCCAGAACTTTTGGTCATAAAAAAGGCGCAGAAAATGTTGTTAAAATTACTCGTTCTATGAAGGAATCCGGAGTTAAATATTTAACTCTGTATGCTTTTTCTACGGAAAATTGGCAACGTTCTAAAGACGAAGTTGATGCTTTGATGCAATTGCTTAATGAGTATCTTGATAAAGAACTTAAGGAAATTATGGAAAATAATGTTCGGATTGTTTTTATCGGCGAAAGATATATGCTTTCAGATGATATTCAGAGAAAAATGCATTTTTTAGAAAAAGAATCCGCGAAAAATTCAGACTTAACGCTCTGTATTGCTTTATCTTATGGTTCTCGACAAGAAATTTTATCCGCTGTAAAAAATATCGCTCGAAAAGTTCAAAGTAATCAACTCAGTATTGAAGATATTAGTCAAGATACTTTTTCTGATGAACTTTATACCAAAGATATTCCAGATCCGGATATTCTTATCAGAACCAGTGGAGAACAGAGAATCAGTAATTATTTATTATGGCAAATAGCATATACTGAGTTATTTTTTACTGATACATTGTGGCCGGATTTTGGTAGAGATGAATTATTAGATATTATTGAAAAATTTACTTCCAGGGAGAGAAGGTATGGGAAAAATTGAATTAACGTCACTGCAAAAAAGAATATTAACATCTCTTGTGATGATTCCTGTTGTTATAGGAGCACTGCATTCCGGTCATCCGTATATTGATATTTTGATATTTTTAGTCGGTACTTTGTTATCTTGGGAGTGGGCGGCTATGATTACAAATAAAAGAAGTAATGTTTATGTTGCTTGTTATATTTTTGCTTTGGGGTGTTCTTTATTTGTATTTAATCGTTGGGTGCTTTTCTCTGCCATTATTCTTACCTCTCTTTTTGTATATATTAAGGCTGCTGATGAAAAACACAGACGCTTGCTAACCTTAGGTGTTCCTTACATATCTATCGGTGTGGGTGCTCTTTATTGGATTTATTATCTTTTTGACGCTTTCGGCAGTATTCCTAATGAAAAAGGAAGTTTTGTCATGACGCTTTGGTTCATTTTAATGGTTTGGGGAGTCGATATCGGCGGATATATTGTCGGTTCTTCTCTTAAGGGTCCTAAATTAGCTCCGAAAATCAGCCCCAACAAAACATGGTCCGGCTTAATCGGTGGCGTTATTTTATCTGTCGCGGTCAGCTTTATTTATATGTTTTGCATCAAAAATATTTTTGATTTACCCATGCCTTTAACAGAGCAACTTAAATTCGCTCAATTGGGAGCACTTATTGCTGTTATTGCGCAAATCGGTGATCTCTTAGAATCTTCTATCAAAAGATATCTCGGTATCAAAGATAGTAGCAATTTAATTCCGGGACATGGGGGAATTTTTGATAGAATCGATGGACTTATTTTTGCAGCGCCTATTGTTTACTGCTTATTTACATTAATAACATTTACTTATTAAGGATAGAAAATTATGGAGTGGTTGTTAAACATTATTCATTACGTTGTTCCTTTTCTTATTTTACTTGGTGTATTGGTTTTTGTGCATGAATTTGGGCATTTTATTATCGCAAGATGGGCGGGCGTTAGTGTCAGCGCGTTTTCTATCGGTTTTGGGAAAGAACTTTGGAGCAAAACCGATAAAAAAGGTACCGTTTGGAAAATTTCAGCCATCCCTTTAGGGGGATATTGTCAATTTTTAGGTGATGCTGACGAATCTTCTTCAACTTCCGAAGTTGATTTAAGTAAATATTCAGAAGAAGAGCAAAAACATTTATTCGCAACTCAATCTCCGTATAAAAAATTGGCTATCGCTGTTGCGGGACCTTTGTTTAATTATCTTTTTGCATTCATTACTTTCTTCGGACTGTTTTATTTTGTCGGCAGTTATGATATCCCTCCTGTCGTTTCGGATGTTATTAAAGATAGTCCGGCTCAATCAGCGGGTATTGTCAAAAATGATAAAATTCTTGAAATTAATGGCAAAAAAATTAACGATTGGTCCGATATCAATAAAGAAATAAGTATTGCTATCGATACGGTTTCCTTAAAAATTGAAAGAAACGGACAACATCTAACCATTGATGTTCCATTGGTGGAAATGGAATATGCTTTTGATGAAACCGAAAAGCCAATCAAAAGAAGAATGATTGGTATTAAAGGTGAAACAAAACAATTTAAAGTTGTTAAAGATAACTTTCAGTTTATCCCTTCTATTAAAAAATCTGCTGAAGAAGTTTACAATATTACCGATATGACTTTGCGCGGTATTGGGCAAATGATTATGGGAGAACGTTCCGGTGAAGATGTCGGTGGCATCATCAGAATTGCCGAAATGTCCGGTGATATTTCTAAAACAAGAGGCATCTTGGATTTCTTGTATTTTATGGCTTTGCTGTCTATCAACTTGGGACTTATCAACTTATTCCCAATCCCTGTATTAGATGGTGGACATGTTGTAATTTATTTGTTAGAAATAGTTTCAAGACGCGAAATTAATACTAAGCTGAGAGATGGTTTATTTAAAGTCGGTCTGGGATTTATTTTGTTTTTGATGGTGTTTGCAACTTGGAATGATATAAGACACCTCTTGACACGTTGGTTTGATTAATTTGAAGGATGATAAAATGAAGTTTAAATTAGCCGGAATTTCATTGTTGACTTTGGCCATTTGTTCTAATGCGATGGCGCAGAGTGTTATTAAAAATATTAATATTAACGGATTGCAACGTGTTGAGCGCGAAACAGCTTTATCTTATGCAGGAATCGATACTAATAAACAAGTTTCTTCTGACGATCTTAATCAAGCGTTGAAACGTCTTTATGATACCGGATTATTTAGTGATATTAACTTTAACACTCAAGGTAACACCCTGATTATTAATGTTGTGGAGAATCCTGTTATCGGAATTATGGCTTTTGACGGCAATGATAAAATTGATGATAAAATTTTGGAATCCGAAGTTCAATCTGCACCACGTTCAGTATTTAGCAAAACTAAAGTTCAACAAGATGTTCAGCGTATCTTGGAAGTGTATAAAAGAGCTGGGCGTTATGGAGTTTCCGTTGAACCTAAAATTATTAAAAAATCAGAGAATCGTGTCGATTTGATTTTTGAAATCGAAGAAGGACCTGAGGCTAAAATTGATACTATTAACTTCATTGGTAATAAACATTATACCGGTGATGATTTGCAAAATGAAATTATGAGTAAGGAAAGCCGTTGGTATAGGTTATTCTCCAGCGCGGAAAATTTTGACCGCGAGAAAATGAATTATGACCAAGAATTGTTAAGACGTTTTTATAATCGTCATGGCTATGCTGACTTTGCCGTTGTTTCTGCCATCGCCGAGTTATCTCGTGATAAAACATCTTTTATTTTAACTTTCACTATAGATGAAGGAAAACGTTATAAAGTCAATGATATTCAAATCAAATCTTCCGTTCCGGATATTGATGCCAATATGTGGTATAAATATGTCACTTTCAAAACCGACTCTTGGTATAATTCCGATGAAATCGAAAAAACAGTGAACTCATTAACAGAAGAACTTTCTCGTAAAGGATTTGTGTTCGTTGAGGTTGTTCCCAATATTTATAAAGACCGCGAAACCGGAAAATTAAGTGTCGTATTTGATATTAAAGAAAATGCAAAAGTCTTTGTGAACAGAATTAATATTACCGGAAATACAAGAACTCTTGACGAAGTTATCAGACGCGAATTCCGTATCTCTGAAGGAAACGTATTTAACGTTGCAAAAATCAGAGAATCCAGAAGAAACGTTGAACGCTTAAACTACTTCAGTAAAGTTGATATTGATTCTCAACGTGTTGATTATGATAAAGCCGATATCAATGTTAATGTTGAAGAAAAATCTACTGGATACTTCAATGTTGGTGTTGGTTACTCTACGGTAAACGGAGCATTGATCCGTGCCGGTATTACCGAAAATAACTTCCTCGGAAAAGGTCAACAAGTTAGCTTAAATGCCGGTGTTTCTCAACGCTCGACGGACTATAGTTTCAGCTTTACAGAACCGTACTTTATGGACAGACGTTTGAGTGCAGGTACAGATTTATTCTACCAAACAGAAGATTATCAAGACGAAAGTAACTATGATATGGATACAATGGGTGGTAGAGTTAGATTTGGTTGGAATTATACAGACGATTTAAGCCAATATGTTCGCTACACATTGAAACAAGACAAGATTAAGAATGTTAGCAGCGCTTCTACATACATTCAAGAAGAAGAAGGTGATGCTATAGACTCCGTTATCGGTCAAACCATTGTTTATGATAAGAGAGATAACATTCTTAAACCACGTGAAGGTTACTACTTATCATTTGGTAACGATGTATCTGGTTTAGGTGGTGATGACAAGTATTTGAAATTTGATGCGAAGGCATATAAATTCTATACACTCAATGACTACTACACCTTTAAGTTCTTCATCAATGGTGGTTATATCGCTGGTTATGGTGGAGAAGATGTTCGTCTTGCTCAAAGATATTTCTTAGGTGGTAACACAATGCGCGGATTTGAAACTGGCGGTATCAGTGCTCGTGATAAAGTTACTAAAGATGCTTTGGGTGGTAACTGGATGTTATACGGTGGTGCTGAGTTAGCCTTCCCGATGGGATTGGATGAACTTGGTATTCGCGGTCGTACATTCGTTGATATTGGTACAACAGGTAAGCCGGATAATATTGATACAAGTGGTGTTGATTACTCTTCAAGTCCTCGTGTTGCTATCGGTTTCGGTTTTGAATGGACTTCTCCGATGGGTAAAATTGATATTGACTTCGGCTTCCCGATTGTTAAACAAGATTACGATGAAACAGAAGTATTCCGTTTGAACTTTGGTACAAGTTTATAATTTGAAAAGGATTTTTAATATGGTTGATACTGTATTTTATAAACATAACGGCGCTAAAACCATTAAAGAAATTGCAACTATTGCCGATGCCGTTTTGGTTACTGAAGGGAAGGAAAAAGAGCAGATAGAAAATGTCTGCTCTATCGAATCCGCCGGAAGTCATGATATTTGCTTCTTTTATGATAAAAAGAATAAAGATAAAGCAGCTCATATAAAAGCGAAAGCCTGCATTACAACAGAGGAATTAGTTCGTTTTATTCCTGATAGCGTCATTGTTTTAACTTGTTCTAATCCGAAACTTTCTTTCATCAATCTGGTTAGCAGTTTTTATGCCGAACACAAACCTATTCCGCAAATCTCTCCTAATGCTACTATTGCTAAAACAGCTAAAATCGGAAAGAATTGCTCTGTTGCGGCCGGAGTTGTTATTGAAGATGATGTCGTTATCGGTGATAATTGCATTATTGAACCTAATGCCGTTATTTCAAGGGGATGTAAAATCGGAAACAACTGTCGAATCGGAAATAACGCCAGTATCGCTTATTGCTTGATGGGCAATGATTGCTATATCTATACGGGAGCGAGAATCGGACAAGATGGCTTTGGTTTTTCTGTTGTTAACGGACAGCATAAGCGTATTCCACAAATCGGACGGGTCATTATCGGTAATGATGTAGAAATTGGCGCAAACACTTGTGTTGATAGAGGTGCTTTAGATGATACGATTATCGGTGACGGTTGTCGTGTTGATAATCTTGTACAAATCGCACATAATGATAAAATTGGTAAGTGTTGTATTCTTGTTGCGCAGACGGGAATCGCTGGTAGTTGCACATTTGGTGATTATGTTGTCTGTGGCGGGCAAACAGGTTTTGCTGACCACTTAAATGTTGGTAGCGGGGCACAAGTTGGGGCACAATCCGGTGTCATGCGTGATATTGAGCCAGGCGCGATTGTGATGGGTACTCCGACTGTTCCATTTAAAGATTTTATGCGCCAAATCGCATTTTTACAAAAAAATAGCAAAAAATAAATTAGGAGACTTGTTATGCCAGAAAATGTAAAAGTTTATCAAATTGAAGAAATTATGAAAATGCTTCCACACCGTTATCCTTTTTTGTTGGTTGATCGCTTGGAGGTTGAAATTCCCGGAGAGAAAGGTGTCGGTATAAAAAATGTTACAATGAACGAAGAGTTTTTCCAAGGGCACTTCCCAGGCAATCCGGTTATGCCGGGCGTTCTTCAAATTGAGGCTATGGCGCAAACAGCCGGAGCAGTCGTTATTTCTCAAGACGAGAATTATGCAGCATCTAAACGTAATGTTCTCTTTATGGCTATTGATGGGGTTAAATTCAGAAAACAAGTTAAACCCGGTGATCAATTGAGAATGCATGTTGAAAAAATCAAGGCTCGTAGAAATATTTTTGTGTTCAAAGGCACTTGTATGGTTGACGGGCAAGTTGCTTCCGAAGCAGAATTGACTGCGATGATTCTTGAATAATTTTATTATTCGTTTGTTTTAAAGTTGAAAAAATTAGAGATAGGATTTATCTTATCTCTAATTTTTTGAGGTGTAAAATGTTTGATGCTCATATTGTCAGAAAAGATTTTCCTATCTTAAATCGCTTAATTGAAGGAAAAAAAAATATTTATATGGACACGGCTGCGTCTGCGCAGAAACCGCGTGTTTTACTTAGACGCCTTGAAAAGGCTTATTTGGAAGAGTATGCAAATGTTCATCGCGGAAGTTATTGGCTTTCAGAGCTTGCTACGGAAAACTATGAGAAAGCAAGATATGTTGCCGCAAAATTTATCAATTCAGAATCCCCTGATTCTATTATTTTTACCAGAAGCGCCACAGAGGGAATAAATCTTGTTGCCGCTACTTACGGCTTAGCAAACCTTCATGAAGGTGATGAAATTCTGCTCTCACGCGCTGAACACCACGCTAATCTGGTTACTTGGCAGCAGACTGCTCTTAAAACAGGCGCAAAGATTGTTTATTTTGATTTAGATGATTGCGGTAATTTCTTTTGGAATAACTTTATCAGCGCTTTGTCTTCCCGCACTAAGATTGTCGCCGTTACGGCTATGTCTAATGTTTTGGGTACAATTTTTCCAGTAGAGCGTATTTGCAAAGCTGCTCATAACATTGGAGCCAAAGTTCTTATTGACGCTTGCCAATTTGCCGTTCATAAAAAAATTGATGTGCAAAAATTTGATTGTGATTTTTTAGCTTTTTCCGGACACAAAGTCTATGGACCTACCGGCATCGGGGTGTTGTATGGTAAATATGACTTGCTTAAAGAAATGCCTCCTTATCAATATGGCGGAGATATGATTGAGCACGTTAGTTATGAAAAGACAACTTTTGCGCTCCCTCCCGCTCGATTTGAAGCAGGTACTCCGGCTATTGTTCAGGCTATCGGTCTCTCGGCGTCTTTGGAATATATGATGCAGTTTAATTTTGACGATATTGAACATTATGAAGCGGAGCTAATTGATTATACCACAAAACATTTACTTGATATTCGGGGGCTAAAAATTTTAGGTACTGCAAAGGATAAAGGGGGCGTTTTCTCTTTTGCCATTGATGGAATTCATCCTCAAGATTTAGCCTTTATTTTAGCAAAAGAAGGGGTGGCCATTCGTACCGGTCATTTTTGCGCTCAACCGTTGGTTAATTCATTAGGCTACTCATCTTTGGCTCGAGCGTCTTTAGGAATTTATACCACAAAAGAAGATATTGATGATTTTATTGTTGCTTTACAAAAAGCTAAGAACTTTTTTACGAACGAAATGTAATGACTGATACAGAAAATACTGAAATAGTTGATGAGAATGAAGCTCAGTTGCTTAGTGCAATGAGTGTTGATGATCTACCTGTCTATAAAGCATATGCCGGCGAGCCCCTTGATATATCAACCCCAAAGGCGAAAATGTTTGATATTGTTGAAGCTATCAAAACAGTTTGTGATCCCGAAATTCCTATTAATGTTTATGACTTGGGATTGATTTATAAAATCAATCAGGAAGATAACGGAAACCTTCATATTGATATGTCTTTAACAGCGCCGGGGTGTCCTGTTGCCGGAGTATTGCCCCAACAAGTTGCCGATGCCGCGGCAAGCGTTCAAGGTGTTGGAAAAGTTGAAGTCGAGGTTGTTTGGGAACCGGCTTGGTCTTTGGAACGATTAAGCGAAGAGGCACGCATGATGCTAGAAATGATTTGAGGGACGATAATGAGTATTGGAAATTTAATTGAAGATTTTTCTTTTTTGGATAACTGGGAAGATAAATACAAATATTTAATTGAGCTCGGAAATCAGTTACCTCATTTTGATGATTCCCAAAAGATTGAACAATGGAGAATATCCGGTTGTCAGTCACAAGTTTGGATTATTCCTCATTTTTCTTCTTCTCTCCTCTCTTTTCAAGGTGATAGCGATGCCATTATTGTTCGAGGAATTATTGCTATTGTTCTTGAAATATTTAACGATAAATCTGCACAAGAAATTTTAGATATTGATGTTGAAGAAATTTTTGATAAAATGGGATTGCGGGAACATATTACGCCTAATAGACGCAGTGGTATGCTTGCTATGGTTGATAAAATTAAATTTTATGCCCGTCAGTCTTTAGGGGAAAAGAATGAATATTCACGAGTATCAGGCCAAGAAAATCTTTAAACAATTTGGAATTAATGTCCCTTGCGGACTCGTTGCTTATACGCCGACTGAAGCTAAATATGCAGCAGAGACCGTTTCTGAGTTTGGTCCTTGGGTTGTTAAAGCGCAAATTCAAGCGGGTTCTCGTGATGTCGGAAAATTTTCAGATAAACGCGCCGGTCGAAAAGGCGGTATCCGTCTATCTAAAACTCTTGACGAAGTTTTTGATAATGCCGACGAAATGTTAGAGAACCTTCTGGTTACAAATCAAACCGGTGCAAAAGGAAGGCTTGTTAGTCGAGTTTATATTGAAGAATATATTAAAACAATTCGGAAATTTTATTTGGGTCTTGTTGTTGATTGGGTATCTGCGTCAACTTTCTTATTGGTTGCTCCCGTTTCTGATAAAGATGATGATGATATTGTGAAACTCGCCATCGAATCGCCCGAAACTATCTTGAAAATAAATCTTGGTCTGCAAAAAGAAATCAAAGCAGAGCAACTTAACCAAATTGTTTCTTTTATGGATATGCAAATTGAGCTTTCTGAATTAAAAACATTCTTAAACAGAATGCTCAAACTCTTTTACACATACGATGCGACGTTGCTTGAAATTAACCCGATTGGTATTGCTAAATCCGGTAAGATTTGGGCCTTAGACGCTAAAATCGTTTTTGATGAAAATGCTCTATACAGACACCCCGAAATTCGAAAATTGTCTGATGATTCGGAAATTGAAG
>CASFTO010000034.1 GCA_949297665.1 uncultured Alphaproteobacteria bacterium | reverse complement strand
CGCCCCCTTTTTCAATTGGCAAGTATTCAATTCAAGCACAGAAAATTGTGTATAATCCCACTCCGGCAATTCGCCATTTAGCGCAGTTGTAAATTCGACACTAAACTTAGCGCCGTCTTTAAAGCGGATATCGGGTTGTCCTTCATAAGAGCAAAAAGAGAACGTTACTTCGTCAAACGGTGTCAAATCAAGAGAAGAAGTATCGTCATAATTTTCCGAAGCCGCAAAAAACGCCCATTTTCCCTCGGGACAATTTAATTTTTCCAATTCATTTTTATCAGCAGTATCAACGGTAACCTTAGAGCACATTGACAAATCCAAGCCAGCGGGAAAAACCTCGGTATGAGAAAGATTAATCTCGGCCCCCTCTTTTAACTTAATTTGTTTAATATCCGCCAAATTAGCACACGTCAACACCACATAAGGAGAATTAGGAATATCCAAAATCGGCGGCAAAGCGGTATTCGGAAGAAGAATAGTAACTTCCTTATCACTTGAACAAATTAATTTATCAATTCCGTCAAATTTTCCACCAAGAACCGGTATTTCCTGAAGTTTTAGGCCATAAGAAAGCCGAGAGTCTGAGATTAAAAATTTTCCGTCATTAATTTTCTGCGCCTCACCGAGTTCATTTTCAAAGCCGTTAGCAACCGCCAACTTTTTAGCCAAGACCATAATATCGTGAGGCTGTTCGCGCTGTTCAAAGGTTGAAAGTATCACGTCTTTGAACTGCGCCTGTTCCGGAGTAGGCAATTCTTTGATACATTCGAGCATATGTTTAATATTAACGGGATTATTGGTGGATTTAAGGATTTGCGTACAGACCTCGGGAGTAATGGGTTCTTTAGGGAGGCGCGATTTTTTATCCGGAGCCACCCGTCCTTTTCGATAAGGCATAAGGATATTCTCAACCCCGATTGCACTCTTAAAATTTTCAATATCAACAAACATAACAATTTCCCCCTATTATCTTTGTCTACCTTTATTTTTGGTAATAATAAACGCAACGACATTAGCCAAATCGGCTTGAGGATATTCATCTAAAAAGACCACTTTTTTGAGCATATCATCAGACAACTCAATATCAAAATCCTCGGCTTGTTGTTTATCTTTAAGCACCAAACAATCCAGATCACACAATCCAAAATCATTAATATCAACTCGAGTGCAATTCGCCACGTTTAAGACTTTTGGCAAAGTACAATTGTACCCAAAAACAACCTTCGCTCCGTCTTTAAAATGGAGATGATTCATTTTGCTTAAAATACATCTGTCAAATCGCACGGACGGACACTCGGACAGATCAAGATTAGTCGGCAAATTTGTCACTCCATCCAACGTCAAATCTATATTGGGGTTAAAGCGAATATTCTCCGCGCCGTTAAAATCAGTATTATAGAAAGTATCATACGAACACATGGAAATATCCAGATTTTTAGGTAAATTATAGGCTCCGTTCAAACAAATCTTTGCATTTTCCTTAAAATGAAGATGATTTTGTTTTCCCAAATCACATTCGGCAAAATCCACAAAGCTACATTTAGAAACATCCAAATTTTTAGGTAAATTATGCGCGCCGCTCAAATGGAGCTGAGCATTTTCAGCCAAATTCCAACTAGGTTGCCCCGCCAAATCGCATCCTTTAAGAGTAACAAACGCACATTTAGAAAGATCGAGATTAGGCAAATTCCGCGCATCATTTAAATAAACGCTAGCCCCATCAGCAAAGTTCCAATCTTTTTGTCCCCACAAATTACAACCTTCAAAATGGACTTCTTGGCAGCGAGAAACATCAAGATTAGGCGGCAGATTTCTCGCCCCATCAAATCTGACCAAAGCGCCCTCAGTAAAAGACCAACTCGGCAACCCGCTTAAATCACATCCGTTAAGATAAACGCTTTTACAGTTAGAAACGTCCAGATTTTTGGGCAGATTTTGCGCACCATTCATATAAACATACGCCCCGTCTTTAAAACGAACATTCTGTACACCATCCAAATCCGCGCCGGAGAGTTCAACGATATCGCATTTAGAAAAATCAAGATTATGAGGCAAATTAATCGCCCCATCCAAATAAACCTTAGCCCCCTCTTTAAAGCGAATTTCCTTCACTGAGCTCAAATCGCATTCTCTCAAATGGACTTCCGAACACATAGATAAATCAAGAATTTCAGGTAAATTTTTTGCGCCATCCAAATGCAGTTTGACACCATCTTTCAAAGTCCAATCAAATTTCCCCCTCAAATCACAATGATTAAGGCTGACTTCCGAGCACATCGACATATCAAGATCTTGCGGTAAATTATAGGTATCATTTAACGAGAGCACCGCATCTTGTTTAAAACGGAGATACCCCTGTCCCTCCATATTACTACCATCCAAAACAATGCGAGAACAGTGAGAAACATCCATTATCGGCAACTTTTGAGCAGCCGTAAGATACGCCCAAGAACCTGCAAAAATAATTTTATCATACGCACTGATAGGTTTTGAACCGTCTATTCTGTTATAACACTTTATACCGTATGAAGGTTTTGACGCCGAAAGCAAGAAATCGCCGTCATTAATTTTCTGCGCCTCACCGAGTTCTTTTTCAAAGCCGTTAGCAACCGCCAATTTTTTAGCCAAAACCAGAATATCGTGAGGCTGTTCGCGCTGTTCAAAGGTTGAAAGTATCACGTCTTTGAACTGCGCCTGTTCCAGAGTAGGCAATTCTTTGATACATTCGAGCATATGTTTAATATTAACGGGATTATTGGTGGATTTAAGGATTTGCATACAGACATCGGGAGTAATGGGTTCTTTAGGGAGGCGCGATTTTTTATCCGGAGCCACCCGACCTTTTCGATAAGGCATTAAAATATTCTCAACCCCGATTGCACTTTTAAAATTTTCAATATCAACAAACATAACAATTCTCCCGACATTCAACATATAGAAAGGATATCACAAATTGAAAAATTTGACAACAAGAAATTTTATCACAAACGAGATATTGGAGATAAAAAAACATCAATCCGCCGTTGAAAATAGAATTTTCAACGCCCCTCTGCCAAGAGGGCAACGAGTTCAACTTCCCACAAATACAAACGGCATTGCCCCCCACAAAGGACTAAAGTCGACGGCACATT
>CASFTO010000033.1 GCA_949297665.1 uncultured Alphaproteobacteria bacterium | reverse complement strand
CTACGAATATCTCGTTTCTTCCCCCGTCAGGTGTGGCTGCGGAGCCGATTATTTCGGTTGGAGCATCGGGGGTGGAAGTTATAATGAGTGATGATATTATTAATGCCAGCATTTTTTTCTCCTTTTTACCCTTTTAAAATAGATAATTCTATTTGGTCGTTTTTAAAGGTGTGAATCCTGAAAAATCTTTTAATTTTTGCTTTTTGTCTAAAGTGGGATCGCACGAATCTTTGCAAGGTGTTTTAAAAGATAAAATAGGTGATTTTTTTTGATTTTTTGTGCATTTTTTTGTTGCAAATTTAAAATTTAAATGTTACAAAGGCAACGCAACAAATGTTAAGGAAGTGTTAACTTTCTTGCGAATCAATATAACCCATAATGCAGATTGGTTGTTGCGAATGTCTGCAGTAATTTTTGTAAATGGCAAGTTTCCATTGAGGAAGTATTTGCCATTTAGTTATAGGAAAAGTGTTAAAATGATGGATACACAAAACATAAGAATTCGCCTCAAGGCTTTTGACCATCGCTTGCTTGACTTGTCAACTAAAGAGATTGTTCATACAGCTAAAAGAACAGGGGCAAATGTTAGAGGACCTATTCCTCTTCCAACTAAAATTGAGAAGTTTACGGTTAACCGTTCTCCTCACGTTGATAAAAAGTCTCGTGAACAGTTCGAAATCCGTACTCACAAAAGACTTCTTGATATTGTAGATCCTACTCCTCAAACCGTTGATGCCTTGATGAAATTAGACTTGGCCGCCGGTGTGAATGTAGAAATTAAGTTATAATTTTAATGTTGGTTTTTGAAAGATAAAATCAACCTATTGAAAAAAGGAAAAAATAATAATGCGTACTGGTCTAATCGCAAAAAAACTTGGAATGACTAGAATCTTTGAAGCCGACGGAACACATGTTCCTGTAACGGTTTTGGCCGTTGAAGGCTTGAAAGTTATTAATGTCAGAACAAATGAAAAAGACGGTTACAGTGCTGTTCAACTCGGAACGGGTGCTGTTAAGGCTAAGAATTTATCTAAGCCGTTGAAAGGATATTTCGCTAAGGCTAATGTTGAGCCTAAAAAGAAAATGGCTGAATTCAGAGTTTCTGAAGATTGCCTTTTGTCTGTTGGCGATGAATTGTCTGCAGAACATTTTGTAGCGGGACAATATGTTGATGTTTGTGCTAACTCTATCGGTAAAGGTTTTGCCGGTGTTATGAAACGTCACAACTTTGCCGGTCTTGAAGCTACTCACGGTGTTTCTTTAAGTCACCGTTCTCATGGTTCTACGGGACAAAGACAAGATCCTGGTAAGGTATTTAAAGGTAAGAAAATGGCCGGACATATGGGTGATGAACGTGTTACCGTTCAAAATCTTAAAGTCGTTGCTATTGATGCTAACCGCGGTTTGATTATGGTTAAAGGTGGTGTTCCCGGTGCAGAAAATGCATGGGTTCGCGTTACCGATGCCCTTAAAAAAACAGCAGATGTTAAATTGCCAATGCCTGCCGGTTTGAAAAAGGTTGATGAACCTGTTGCAGTTAAAGCTGAAGAAACAGCAGCTGATAATGCATAAAAGAGTTTAAGGAATTTTGAATATGAAACAGGACATCTTAAATTTAAATAATGAAAACGTTGGCAGCATTGAACTTAACGATGCTATCTTTGGTGTAGAAGTTCGCGCCGATGTTTTGCACCGCGTTGTTAATTGGCAGCTTGCTATGCGCCAATGCGGTAATCACCAGACTAAAGGCCGTTCTGACGTTGCTTTGACTCCTGCTAAACCTTTTAAACAAAAAGGTTCTGGTAATGCTCGTCAAGGTAGCCGTAAAGGAACTCAATTTAGAAAAGGTGGTATTGTATTTGGACCGGTTGTTAGAGATCATTCTCACGACTTGACCAAAAAGTTCAGAAAATTAGGTCTGAAAACAGCTCTTTCGGCTAAAGCCAAAGAGGGTAATCTTATCATTATTGACGAAGCAAAGCTTTCAAATCCTAAAACGAAAGATTTACTCGCTAAATTGAACGCTTGCGGTTTGAATAACTGCTTGTTTATTGATGGTAAGGAAGTTGATGTTAATTTCGCATTGGCTAGCCGCAATATTGTTGGTGTAGATGTTTTGCCGACAATTGGCGCCAATGTATACGATATTTTGAGAAAAGAGAAGTTAGTATTGACTAAAGAGGCCGTTGCTTGCTTGGAGGAAAGATTACAATGAAAAAATCAAATAACACAAACAATGTAACTGCAGCTATGTATGATACATTACTTCGTCCGGTAATTACTGAGAAGTCTATGATGTCTTCCGAAAATGGCAAAGTTGTCTTCATGGTTCCTTTGTCAGCTACGAAAGAAAGCGTTAAAGCAGCTGTTGAAGCTATCTTTAATGTTAAGGTAAATAAAGTAAATACCGTTAAACAAGCTGGTAAGGTAAAACGCTTTAGAGGTTATGAGGGCGTTCGCTCTGATTATAAGAAAGCTGTTATTACGCTTGCCGAAGGTCAAAATATTGATGTTACAGCAGGAATTTAGTCATGGCTTTGAAAACATATAAACCTGCCACTCCGGGTCTTCGTCAGCTGATTATTGTTGACAGAAGTGAACTGTATAAAGGTAATCCGGAAAAAAGTCTGACCGTTGGTCTGACCAAAAGCGGTGGGCGTGATAATTTCGGACACGTTACAAGTCGTAGAATCGGTGGCGGTCATAAACGCAAATATCGTGTAATCGACTTCAAACGTAATAAATTTGATTGTGAAGCAACTGTGGAGAGAATCGAATACGATCCTAACCGCACATCTTTTATCGCTTTGATTAATTATGAAGATGGCGAAAAGGCTTATATTTTGGCTCCGCAAAGATTGAAAGCCGGCGATAAAGTTATCTCTTCTGAGAAAGCTGATATTAAGCCGGGTAATGCAATGCCGTTGAAGAGCATGCCGGTTGGTACTATTGTTCACAACGTTGAGTTGAAAGTTGGCAAAGGCGGACAATTAGTTCGTTCTGCTGGTTGTTATGCTCAAGTTGTTGGTAAAGACGCTGGTTACGCTCAATTGAAGCTCTCTTCTGGTGAGTTGAGAATCGTACGTGAAGAATGCTTGGCTACTGTTGGCGCTGTTTCTAACCCAGATAATCAAAACGTTTCTTTGGGTAAAGCAGGTCGCGCTAGATGGTTGGGCGCTCGTCCGGTTTCTCGTGGTGTTGCTATGAACCCTGTTGACCACCCACATGGTGGTGGTGAAGGTCGTACTTCTGGTGGCCGTCATCCGGTTACACCTTGGGGTAAACCAACTAAGGGTGCTAAAACTCGTTCTAACAAGAAGACAGATCGCTTTATTATGAGATCTCGTCATGAAAATAAAAAGAAATAAGGAGGTAAACAAATGACACGTTCCGTTTGGAAAGGACCTTTTGTAGATGGTTATCTTCTTAAAAAAGCTGATGCAGCAAGAGCATCTACTCGTAATGAAGTGATTAAAATTTGGTCTCGTCGTTCTACCATGTTGCCACAGTTTGTTGGTTTAACATTTGGTGTTCACAATGGTCATAAATTTATTCCAGTACTCGTTACTGAAGAAATGGTTGGCCATAAATTCGGTGAATTTGCTCCGACACGTACCTTCTATGGTCACGCTGCAGATAAAAAAGTTAAGAGAGGTTAATTATGGGAAAAACTAAAGATACAAGAAGACTTGCCGACAACCAGGCTATGGCTGTATGCAATTCTATCCGCTCAAGCTCTCGTAAATTAAACCTTGTTGCTCAGACAATCAGAGGCTTAAGCGCTGAAAAGGCTGTTGCAGAACTTAGCTTTTCTAAGAAAAGAATCGCAAAAGTTGCTTTAGAAGTATTAAAATCTGCTATTGCTAACGCTGAAAACAATCACAAGCTTAATATTGATAAACTTGTTGTTGCTGAAGCTTATACTGGTAATGGTATCGTTATGAAACGTATGCACGCACGTGGTCGTGGTAGAGGCGCTAGAGTTTTAAAGCCGTTCTCTAAATTGACTATCGTTGTTGCAGAGCGTGGGGAGTAAGTTAAATGGGACAGAAAGTAAATCCTATCAGTCTTCGTTTAGGTGTTAACCGCACTTGGGACTCTCGTTGGTATGCTGATGAGAAGTTCGCTGATTACCTCCACGAAGATTTGAAAATTAGAAAATTTTTGAAAGAAAAGTTAGCTCAAGCTGGTATTAGTAAGGTTGTTATTGAACGCCCAGCTAAAAAAGCTAGAGTTACTATTCATTCAGCAAGACCAGGTGTTGTAATTGGCAAGAAAGGTCAAGACATTGAGTTGTTGAGAAAAGACATTCAAAAGTTGACTGATTCTGAAGTTCAATTAAATATTCTGGAAGTCAGAAAGCCTGAACTGGATGCTCAGTTGGTTGCTGATTCTGTTGCTCAACAATTGGAAAGACGTGTTGCTTTCCGTCGTGCAATGAAGAGAGTTATGCAATCTGCTTTGCGTCTTGGTGCCGAAGGTATTAAAGTTTGCTGTTCTGGTCGTTTAGGCGGTGCAGAAATCGCAAGAACTGAATATTACCGTGAAGGCAGAGTGCCTTTGCACACTCTTCGTGCTGATATTGACTATGCTACTTCAACTGCTCACACCACATATGGTGCTTGCGGCGTTAAGGTTTGGATTTACAAAGGTGAGATTATGACTCACGATCCAATGGCACAAGACAAGAAATTGGCTGAACAAAAGTAAGAATGAGGTTTTAAAATGTTAAGTCCAAAACGTGTAAAGTTCCGTAAGCAACATAAAGGCCGTATTCACGGTGTTGCGAAAGGCGGTGCTGAGTTAAGTTTCGGTTCATACGGATTGAAAGCTCTTTCACCGGAGCGCGTTACCGCTCGCCAAATCGAGGCAGCTCGTCGCGCTATCACTCGTGAAATGAAGAGAGCCGGAAGACTATGGATTAGAATTTTCCCAGATGTTCCTGTGTCAGATAAACCTGCCGAGGTTCGTATGGGTAAAGGTAAAGGTGCTCCTGAATTTTGGGTAGCAAGAGTTAAACCTGGTCGCATTATGTTCGAAATTGGTGAGGTTGATGAAGAAACCGCACGCAGAGCATTTGCGTTGGGTGCAGCAAAATTGCCAGTTAAGAGCAAGTTTGTTAAACGCTTGAATTCTGATAATGGAGAAGCATAATGGTTAAAATTAAAGATTTGAGAGCTATGAGTGATGATGAGTTGGAAAACAGACTCGTAGAATGCAAAAAAGAGCAATTAAGTTTGCGCATTCAGCAGGCTACTGGTCAGCTCCAAAAACCTTCTGATATCTCTAAAGTTCGTAAAGAAGTAGCTCAAATCAATACGCTTTTAACAGAGCGTAAGAAGAATAGTTAGGAGAAAAACAGATGCCTAAAAGAATTCTTCAAGGTGTTGTTGTAAGTGCTAAACAGGATAAAACTGTCGTTGTCAGCGTTGAGCGTCAAGTTATGCATCCTGTTTACAAAAAAATCGTGAAGAAAAGTAAGAAATTTGCTGCTCACGATGAAAATAATCAGTTCAAAGAAGGGGATCAGGTTTCTATCATTGAATCTAAACCTTATTCCAAAACTAAAACTTGGACTGTGTTAACTAATAATGAAAATGCCTAATTAGGAAGGAATGAATTATGATACAGATGCAAACCAACCTAGATGTTGCGGATAATTCTGGAGCACGTCAGGTGCAGTGCATTAAAGTTCTTGGTGGTTCCAAGAGAATGCATGCTTCAGTCGGTGACATTATTATCGTTTCCGTTAAAGATGCTATGCCTAAAGGGCGTGTAAAGAAAGGCGACGTTCAACGTGCAGTCATCGTTAGAACGGCTAGCGACATCAGACGTAAAGACGGTAGTGTAATCCGTTTTGATAGCAATGCAGCTGTTTTGGTTAACAAAGATGGTGAACCAATCGGTACTCGTATCTTTGGCCCGGTAACCAGAGAGTTGCGTGCGAAAAAATTTATGAAGATAATTTCTTTAGCGCCGGAGGTTTTGTAATGAGCAAAATGAAAATCAAAAAAGGTGATAAAGTAATCGTTATCGCAGGTGATGATAAAGGTAAAACAGGTGAAGTTTTGAAAGCTATGCCGAAAGAAGGTAAAGTTGTTGTTCAAGGCGTTAACCTCGTTAAAAGACATACAAAACCAAGTCAAACAAATCCTGGCGGTATTGTTACTAAAGAAGCAGCTATTCAGGTTTCTAATGTGGCAGCATTGACAGCTGACGGTAAACCTTCTAAAGTAGGTTATAGAGTTGTTGATGGTGTTAAAAAGCGTGTTGCTCGGAAATCCGGTGAAGTAATCGATAATTAGGAGATAATTTGATGACAAATTTTGAAACTTTATATAATGATGTCATTAAGAAGGCTCTTGTGGAAAAGTTCGGTTACAAGAACCCGCATGAGATTCCGAAGTTGACTAAAATTGTTCTGAATATGGGCGTTGGTGACGCTATTACAGACAAGAAAAAGCTTAATAATGCTGTTGAGGAAATGGCTATGATTGCTGGTCAAAAACCAGTTGTAACTACAGCCAGAAAATCTATCGCTACTTTTAAATTAAGAGAAGGTATGCCGATCGGTTGTAAAGTAACATTACGTTCTGATAGAATGTATGAGTTCCTTGAACGCTTGATTAATATGGCTCTTCCACGCATCAGAGACTTCCATGGTATTTCTGGTAAGAACTTTGATGGAAGAGGTAACTTTGCTTTTGGCATTAAAGAGCAAATTATTTTCCCTGAAATTAACTATGAAAAAGTTGAACAGGTTAGAGGTATGGATATCGTTATCTGCACTTCTGCTAAAACTGATGAAGAAGCTAAATTCCTTCTTACATCTTTCAACTTACCATATAAGAAATAAGTGGAGATTTTACGATGTCAAAAACAAGTTCAGTTTACAGAAACTTGAAAAGAGTGAAAATGGTTGCGAAATACGCAAACGTTCGCTCCAAGTTGAAGGCCATTGCCAATGACAAAAATGCTCCTGAAGAAGATAGATTTCAGGCTACTTTGAAGTTGGCTGAATTACCACGTAACTCTTCAAAGGTTAGAGTTAGAAATCGTTGCAGAATTACTGGTCGTTCTCGTAGTGTTAGCAGGAAGTTCGGTGTTAGCCGTGTTGAATTAAGACAAATGGCTAGTTTCGGTGAAATTCCTGGTTTGGTAAAATCAAGCTGGTAAGGAGATGATATTATGTCTATGACTGATCCTTTGGGCGATATGCTCGCACGCATTAGAAACGCACAAAGAGCGAAGAAAAGTGATGTTGTATCACCTGCTTCTCGCTTGCGTGAAAATGTATTGGAAGTTTTGAAAAGAGAAGGATATATCGCTGGTTATGAAAAAACTAACGTTCGTCCTGGTGTTGATGAACTTCGTATTCAATTAAAGTATCATGAGGGTACAAGTGTAATTACTGAAATTTATCGCGTTTCCACTCCGGGACGTCGTGTATATTCCAGTGTTAGAGACCTGCCTAGAGTTTATAATGGCCTCGGTATTTCTATCGTTTCTACTCCGAAAGGTGTTATGAGCGATAACGAAGCCAGAAAAGCTAATGTCGGCGGCGAAATCTTGTGCCAAGTTTTCTAGGGAGATAGCGGATGTCAAGAGTTGGAAAATATCCTGTAATTATCCCGGAAGGTGTTAGCGCATCCATTAATGGGAATGTTGTTAACGTTAAAGGAAAATTAGGTGAATTAAGCTTTGCTTATGATGATTCTCACGTTAATGTTGAACTCAATGAAGGCAAAATTGTTGTTACTCCGCATTCTCAAAGCCGTACGGCTAGGACTCTTTGGGGTACAACCAGAGCTCAAATTAACTCTTTGGTAAAAGGTGTAAGTGCCGGTTACAGCAAGAGCATTGAGTTGAACGGTGTGGGTTATAAGGCTCGTATGGAAGGTAAAAAATTAGTTCTTACATTGGGCTTTTCTCACGATGTTCCGTTTGAAACACCAAATGGCATTACTATTGTTTGCGAAACTCCTACAACTTTGAAAGTTAGCGGTGTTGACAAACAATTAGTAGGTCAGGTTGCGGCTGAAATTCGTAAATACAGAAAACCTGAACCTTATAAAGGAAAAGGTATCCGTGTTGATGGCGAATATGTACGTCGTAAAGAAGGTAAGAAGAAATAGGATGTAAAGCAATGAATACACCAAAGAAATTATATGAAAAAAGAAAAGCTCGTGTTAGAACGGCTTTGAAAGCTGCTGCGAATGGAAAGATGAGATTGTCTGTATTTCGTAGCGGAAAACATATCTATGCGCAAGTTATTGATGACGCTAAAGGTGCTACAGTTGCTTCTGCTTCTACCTTGGATAAAGAAGTAAGAGCCAATATTACTAAATCTTCTAATATTGAAGCTGCTCAGTATGTTGGTAAAGTAGTGGCTGAACGTGCTGTTAAAAATGGCGTCAGCGAAGTTGTGTTTGATCGTGGCGGTTATGTTTACCATGGTCGCGTGAAGGCTCTGGCAGATTCTGCCCGTGAAGCCGGGTTGAAATTTTAGGAGGTTATCATGGCACAATCTTTAGATCGTCATAATAAGGCGGATAAAAAAGAAGAATTGGTTGAGAAACTCGTTTTCGTAAACCGTGTAGCTAAAACTGTAAAAGGTGGTCGTACTATGTCTTTTGCGGCTTTGGTTGTTGTAGGTGATCAAAAAGGTCGTATCGGCTTTGGTTCCGGTAAAGCAGCTGAAGTTCCTGAAGCTATTGTTAAAGCTACTAACGAAGCTAAAAAGAACATGGTTCGCATTCCTTTGCGTGAAGGCAGAACTTTACACCACGATATTGCTGGTCGCTTTGGTGCTGGTAAGGTTGTTTTGAGAACTGCTCCTGCCGGTACTGGTGTGATTGCCGGTGGTCCTATGCGTGCTGTATTTGAAGTTTTGGGTGTACAAGACGTTGTTGCTAAATCTTTGGGTTCTAATAACCCTTACAATATGATTAAAGCAACTTTTGCTGCACTTCAATCTATCAGCAGTCCGCGTATGGTTGCTGCTAAACGTGGCAAAAAAGTTGGTGATATCGTAAGTCGCCGCGAAAATACTTCTAACGTTAAGATGGAAAAAGAGGAGGCTTAATCATGGTTGCTAAAAAAACTGTTAAAGTTACTCAAGTTAAAAGTTCCATCGGCCACGGCAAAGAGCAAATTGCTACTTTGAAAGGTTTGGGCTTAAACAAAGTTGGCAGAACTTCTGTTTTGGAAGATACTCCAGCTGTTAGAGGTATGATTAATAAGGTAGCTCACCTCATTAAAGTTGAAGAATAATTGCAGTCGGGCGTTGAGCGGTTTTTACCGCTCTGCCCCAAGCTGTTGAGGTTAGCCCGTAGCAAGTGTTTTTGATTTTATTTTGAGTTTTTGTAAAAGGTGAATAAAATGAAATTAAATGAATTAAGAGATAATGAAGGCGCTACTAAAAACCGTATTCGCGTTGGTCGCGGTATCGGAAGCGGTAAAGGTAAAACTGCTGGTCGTGGTCAGAAAGGTCAAAAATCTCGTTCAGGTGTTGCTGTTCACGGTTTTGAAGGTGGACAGATGCCTATCTATCGTAGATTGCCGAAACGTGGTTTCAAAAATCCGTTTGCTAAGACTTTTGCTGTTATCAATTTGGATACAATCCAAAAAGCTATTGATGCTGGTAAATTGAATGCTGCTGAAATCAATAAAGAATCTTTGTTGGCTTCTAAGTTGGTTTCTAAAGAAATGGACGGTATTCGTTTGTTGGCTAGAGGTGCTTTGACTGCAGCTATCAACATTACTGTTGATTCAGCTTCTAAGGCAGCTGTTGAAGCTGTTGAAAAAGCTGGCGGTAAAGTTACTGTTAACGCTTAATTTTAGCGCATACTTTATTTAGAAAAAGGCAGGGTTTATTTACCTTGCCTTTTTTGTATTAAGAAAAGCTGTCTATGTGTGATTGGGAAATGAAGATGGATAATATGCATGTTTTATTCGCTTATGAATTTCCTAAATGTTTTATAAAGATTATCTAAGGCTTCATCTATATTTAAAGAGTTTATTTTTCCGCTTATATGGCGTGGAGAAATCTCTATAGTTAAGTGAAATATCTTATAATTAAACCAGAGAATACGAAAAATCATCTTGAGAAATTAATTTCAAATCAAATTTATCTGCCAAAGGAAGAATAAATAGCTCAAACTGTTCGTATCTTATCTCCATTCTCTCTCTTGTTAAATTGGCTCCGGCTCTTGCTCTTTGAACTCTTCTTTTATATTCCGTTTCTTTATCTACTTGCATAAAAATTTTATATGCGTTTTCAAAGCTATCGATAATAAGAGCAACACCGATACCTTCAACAATTATTATATCTGCATTTTTAGAATGAATTGCGTTGTCTAAATATTGGTAATTATAGGCTTCGGGAAAGGTCGAAGCAATGTAAGCCGTTTTAGGTTTTCCGCTTTTGTCATTATATGTAATGAAGTTATTTTTACGATATGCTTTATCTTTCATATAATCATCAGTACTTATAATGTGGACAGTTTTGCCGGCAAGCTCTAATTTTTCTTGTAATATTTTTGCAAAGGTAGATTTTCCGGCGCCACCATTGCCGGAAACCAAAATAAACTTATATTTGCCTCTTAAAACAGTATTACAGATGTTATCTATAGTTTTTTTCATATCTTGTCTATATTACTAAAATTTGCTACACTTGTCAAAATAATGATTTAGGCGAATGCCGTTGAGGCTCATTAACGCAACAAATATTGTTAAAAATAGTAGAAAGTATTGCAGTATTTCAAAATTGCCATACAGCCCAAAAAACAAAAGCATCATATAACTGATGATGCGTCCTAAGCCTAAAAATAACTCTCTGATTACAAAATATTCATTTTTATATTCAATAACTTCTGGAAGGTTAGATACATTGAACATATTAATATCGACGATAACGCGCATAAATTGTGTAACAACAATAAAACAGAAATTATAAAGAATAAAACTGACTTTATTCGGAGCAAAAATAAATATAAGTACTGAAGATATGACTAAAATGGCGGCTAGCATTAGTATCCGTACAAAATGACTATATTTGCAATAGCGACCAAAGAAAAGATTGAGTAGCATTGTTATACCATAGAATGAAGAACTGATTATACCTAAGTTGAAATCTGTCTTAAATAGATAAATTGTATAAATTGTTATTAAAGTGCTCAGGGTTCCATCAATCGTCATTCCTCGGCAGAACTCGATTTTATATAGTTGTCTGACATAGGTAAGATTTTTGGTCTTTTGCCAAAAGGTTTTTATATCCATGCAAGGCAGTTCTTTTCTTGCCGGAGCTTTAATGCAACTAAATGAAATGAACTCAACAACAGATAGAAAGGCTAAAAAAGTTACAGTTTTGAAATAAGAGTCAAAGGTAAGAAAAAATCCTAATATAAGTGGTGATGCTATGCGAATAAAGTTTTTTATGCTTTCTAAATAACCCTTAAATGCTATCATTTGTGATGCCGGAATATTATCTGTTACTATCAGATTGAAAGGAAAAGCTTTGAACGACATGATGATGCCATATACAATTCCGCAAAGTGGAATATAATTTACAAGGTTGTTTTGTAAATAAATAAAAAACATGAAACCGATGAATGTTGTAATTATTCCTAATTGGTACATCAATAGTCGATTGCCGCGTTTTATCCAATTTCCGGTAAAATAGGCTAGGAGAGCTACAAAAATATAGCATATTAGATGGTAAATACTAATATCGGTAATACTTTCTTTGGTATGTCGAAATAAAAACGATACGATAAACATACCAAGAAAAATGTCGTAAATCTTGTTTATGCAATTTGTGATAATAAGAACATAAGGGTTCTTGTTTGTTTTTTCAGACATTTATTAGTTATCCCGATTAAATTCTTCTTGATAGCGTTGGATAATTTTATTCATTTCTTCTTGAGATAATTT
The DNA here is from genome assembly GCA_949297665.1 of uncultured Alphaproteobacteria bacterium. Lineage (GTDB taxonomy): Bacteria > Pseudomonadota > Alphaproteobacteria > RF32 > CAG-239 > CAG-267. The sequence continues at coordinate 28,693 of CASFTO010000033.1, read as the reverse complement.
AATTTTATCATGAGGCCATGGTGGACCGCCCCAATTTGCATCGCCTTCTCGCCGTGGAATTATATGCCAATGCAGATGACGAACAACATTTTGTAGTGAAGCGATATTAATTAAATCTGTTTCCGGGAAAACTCTTTTGACGACTTGGGTTATATACAGTAAGTCTTGGTGAACTTGTAATAAATCTGCCTCATCAATTTCTGAAAAATCTTTAACGTGTTTATGGTATATATAAATGAGGTAGCCATAATAATGCTGGCTCTTATTGAGATATAAATTTCCGCAGGCGAATCTTTTTATAAACTGATGATCGCCATCACCTAATGGTTTGCAAAAACGGCAAGAGTTCATTTTATTTTCCTGAAGTTGTTTAGTTATAAACTTTATCTTAAAATATAAAGTTTAACTTTTGTATAATATAAGTGCATGTAGAAAATTTGGTTGTAGAGGAACTGTTGCGACGATGGGGACAGGGATAAAAGAATTGCTTAAAAAATATAATGAACGATTTATGCAGAATAATTCGCATGGGGACGAACTGTGTGAAGAGATTTTTGAATTTACTGATCGCTCTTCTTTATTGATTTTGTCTGCACCGCATTCTACGCGCAGTTTTGTGGCTAAAAGAGAGAAAATGGCGGATTTGTATACCGGAGCTCTTGTTCAATATCTGGGCGAAAAGCATTATGTATCAACGTTAATTCGCACAAAATATACTCCTTTTAAAGCGTTGATTTCTGATTGTGTTGTGCAAAAAAATCTCGGAGAACATTATTTTTTAGATATTCATGGATTTAATCAAGATGTTGGTTATGATATTTGTTTTGGTACGGGAGAGTTTTCTGAAGAGGGGTATCCATATTTGCAGGATATAGTGAATATTGCACATCAATTTGGGCTGAAAGCGGTCATTAATCATCCGAATTATATGGGAAAAATAGGGTTAACCGGAAGGTATCAAAAATTTTATAATAAGCCTAACGTGATTCAAGTGGAATTGAAGCAACATTTAAGAGATTTTTATGGACATTTTGATGTGGTTAAAAATATTACTCTTCCTTTTTTTGAACAAATTATTCGTCAGTATCAAGCAAATGAGTAGTTTTGTTATTTTGTTGAGTTGCGATAAAATGATTGATAAATTTGAGAGATGATTTATATTTAAAGTGTTCAAATTTAGGAGGCACCAATGTCATATGTTGAAGGTACATTATCTCAAGGAGAAGAAATTAAAGGGAAAGTTCGGCTGCACTGGATAAACTATCTGTTTACTTGGTTTTTATGTCTTCTGGCTTTTTTATTAGTTTTGCTTTGGTTGTTTGATGCTACATGGCGCCAAAGTATAGAAGCTCAGATTTTTGTTGGTGCGGTGGTATTATGGGCTGTTTATGACTATTTACGTTTGGCTACAATTGAAATGGTGCTTACAAATAAACGTGTGATTTTTAAGAAGGGAATTATTAGTGTTAAAACACAGGAACTGAAAACTAGCAAAATTGAGTCTGTTGAAATTAAGCAATCAATATTGGGGAGGCTCTTAGGGTATGGCATGTTGATGTTTTCTGGAACCGGAACGGCTAAAGTTCGGTTTACGGCGGTGGATAATCCATGGGAAGTTAAAAGTCAGGTTGAGACGATTATTGAAAGTTATGCTAACTAAATTGGAACTGGTTTGATTTTTTAAATATGTGTAGGCTTGACTTTGCTTAAGTTTTTTGGTATAAGCTGAGTATGAGCTTGGCAAACGCTCGGATTGTCCGCCAAAGGGTTCGTTGCCGTTGTTGTTTTTTACATAGATTTCTTGAGATGACTTATTCTGCTCATCGGACAGGCAAAGTGGTAAGTTATCAGAAAGGAATTGGTATGCGTAAATATCTTGAATTCTTCCGTGTGGAAGCAAAATCTTTATTAAAAAATTTCCAGAAAAATGAACAAAGTGCGGTTGCCAGATGTGCAGAAGTTTTTGGTGATAAAAAAGATTTATCGTTGATGAATATGCAGCATGTGGTGGCTAAAGAATATGGTTTTGATAATTGGAACGCTTTGAATAAAGCTGAAAATTGGCAACTCGCCGAAGCGCTGATAAAATCTAAAAATCAAACATTAGCTATGCCTCTTTATGGCGATGAAAGAAAAGAGAATGTTTATTCTCGTGCAGAGCGCTATGAAGTTGGTTTGATTAAAAATCGGGCGGGGATAGATCTAGAAAATTTTGTTCAGACATCGCCAAGTGGTTATGCTTCTCCTTTTTTGCAATTAGAAAGATTTGATTTGTCTGATTATGATTTATCAAAAATGAATCCGTTGTTTGTGTCTTTTGATGAGTATACACGTTGGCCGGAAGATGTTGCTAAATTGCCTCAAAACTTTAATCCGCAAAAATTTATGGAGCAAAGAAAAAATCCAGGACTTGGTATTCGTCGTTTGCATCGGCAAAATCTTGTCGGTCAGGGGCGTGCGGTTGCTGTTATTGATGGCTTTCTGTTGAGTGACCATTTAGAATACCATGAAAATTTGAAAGGTTATGAGAGAATTTGTTCAGATGATTTGGGACATGGTGCTAATGGTGGTGCGTTGGTGTCTGCCCTTGTGGGGAAAACTTGTGGAGTAGCCCCGTTTGCCGATGTTTATTATTTTTCGGCGCAACAGATGGAAAATAATCATCGGACGCAGCGATATTATGCGCAAGCGTTGCAGAAAATTTGTGATATTCATGAGGAACTTTTGCAAAAAGGGAAAAACGGTATTGATACGGTCTGCATTTTATGGGGAATTACAAGCCCTGTTTTTCAGCAAGATGAAGGTGTATCTGAGATGAAAAAAGCTCTTGAACGGGCAAAGAACTTAAATATTTGGGTAAACAGTGGTGATTTGAAGTTTGAGGGTAAACTGTGGTCAGAAGGGCGTGTTCATTGTGTTTATAGTGGAGATTTAGATAATCCGATAGATTATGAAGTGATGCCTAACGCTCCCAAAATTCCTTTAGAAGTTAGTGAATTTTGGAAAAACAGATTATGTTTTCCGGCTGGTGGTCGCACAGTGGCGAGAAATGATAGACTAGATGCTTATGCATTTTCGGCTCCGGGGTTTTATCTCAAGCCTTATGAATGTGGATTGTTTGTATTGGCAAGGTGTATCAAAAATGATTTGACGTCTGAGGAGTTTTGGAAGTTCTCTCTTGAAACAGGAGATTATCGTGCCGGTATGGGGGTGATTGTTAATCCGCAAAAATTGATTGATGCTTTAAGAAAATAATGTTATACAAGGGAGAGTGAGTGATTGCTCTCCTTTTTATGATGTAGAGGAATTTGAATGAGTAAGAATATTGATATTTTAGTAGCAAATGAAGACGATGCAGAAGATATGGCCCGCCTTTCTTATCAAGTGGGAAAAATGCATGATGATGCGTTGCCGGATTATTTTAAACCAACACCCGAAGAAGAACATTTGCGGATTATTCAGAATATGCTGAAAGATGAAAATGCCGTTATTTTTAAAGCAGTAGAGGGTGGTAAAATTTGCGGGTTTATGTGTATGCTTATTCAAGAAAAATCACGCAATGGTTATGTACATTCCAAAGTTGCTTATATTTATAACTTTGGGGTTGATGAAGCTATGCGAAGCCGTGGAATTGGCGGAAGGATGCTACAAACAGCCGAGAGCTTTTTACAAACGAAAGGTGTTGAAGCGGTGGAGCTTAGTGTCTTTATGTTTAATCAACGAGCTTTGACGTTTTATGAAAAAAACGGATATCGCACATTGGATGTTAATTTGCAGAAAATTTTGAAGTAAAAATATCTATCAGCAATAAAAAAGGGGGCGAAGTATCGCTCCCTTGCTTTATGCTTTTATTATAAAGATGTAATTCTTTTTTGTCAAGTTCTTTATTTGCAGTTTTGCTGAAATAAGTTGTTGATTTTACTGTTTATTTTTATGTATTTTCAAGTTCTCATCAAATTTTGGAGGACTTTTTTATGCAAGAACAGAGAGTTTTTCTTGAAAAGTATAATTTTGTAAAATTTGAATTAGAAAGAATTAAGTCTTTATGGGGATTGAGAAAGGAGAATGCCGAGCAGAAAAGTAGTTATGATATTTCAATTGGGGAAATTATTAAGGAGATTTTTTCAGAACTTAAATTGTATGCGTTTAAGCCTTGTAAAAAATTGTTATTAGCAATGGCTATATGTGGGGTGTTGAGTGGGATAACCCCTTATTTAAGAATGCTTTATATGGGGGTGCTTCCCGAACTTTTAAACGGAACAACCAAGGCGATTATTATTTTTTCTTGCTTTATGGCATTGAGTGAACTTAATGGTTATTTATTATCAATTTTTTCTACGCGTTCCAGATTTATTCAAGATGAAATGATGGATTTATATGATAATTCTGTGCGGGCGAAAAATTATGTTGAAATTTTGCATAAACCCAGAGCATTGTTTATGGTTAACGGTGTTGAGGGATTGCTTGCTATGGCTGAATCTATATTTAGGTATAAACGCTTTATTTTGGATAGATTGTTCATTTCTTATAAAGAGTTTATTTCTTTAGTTGTTTGTACGGCTAGTTTGTTTGCTATTGTTCCGCAGTTGGCGTTGTTTATTTTGTTGTTGCAATTTATTTCAATGGAGTTCGCTTTTTATAATAATAAGTTTTTTAGAAGAGTTGATGAGCGGTTTCGTTTGTTTTCGGCGAAAGTTTATCGCGAAAACGGACAAATCAGCAGTCTTGCTTCATTGGTTCAAAGTGCTAATAAGGTGGAAAAAGAAAGTAAGAATATTTATAATCGACTTATGCGTAGTTCCGCTAAATTGCGATTAAAAATCTTTAACCGTTTAATGGGAGAAGAAAGTATTCGCCTGATGTTGGATGCGCTTTTAGCTATTGCGGTTTGCTATGTGGCTATTCATGATATTATTCAAACTGGCGATATTGGACGATTGGCTTTAATTTCCGGTGCGGCGATGCAGATGCAAGGACGTTGGCAGAGTGTATTTCGTTTTTATTTTAATGTGGACGAGTATAAAAATTTGGTTGCGGATACCAGAAAACGTATGCAACTTCCTAAAGTTTTAGAAAGAGTTACCGGTAATCATCATTTAAGTGTGGCGGATAATTTTATTCGCTTGGAAAATGTTAGTTTTGCGTATCCGGCTCTTAAACGTATGGAAGAAATAGGCTATCTAACGGAGATTAAATACGGTGCTACGGTTTTAGAGAATGTATCGCTTGATATTCATGCGGGAGGCGTTACTGTTGTGGCCGGAACTTCAGGGCAGGGTAAATCGACATTAATGAGGCTTATTCGACATGATTATGATGTGCAACAAGGTAAAGTCTTTATCGGAAGTCAGAATGTTTGTGATTTGCCAGATGAGGAAATTAACAAGCATATTGCTTTTATTGGGCAAAGTGTGCAGTTTTTTGATGCGTCTATTCGTCGTAATCTTACTTATTTGAGTGATGTAACGGATGAAAAACGTTTGCATGAGGTTTTGGATGCAGTTGGATTAACCGAAGATATTGCTAAGTTTGAAGAGGGGCTTGACTATAAAATCGGAATTAATGGGAATAAACTTTCCGGTGGTCAACGACAGAGATTGGCTTTGGCGCGAACTTTATTAACCAATCGTCCGATTGTGATTATGGATGAGCCAACAACCGGATTGGATCAAGTCTTGAGCTTTCAGGTGATGAAATCTCTTAAAGAATTGGCAAAGCACAAAACGGTATTGCTGGTTACACATAATCCAACTGAAATTGCTTTGGCGGATAGGGTGTTGATTATCAAAGATAAACATGTTGTTGCGGATGGGGAACCGTTGCACCTGGTGACACATTCGGAATTTTTGAAATCGGCAATGACAAAGCAAGATGTGTTGAGTAAACGAGAATTATTTGTTGCGCATTGTTTGAAGGTTGCGTAATATTCTCTAAATTATTTTTTATTTAGAGGGGAAATGAAATGTCCGGAATTGTTGAAAAAGCATTGTTATTTGCTAAAGAATGTCATGCAGGAGATAATTCCGGACATGATTTTGAGCATATTTTGCGGGTGATGGCTAATGCCGAAAAGATTTTGGCTGAAGAGCCTCTGGCCGATGCTGAAGCTGTACGTGTGGCGGTGGCTTTGCATGATGTTGATGATTACAAATTAGGTTCTGACGGTGCTCGGGCTAGAAGTTTTTTATCTGAAATCGGAGTTCAGGAAGATTTTGCTAAAAAAGTATTGGATATTGTTAGTTCTATCGGGTTTTCTAAATCGGGTAGTCATCCAAATTTTCAGATGATTGAGCAGGCGATTGTATCTGATGCGGATAAATTGGATGCGGTTGGAGCGATTGGAGTTTGTCGTACAGTTATGTATTCGGCGGCGACAAAACGTCCGCTCTTTAATGAGCAAATTTTTCCGGATGAAAATTTAACACCAGAACAGTATCAAAATAAAAATCGGGCGACAAACCACGCTATTAACCATTTTTTTGATAAATTGCTGAAACTTAAAGGTGCGATGCAGACAAAAGTCGGTAAAATGGAGGCGGAAAAACGCCATTTGTTTATGATTGCGTTTTTAAGAGAATTTTTTGATGAAGTGCGAGCTGATGAGTGGCAAGAATATTTGGATAAATTCTTAAAACAAACTGCTTAGTTTTCTTTCTTTTTTCATGGAATAGTATTGACCTTAGACAAAAAATATGGTATTATCTTCTTGTTTACCGTATTATTGTTTCTATAGATTTGAACGTTCTTTAGAGTATTTGCTTTAGGGAGTGATTTGGGTTTTGGACTTTAATTGGTGAGCCGTTAAGGGGAAAATCTTCTTAATGTATTTTGTTTTTTTTTAAATTTTTTTAACCATGAGACAAAATGTTTTTGTGCGGATTTTTGCCGCAATCATGAGATCAATTTTTCCGCTTATGGCGGTTAAGTACTTCACCAAGAAATCAAACCAGTATGCAGAGTTGTTTTTGCCAAGTGTGGAAAAGCAACTTAAGGCGATTGAAAAGCTGGATTTAGACACCGACCAGATACGAGCGCGTGTATGGTCTCTTCAGGTCAAAGTTGCGCGATTGCAACAGAGACACAATGACCTGATTCAGGAGATAAAGACTGAACAGGAGTTTTCCGCTCTTGTAGAGCGTGCTCATGTAGATATTGTTGCGCAAGCAATGAAGTTCTACACACCGACACAAGAAATGGCTCTAAGGCTTCTGTCCAAGTTCGGTTTGGACGCGGTTGAGCTGATTAAAAAGGCTCCGGCGGCGTTTGATGGCTTGAAAGCCAGCGATATCTTGGGTGTTAAATTAAACGAGGTTTGTCCTCCGGATAGTCCACGTTGGGCATTTGCAGAGGCTCTGGTCTCTAAGCGTTCGTCTTGGGCACCTAAGTTTTTGGAGGAGATCCGTAAGATGTCTCCGCAACAACTTGGCGAACTTGGGCAAGCGAAATTCAACTTCTTCTTCAACTTCGCTTATGATGCGAAGGAGAACGTGGCATTTTTGATGCCATATATGGCTGTATTCTTCCCCGAGCTTTATGCTCAGGTGAGAGCGAATTTTTTCTCATATAAGGAATTCGCGCCGTATATCACAAAAATGCTACCGGCGAAGTTGAGATACTTGGATAAAGGGAGATATAGTTTTCTCTCCAAGGGGTTTTCTCAGATTTCGGTGGAAGGGCAGCTTGATGAAGTTGGTGATGCCTATGCTTGGCTTAGTATTGCCTATTATAGGATGAATGAGCCGGCGGTTTATGAGTTCATCGCAACAAAAATGAGCGAAATTAAGCCAATGGTGTCTGAGCCAATTTATAATCAGCTGCTAGACAGACTGATAGCGTTGGCAAATTGTCCGGCAGATGTTTCTCGTCTGCTAAGTTTGGCTGATGACAAGCGTAAGCAAGTTCTCTACCGTGAAATGGTGGAGAAAAAATATGCAGTACTTTTGGCTGCTCAATATCCTTTCTCTTCATGGGAGGATAAAGAGCTAATCAAAAGTGCCTTACGTATTGTAATTGCCGACAATCATTTTCCTTTGGCAAAAATGCAAGAGCTCTCTGAGGATTTGCAGGAATTTGCAAAATATCAAATGGAAGTATCTGCTCAGATTGCTGCCTTGACAAGTAATGATATATTACGAAATGTAGAATATCATCTTTTGCCAGAGGTGGAAATCTATCTGATGCTGATGGATCCGAGGTACTCATTGAAGTATCAGAAACTCTATGTTGAAAAATTTGAATTGTCTGAAAAGGCATTTAATGTTTTGATACATAGAGAGGCTGTTAAACTTCAGAATGATGGTACGTTTCCAGATAATTTGGTGGGGCAATATGCTGCCAAATGGGGACTGACGGAAGCGCAGTATCAAGCTCTATTGCAGACACCGATGAAAAAATATGCTCTGCAGTGGAAGGAGTATATTAAGAAACCGGAAGTTTCACATGTTTATCATAACGAAACAGAAGGGTAAACTTTAAAGAACAATTATATGGGGTGACGTGAGTCATCCCATATTTTTTGTCTTACTATAAATTAGTTGTTGTATTTTTCTATTTTTTATATATCTTTTATTTTATATACAAATTTTTTTAGAACTTGGAGCGGGCTATGCTAGATAGAGTTGATGCTTTAGATGTAAAACAGTTTCGGGGGCGAAGCGTTTTTTATTACCAGTCTATTCGGCCGTCTATATACAAAGATAATACGTTTAAACGTGGGTATGGTAATGATATGTGTTTTGTGGAAGAAAGAACTCAACAAAATGGATATAAAAATGCACGGGCCAGAGTTATTGATGGTGGTGTAGGACGGTTGACCGCATTGCCACCGATTTATTGGTAAGGTATTTGTTATTGCCTTTTGATGGATAAGTATGGCTTTTTGTGGCTTGCGTATTGTTGCTTTGAAATTTTTGTTTTATTGACCTTTTGAGGTCTTTTTTTGTGCTTGTTTTATGTGGTTTTTTGTGGTAAAATCTCTCTAATAGATGCCTAAATGTTAGGGAGATTTGAAAATGGCTCAAGAGAAAACGAAAGAAAAAAAATCAAATAAAATTCCTAATTTTGCGGAATATGAACGTGAGCGCCTTAAAAATTTGGCAAGTGAAGCGAGGAAAGCTGCTCAAGAACTCAAATCTGCCGGACAGAAAATAGGAAAAGAAGTTTTGGATGCTCCGGAAAAAAAAGTTAAAGAGAAGGGAACACTTAAAACATCTTGGGAAGTTTTTAAAGAAGCCTGGGAAAAAACTGGTAAAGATTTTAGAAAATCAGTTGGCTATAAAATGGGAGAATCTGTTTTTCAGGGATTGTTACCATATTGTCAGAATTTGTTATTTGGTTCACTTTCGGGGATTGTTGCCGGTACAAGCGGGGCAACAGCTAAATTCTTTGGAGCGGCAGCTCTTAATGTTGCACGACAAAGATTGGGGGATTTCTGCCGATTTAAATCTAAAATGGCAACGATTGTTTTAAATGATACGCATGCTAATGCCGCTTCTAGTTCTATCTATAAGGATATTCTTCATAAACCGCGCCCGTATTTTAAAGATAATGCTCCGGCTTCTTTGGGTGGTATAACATCAGAAATTGTTTCGGCTAAAAATACTTTGCTAAATAAATCAGTAGAATGTATGTCTAAAGTGATTGTATTTGGTATTAGTTCTGCTAGTTTAGTGGCTGTTGATCCGATGCTTGCTGCAGGGGTTTTGGGCGTGACTGTGGTTACGGCAGAATTTGGCGGATATATGAATAAAGTTTATCGTAAACTCAATAGTAAAATGCGTTCTTTTTCTCATAAAATCTCTAAAGAAAATAGTGATTCTATTAAAAATACACCGCTTGTTCAGGATACTAATCGGGTTGAAGTGGAAACAAAGCAAATGGAAAATCGCTTAAATAAAGCATCTAAAGTGACGCAAAAAATTACATACGCCAAGAGCAAAGCATATCTCAAGATGAGAATGGCTATCAATATCGGAATGGAAGGGTTGATTATGGCGGCGGCTTTTGCGGATGTGGTTAAAACCGGAGATATCGGCCGGTTTGCTCTGATTAGCACGGCTTCGTGGCAGATGATGAGCTCTGGGAATATGCTTTCGGAATTTTGGAATGAAATGCAGGCGGGAACGCATAGACTTATTGATGCTTCTAAAAAATTGATTACACCAAAAGAACTTGAACGTGTTACAGGTAAAGAAAAATTAACCGAAAGGGATACTAAAATTAGTGTGCGAAAAGTTAATTTTGCATATCCGCAAATTAAAGATGTTACCGATATGAGCTTGGTTGAGGCCATGGATAGAGAAGGCGAAATTAAAAGAGGCGAAAATATACTTAAAGATTTAAGTATTGATTTTGATAAAGGTGGTTTGACTGCGGTGGTTGGGACATCCGGTAATGGAAAATCTACGCTTATGAGCCTTATTCGTCATGATTATGATGCGCAATCGGGGCAAATATTTATTGGGGATAAGGAAATTCGTGAATTATCTGATGATGAACTTAATGCGCATATTGCGTTTGTGGATCAAAATGTACACTTTTTTGATGAAAGTGTGGGCTATAACCTTAAATACTTTAAGCCCGAGGCGACAGATGAAGAGCTTATGCGGGCTTGTGAAAAAGCTGGATTTAATAGCGATATTCAAAAGTTTAATGATGGTCTGTTGCATAAAATTGGACAAGATGGCGCTAAACTTTCCGGTGGACAAAGGCAACGTTTGGCTTTGGCTCGAGTTTTCTTGACCGATAAACCGATAGTGATCATGGATGAACCGACAACGGGTCTTGATCCAAATCTTAGTCTTAAAATTATGAAGTCTCTTAAAGATATGGCTCAAGATAAAACGGTGATTATGGTGACACATAATCCAACTGAAGTTGCGCTTTCTGATAGAGTGGTTGTGATTGAAAAAGGTGAAATTGCTGCGGACGGAAAGCCGATGGATTTGATTAAAACCAGTGAGTTTTTGCGTAATGTCTTAACTAAAGATGATATTAAAAACAAAAATAAGCTTTATCAAACCAGTATTAATGGGGTTAATCCGATGCAGGAGGCTGCAACTGTGCTTAATGAAGAAGCTAACGGTAAAGTTTTGAGCGATATCGAGCGGGCAGAGAAAAGAAAACTTTTGGAAGCGCATAAGCGAGCTTATGTTGGGGTTCGCAAGAAAACGCTTGAAAATCAACGTCGCAAAGATGGTAAACCTTTACCCGAAAAGAAACAAAGGCAACCTCTTAATCCGCCATCAGCTGTATTAAATCGTGGTGGGGCGGAGTTTTAATAATAGCTTATACTTTAAGGTTAGGGGCTTGGTTATGATTGGATAAAGCCGTCTGACTGCAAATTGAATAAATGGTAAAATTTTCCGGATTTATCTTTGAGCAATTCTTTAGGTGCACCACTTTCGACGATTTTGCCGTGTTCTAGAACAATAATTCTATCCATGTTTCTTAAAGTTGATAGGCGGTGGGCAATCGCTATAACGGTTTTGTTCTTCATGATGTTTTGCAGCGCTTTCTGAATAGCTGTTTCGGATTCACTGTCTAAAGCCGAGGTTGCCTCGTCTAAAATTAAAATCGGTGTGTCTTTTAGGATAGCTGAGGCTATGGCTATTCTTTGTCTTTCGCCGCCGGATACCTTAACGCCTCTTTCTCCGACAACACTTTGATACCCTTTAGGCATTTTTAAGATTGTGTCGTGAATTTGAGCTAGTTTGGCTGCTTTGTAAACATCTTCATCGGAGGCTTTAGGGTTTGAAAAGCGGATGTTATTTATTATGGAGCGATTAAATAAGCTAGGTTCTTGCGGAATGAGGGCTATGTGACGGCGTAGCGAACTTTGTGTTACGTCGGCGATGTTTTGTTCGGAAATCTTAATTTCTCCCCCTTTTATATCATAGGCTCTTAAAATTAAATTGATTAGAGTAGATTTTCCTGAACCGGATAATCCGACAATACCGACTTTTTCGTTTGCGTTTATTTCTAAATTGAAATCTTCAAACAATGGGGCTTTGTTTTCATACGCGAAACTCATATTTTTGATGGAGATATTTGGGGTGTTTATTGTTAATTGTTTGGCGTTGGGGGCGTCATTTACTTCTATCGGTTTGTAGAGGACATTTATGGCATCTTCCAAAGCGCCAAGGTTTTGTTGATAGCGGATAATGAAATCTCCTATTCTATCTATTGGTGATAAAAGTAAATGAATGTATGTCAAGGCAATTAATACTTGGCTGATGTTGAGATTTTTGACATGCCAAAAGTAAACTAAAATCAATAGAGATATGACGCGTAAGACCATCAGCGATAAGATATTAAAGCTGTTGGATATGCCGGTTTCGTGCCCTTTTTTGAGATAACTTCTGACGACTTTTTTCAACGTTTTGCCTAAATAAGCTTTTTCGTGTAATACGGCGCCACAATTTTTTACTAAGCGGGCATTGGCGATACTGTCTACGATAATTCCGGCAGCTTCCGACTCTAATTGAGCGTTTTCTCTGGAGATTGGTTTTAGGTTTTTGCAATGATAATAGTTGAAGAAACTTGTTATTACGCAAAAAAAGGTAATGGATGTAGCTAAGCCTTTGTCAACGCTGAATAATATCGGTAAAGCGACAACATAGGGAATGATGAGTGTTTCGAGAACTCCTTTAAATCGCCAGAAAAGTTGTCTGATAATACTTTCTGTTTGAAGGAGTTTGTTGGAGATTTTTCCAGACATTTCTTCGCTAAAATATGAGGATGAATGTTTGTGTATATGCTTAAATAAGTCGTTGTAGATGTGTCTTTTTAAAAGAATATTGGTGCGAAAATCAAGAATGGCTAGGATGCTGTCTGTTACGCTTGAACCAAGGTGTAGTCCGGCGTATACGGCAATATAAGTTAATGATGTGTCGGTTATTATTTGTGTCGGATTTTCGACTATATAACCAAACAGCGATGCAATGTAGTAATTGTCTAAATAGATTAATATACGGCTCAAGCCAAATAAGCTAAAAATAGCTATGGCATAGAGCTTGAGTTGCCCTGAATATTTGCAGAAAATTTTTAAGGGCGTCATACTTTTTCTCCATAAGAAAGATAGCCATTGTTTTGGAGCTGATAAAGTTTATAGAAAGTGCCGGATTTGTTTTTGAGCAAATTTTTAGGGCTGTCGTTTTCTACAATTTTTCCTTGTTCCAAAACAACAATCCTATCCATGTTTCTTAAAGTTGATAAGCGGTGGGCAATCGCTATAACGGTTTTATTCTTCATGATGTTTTGCAGCGCTTTCTGAATAGCTGTTTCGGATTCACTGTCTAAAGCCGAGGTTGCCTCGTCTAAAATTAAAATCGGTGTGTCTTTTAAAATTGCTGAGGCGATGGCTATTCTTTGTCTTTCGCCACCTGACACCTTAACGCCTCTTTCTCCGACAACACTTTGATACCCTTTAGGCATTTTTAAGATTGTATCGTGAATTTGAGCCAGTTTGGCTGCTTTGTAAACTTCTTCATCGGAGGCTTTCGGGTTTGAAAAACGGATATTATTCATTATGGAGCGATTAAATAAGCTCGGTTCTTGCGGAATGAGGGCTATGTGACGGCGTAGCGAACTTTGTGTTACGTCGGCGATGTTTTGTTCGGAAATCTTAATTTCTCCTCCTTTTATGTCATAGGCGCGGAGGATTAGATTTATTAGAGTAGATTTGCCTGAACCTGATAAACCAACGATACCGACTTTTTCGTTTGCGTTTATTTCTAAATTGAAATCTTCAAATAATGCGGCTTTGTTTTCATAGGCAAAGTTCATATTTTTTATGGAAATATTGGGCTTGCTTATTTTTAGCAGTTTAGCGTTGGGTGCATCTTTTACTTCTATCGGTTTATAAATGACATTTATAGCATCTTCCAAAGCGCCAAGGTTTTGTTGATAGCGGATAATGAAATCTCCTATTCTATCTATCGGCGATAAAAGTAAATGAATGTATGTCAAGGCAATCAGAACTTGGCTGATATTGAGATTTTTTGCATGCCAAAAGTAAACTAAAATCAATAGAGATATGACGCGTAAGACCATCAGCGATAAGATATTAAAGCTGTTGGATATGCCGGTTTCGTACCCTTTTTTGAGATAACTTCTGACGACTTTTTTCAACGTTTTGCCTAAATAAGCTTTTTCGTGTAATACGGCGCCACAATTTTTCACTAAACGGGCATTGGCAATGCTATCCACGATAATTCCGGCAGCTTCCGACTCTAATTGGGCGTTTTCTTTGGAGATAGGTTTTAGGTTTTTGCAGTGGTAGTAGTTAAAGAAACTTGTTATTATGCAAAAAAAGATAATGGACATAGCTAAGCCTTTGTCAACACTGAATAATATCGGTAAGGCAACTGCATAGGGGATAATGACAGCTTCTAATACACCTTTAAAACTCCAACACAGGCTTATGGTTAGAAGGACGAGATGAATAACTTTATTGGATATTTTTCCAGACATTTCTTCGGTAAAGTATGAAGAGGAGTGTTTATGCGTGTGCTTGAAAGCGTCTTTGTAAATATTGCGTTTTAGAAAAATATTCATACGAAATTCAAAAATGGTGCGTAACCCGTCGCAAATATTTGAGCCAAAATGCAAGGCAGCGTATATGGCAACATAGGTTATAGAAGTTCCGGTTATAATTTGCGTTGGATTTTCAACAATGTAACCGAACAACGATGCAATGTAGTAATTGTCTAGGTAAATAAATACACGACTGAGCCCAAATAAACCAAAGGTGGCGATGGTGTACAATTTAATTTGTCTTAGGTATTGGAAAATAAATTTTAAGGGCGTCATGCTTCTTCTCCATAAGAAAGGTAGCCATTGTTTTGGAGCTGATAAAGTTTATAGAAAGTGCCGGATCTGTTTTTGAGCAGTTCATCAATGGAACCTTCTTCAATTATCTTGCCATTTTCTAAGACGATTATTCTATCCATGCTTCTTAATGTGGAAAGTCTATGGGCGATGGCAATCACGGTTTTATCTTTGATGATATTCTGTAATGCCTTTTCTATCATTATTTCCGCTTCACTGTCTAAGGCCGATGTTGCTTCATCCAAAATTAAAATCGGAGCATTTTGTAAAATAGCGCGGGCAATAGCTATACGCTGTCTTTCGCCACCGGAAAGCATTGTTCCTCTTTCACCGACGACGCTATTGTATCCGTGTGGTAAATTCATAATGGTTTTATCTATTTGCGCTAATTGAGCGGCTTGGCGGATTTGCTCTTCGCTCGCTTGTGAATTTGTTATACGCAAATTCTCCCAAATACTGCGGTTAAACAAGGCGGTATCTTGTGAGATAACGGCAATGTTTTTATGATGAGAGCGGAAAGTTAAATCTTTGATGTTAGTTTTGTTTAGCAATATTTCTCCGTTATCTACATCATAAGCGCGAAGGAGCAAGTTTATCAAAGTGGATTTTCCTGAGCCGGAATGTCCGACTATGCCGATCTTTTCTCCGGCTTTGATATGTAAATTTAGGTTTTCAAATATAGGTTTGCCTTCGATGTAAGAAAAATTTACATCTTTGAAGGTTATTTCCGCTTTGGTGGGACGTATGTTTATAGCGTCTTCTTTTTCTTTTATATCAATGGGTTGGTTTAGGGTTGAGAAATTGGCACGAATTCCTCCCAGCTGATCAGATATAAATTGGCAGTAGTTGTTTATGCCCATGGTGGCTAAAACTAAGTTGACCAAGGTGGTATAAACGTAAAACAGATTATCCAGAGCGATATTGTCTTTTTGTGCAAAATATAAGATTAAAAATATTCCAGAGGTTAAGAATACGGTATCTATTGCATGAAAGGCAAAACGGGAGACAATTTGATAACGCCCTTGTTCGGCTATGCGTAAAAGGGCTTGTTTTAAGTTTTTGTAAAAATAAAGTTGTTCGCTGAAAAATGAACCACTGTATTTGACTAAATTAGCGTTGGCAATGCTGTCTACTAAAATGCCTCTGGCTATATTTTCATAATTTACACGATTTCGGCCTAAATCAAAAAAGTGGCGATTTACTTTATATACGGCGAAAAAGTAAGGAATGTTTATCGCAAATAACAGGGTGCTTAGTGATGGACTAAAGGTGGCAATGATGGAATATGATATAATTAAAATTCCCATTGGACGAATGAGTAAAAAGCAAGTATCGGTGAATAAATTGGTTAAACTCTGGCATAATCCTGTTAGCGCTGATGATACGCGACCGCTCATTTCATCATCAAAGTAACGAACAGAGTGAGCATGAATTTTGGTGAAAATATCGGTTACTAAATGACTTAAAAATGTTTGGGAAAAGGCCTCTTTTATATAGGTGGCGTAGTAGCCGTTTATGAGGGCGCGGATAAGGTAATATCCGACTAATATCAATAAAATTGTGAAACATTGATTGAGCGCTTCGGTTGAGTTTTTTATTTCAAAGCAACCGACAAGGCGGCTGATGAGCCATGTTTCTAATGGTAAAATGATGCAAGTCAAAATAAAGGTAATGCAAAAAAGGATAAATAGTTTTTTACATTTTTTAAGATTTTTTAATATAAGCGTTCTAATATCCATAATAAATAGCCTTAAAAATTTGCGATGTGTGTATAATAGTCAAAAAAATATTTTTGTCAAGTAAAAAATTAAAAGGAGCTGTTTGATGAAGAAAATTGCCGGTCTGATAGTCTTAGTTATGGTGCTTGTCGGAGCTTTTTGGTTTTTTAACCGCTTGGATTATTCTAAAGTTGCGATTGTTTTACCTTCTTCCGAACGCGCCTCATCTCCTTATTACTATCAAAAAGATGGGGATTTTTTCTTGGCGGATGATTTAAAACAGGGGTTGCAGAAATTAGGGTACAAAGTTGAGTATAGGTTTCGCGAAAATTATGATGATTTAAATTTGAGTGATATCGGCAATGTGATTTATTTTAAGGGGTACTATAATTTTGAGCATTTGCCGGATGCCGAAAATAAAGACGACGGGCGTAAACGTGTTCTCTATCTCTATTATGTGGAAGGTTTGCATCCTGAAATATTAAACGAAGTTGATGTGGTGGCTTGTGCTTCGCAAAAATTTATTAGGGATGTGGTGGCTCCGATTGGTGTTATGTCCGCTTATATTCCGCAATTTACGAATCCCGATAGATTTAAACCAACGGCTAAAGATGCTGATAAAACGTATTCAGTACTGTTTGTCGGTTCTGACCATACAGGGTTTGGTCGTAAAAGTATTGATTATGCTGTTCTGGCGGGGGCAAATTTAAGCGTGTTCGGTAAGTTTTGGGAGAAAACTTTGCAACCGGATGTATTAAAAGGGAACTTTATTGAGAATAATGACTTGTATCGTTATTATGCAAGCGCGGATGTGGTTCTTAATGATCATCGGGAAGATATGAGCTATTATGGCTTTATTTCTAATCGGATTTTTGATGTGACGGCTTCGGGAGGATTTGTGCTTACCGACTATTTGCCCGAAATTGAAGATACTTATGGCGATACTGTTGCAACTTATAAAGATTATTACGAGTTTAAAGAAAAATTAGAGTATTATTTGGCTCATCCTGAAGAACGCGCAGCGATGGCGCAGAAAGCTCGTGAGATTACATTGAAGAATTTTTCTAATGTTAAAATTGCAGAAATGTTTGACGCTCTCTTTAAAAATATAAAAATATGATAAAATCTTTCTCAAAGGCTTGATTTTGTAAAAACGAAACACTAACTAACCTATTAGTTTTAGTATAACCTATTTTATGGGAGTAATTTAAATGCAAGTAAAGCCTTTACGCGAAAACGTTTTAATTAAACGCGTCGAAGAAGAAAATAAAACCGCAGGTGGTATTATCCTGCCTGATACAGCTAAAGAAAAACCAAGCGAGGGAGTTGTTATTGCCGCAGGTGAAGGACCGAGAACTCCTGACGGCAAAATCTTGCCGATGAGTGTTAAAGTCGGTGACCATATCTTGTTTAGCAAATGGTCTGGAACCGAAGTTAAAATTGATGGGGAGCCTCATTTGATTATTAAAGAAGGCGATATTTTGGCTGTTGTGGAAAGATAATTAGAAAGGATTTTGTATTATGGCTGCTAAAGATATTAAATTTGGGACTGACGCCAGAGCTAAAATGCTTAAAGGCGTTGAGATTTTGGCTAAAACCGTAAAAGTTACATTGGGGCCTAAAGGACGTAATGTTATGTTGGATAAGTCTTACGGTGCTCCGAAAATTACTAAAGACGGTGTTTCTGTTGCCAAAGAAATTGTTTTGAATGATAAATTTGAAAATATGGGCGCTCAACTTGTTAAAGAAGTTGCTCAGAAAACCGCTGATAAAGCCGGCGATGGTACTACTACCGCTACGGTTTTGGCCGAAGCTATTATTAAAGAAGGGTGCAAAGCTGTGGCCGCAGGTATGAATCCAATGGATTTGAAACGCGGTATTGATATGGCGGTTGAAGCCGTTGTTGAAGATGTTAAATCTCGCTCTAAAGAAGTTAAAACATCTGAAGAAATTGCTCAAGTGGGTACAATTTCCGCAAACGGCGATACAAGTATTGGTGATTATTTGGCTCAAGCTATGGAAAAAGTCGGCAATGATGGTGTGATTACCGTTGAAGATGCCAAAGGGCTTGAAACAGAATTGAGTGTTGTTGAAGGTATGCAGTTTGATAGAGGTTATTTATCTCCATACTTTGTAACAGATGCTGATAAAATGACTGTTGAATACGATGCTCCGTATGTGTTACTTTATGACCAGAAAATTTCTAACTTACAAGCTATTTTACCTGTTTTGGAAGCTGTTTTACAATCCGGTCGCGCTTTGCTTATCGTTGCTGAAGATATTGATGGCGAAGCTTTGGCTACTTTGGTTGTAAACCGTATCAGAAGCGGTTTGAAAGTTTGCGCTGTTAAGGCTCCAGGCTTTGGCGATAGAAGAAAGGCTATTTTGCAAGATTTAGCTGTTTTGACAGGTGGTCAGGTTATTTCTGAAGAATTGGGCATGAAACTTGAAAATACAACAGTTGATATGCTTGGTACGGCTAAACGTGTTGTTATTACTAAAGATGATACAACTATCATTGATGGTAGTGGCGATAAAGAAGCTATTGAAGCTCGTAAAGCTCAAATTAAGAGAGAAATCGAAAAGACAACTTCTGATTACGATCGCGAAAAATTGCAAGAACGTTTGGGTAAACTTTCCGGCGGTGTGGCTGTTTTGAAAGTTGGCGGTTCTTCTGAAGTTGAAGTTAAAGAAAAGAAAGATCGTATTGATGATGCTTTGAATGCAACTCGTGCTGCTGTTAAAGAAGGCGTTGTTGCCGGTGGTGGTACGGCTTTGTTGTATGCTACAAAGGCTTTGGATAATGTTAAACCTGCTAACCAAGATCAATTTGTCGGTGTTGACATTATTCGTCGGGCTTTGCAGGCTCCTATTCGCCAAATTGCTGAAAATGCAGGTGTCGACGGAGCTGTTGTTGCCGGTAAATTGCTTGAAAGCACAGATTATAACTATGGTTACAATGCTGCAACCGGTGAATATACAGATTTGATTAAAGCCGGTATTGTTGATCCGACAAAAGTGGTCAGAACGGCTTTGCAAGACGCTGCATCTGTTGCCAGCTTGTTGATTACAACAGAAGCTATGGTTACAGAGCTTCCTGAACCGAAAGAATGTAGTTGCGGCGGTCATGGCGGTATGCCTGGCGGTGCCGGAGCTATGGGTTTCTAATCAGTCTGTCTATTTATTTAAACAGCCGGATTTTATTCCGGCTGTTTTGATTTGTTTAAACTTATTTTTAATGTTTGTATGCTATTCTAAAACACAATAGGTGTTTTTAGGATATTTGAAATGGGACTACTTAAACGTATTTTTGGCGTTAATATTTTGTTTTTATGTCTTTTTTGCGCTGTTAATGAGGCAAAAGCGCTGTCTTTTGCCGGTTTTGCTTATCAAAATGCAAAGCAAGCGAATATTATTGCTATTAAAAATTATCTGAAAAAAGGATATAAAATAGATTCTGTTTCTCCAAATGGTTATACCGCTTTGTGCTATGCTGCTGCTTATAATGATTATCCGGCGTATAGTCGTTTACGCAATTTGGGTGCTGATGAAAGTCATGAGTGTATGCAGAAAGTTAATCCTGCATATGTGCGAGATTTGGCGCAGAGATATGATGCCGTGGCTTCTCATCCTAATTATGCTTCTAATTTAGCGGATTCAGATACAACTAAAAAATATTTAATTGCTGGAACAGCCTTGGCCGGAACTGCTGCTGCAGTTGCTTTGTTAGCAGATAGTGGTAGTGGTGGTTCTTCAGGAAATACAAATCGTTGTCCGACTGGTCAGAAGTGGGATGGCGAACAATGTATTCCGATTATTTGTCCGGACGGAACTCATTTAGAGGGAAATAATTGTGTTTCATGTCCTACCGGTCAGAAATGGGATGGTTCTAAATGTATTCCGATTATTTGTCCTGAAAATACACATTTGGTTGGGAATGACTGTGTTGCCGATGACATTGATATTGATAATGACAATGATCAAGATGTGTATGGAATTTATTCGGAAGAAGAAGATGTATATAATTTACGTTCAGATTCTGAATATCCTGATAAAGAGGCGAATATTAATATAGATAATAAGGGTAATGGTAACGTTTATGGTATTTATGGCTTTGGTAATATCAGAAATGCTGATGTTATAGAGTCTGGAAATATCGGGATAGGTAATATTGTTATTAATAATGAGGGAAAGGGAAATGTGTTTGGCATTTATTCTCATGTTGAGGATATTTCTTTCTTGAAAGAGGCATATGTTGCATTGGGTGAATTTGGTGGAACTGCTTATGGTAATCTCGAAATAAATAATAAAGGTGGCGGCAGCGTTATAGGCGTTTATGGTGATGTTCGCGCTTATAATGCAAGAACTAATTTCGCAGGTAGTAAAGCTGAAGGAAATATTACTATTCATAGTGATGGAGATATTTATGGTTTAAGCGGATATACTAATGCTACTAATAGTATTTCTTATGATGGTGGTGGGGATGTTAAAGGTAGTATCAATTTGTATAGTACTGGCGATGGGAATGTTTATGGTCTGGCGGTTAGTCCCGATGGAATTCCCGGAGTGGGGCAGCCGGAAGATGGTGGTGGAATGTTGCGCAATTGGTTTGCTTATAATTCTGTTGTTTATTGGGATGGTGTGGGACCAACACAAGGAGCTTCAACAGCATCAGGCATAATCAATATTCATAATGTTGGAAATGGAAATGTTTATGGTATGTATGGGGGAGTTGAACTGCAAAATGCTATTCATCAAGGTGTAGTAGATGGTGAAGGTAAACCCATAGGTGTTGCGGAGGGTTTGATAAATATTGTAAATTTGGGTGACGGTGATGCGTATGGTATATATACTCTCGGCGGAAATGACGGAACTGCTGCAAATATAGGTAATATTACTAACGAGGGGACGCATTCGGTTATTAATATTGTTAGTACAGGTAGTGGCGTAACAACCGGACTTCGCGGCGGTCAAGAAAGTTCAATTGAAAATTCTGGCGAAATTAATATTAATAATCTAGGTAATGGCACTGCTGTTGGTATTTATGGCGGGGCTAATTCGAATATCGTAAATAGCGGGACGATTAATATTTATCGTCAAGCCTATGAAGATGAAGAAACTGGGCAGACTTATAATCCTGATGGTGAAATCGGTGGTACGGCGTATGGTATTTATGCGGAAAGCGGTTCGTATGTTACAAATACCGGAACTATTAAAATTACCGGTGCGGAATATGGTACGGGGGTTTATCTGGAAAAAGGTGCTTCACTTGAAAATTCCGGTACTATTATGTTTAACGGTTCTTCTGATAATATTTCTCAAACCGGTGAGGCTATTGATATTTATGGAGATGCAATAGGAAAAACTACAGTTGACTTAAATGATTTAGGTGGTGAAATTATCTTAGGGCAAGGAGGTCGCTTTTTTGCGGATAGCCTAAAAGGCGATATGAGTGTTTCCGAAAAAAATGTATTAGGTGGTTTTGGTAATCAATATGTCTTGACGGGAGCTTTGCAAGCGGATGATGTTGAGGAGTTGAATTTAAATTCTAAATCGGCAATGTTTGTGGCGAATTCTCAGCAAAATCAAAATGGCGGATATGATGTTGTTATGACACGGCAAAATTTTAAGGACATTATTGATGATGATAATATTTCCGGTTATCTCGAAAATAATTATATTGCCGGTAATGGTAGTAAGATTTTTGATAGCTTAAAAACCGCCGATAGTAAAAATGCACTTAATCAAAAAGCGGCTAACCTTTTGGGAACGGATATGCTGCCTAATTTTCGTCGCGAAGATGCATTGCTTTATCGCAATTTAAGTCGACAATTTAATGATAATTTGTTTAATCAGCCTAATCAAAATTATATTGGCGGATACAAATATATTGATATTTCAACAGACAGCGACGGTACTCTTATGGGCTCGGATGGTCAGGCGCATGTTGCTTATGCTATGTTGAAAAATAAAGCAAATAATGGCATAACTTATGGTTTGGGGGCTAGTATTGCAAAACTTGACAGTGATTATGATAACGGCTCTAAACGGGATGCTAATATTTTTGGTGTGTGGGCTCCGGTCGGATATGATTTTAAAAACGGTACGCAGTGGTTTTCTAAAGCGTATTTGGGATATGTGGATGGTTCATACGACCGTTTGACGGATTTACAAAAGTATTCTGCGGATATTAATGAGTATCAATATGGTGTCAGTAATGAAATTCGTTATAACTTAAATTTGGGGGGAGGTTTTACATTTAGTCCGTTGGCGGAGTTAAACTTGTTTGGTGTTTATAGTGATGGTTATGATGAGGGTGATAATGAAGGTGCTATTCATACCGACAGTCAAAATGATTTGTCTTTAGAAGGCGGTCTTGGTGCTTATTTGGCTAAAAAAGTTGATTTTGATAATGATAGTCATTTGACGATCCAAATCGGAGGGGTTTATTATGTGGAATTTCTTGACCCTGATGACGGTTTTGATGCTTCTGTAGCCGCTCTTGACGGTAAATATAAATTAGCGCACAAGGAAGATGATGGTAGAGCTGTTTTATCTGCTCGCGTAAATTATAATTATAAAGATATTACACTTTACGGAAATATTGAAAAAGAAACAGCTAATGATAAAAGTCTTTTGATTGATGCGGGTGTGCAGTATAAATTTTAAATGAGAGGATTTTATTTATGGAAAAGTTTGTTTTATATATTAAGCAAGGCAAAGGTATCGGAGCACTCTTTTTGTTGGCTACGGCAGTTTTGGTGACAATGATAATGGCGATTTCTCTTAGAAATTCATATTCTGAAGTGAAACCTGAAATTATGTTGGTGGCTAATGAATTTTTGCCGTTGACTGTTAAAGATGGTAAAGTTGTCTATCCGGTGGATATTTATAAAAAAATTGATATTGATTTAGGACAGCAGGGGAAACCAGAGGATTTATTTTCTGTTGTCTTGGATACCAGAGTTGAGGCGAAAGCGCCGGCTATGAATGAATTGGGGATTTTTATTACCAAAGATGTTGTTTATTTATCATCTCCAAATCAAATTAAGCGTATTCAGTTTCGTGACGGCGAATTTACTAAAGAGAATTTTCCGGAAATAGTTGATGGTGCCGTAGGTACGGTTTCTGCAATTGTTGTTTTGGTGCTATTAGTGTTTTTCTTTATTACATATTTAGTTAAAGCCGGTTTTATTGTTCTCTTTATGGCGCTGATATTGAAATTCTTGAAAAGAAAAGAGCTGGTTTCAACTTCAGCGTTGATGAGGATGAGCGCGGTTACAGTTGCCGGTGTTGAACTGTTGGTTTTTGCTGCGGATTTAATGTTTAATTCGGCAACGGTGGGAATGGTGCGTTTTGCTTTTGCTTTTGTGCTTGTTCTTATAGGTACTCTTAAATTTTTGCTACCTGATAATAAATAATTGGATTCTTTTTATGAAAAATCCCCATTCGTGGGGATTTTTTGTTGCGTATATGATGTGGTAAAACTATCTTTTTACTTGATTATATTGAGTGATGTAGTTTACTTTTATAATATGTTAATTGATGTATAAGGTAGGAGCTCTTATGTCGTTTCGTTTTTATTGTTTGCTCTTGATATGTTTGGGATTTAATCTTCATTCAGCTTGGGCTACTTATACCTATAAAGAAGATGATACACGCATGGTTAATGGGGTCTTGTATGATATTAACGGTGATCCGGTTACCGGTAATTATGAGCTCTTTTATGAAAGTAATGTCAGAAAAAGTGTTATGCCTTATGCGGACGGTTTGTTAAATGGTGTCGGAGCTCTTTTTAATGAGCAGGGAATTAAACAAGCGGATATGCCGTTTGTTAATGGAAAATTAGAGGGGGTGGCTCTCGTCTATTATGAAGATGGTAATCTTAAAGAAAAAATTCCTTATCGCGGGGGGAAAATTAATGGTGTGATGAGGACTTTTTATAAAAACGGACAAGTTAAGGACAGAATATCTTATGATGCAGATGTTAAAAACGGAGTTGCCAAGTCCTATTACGAAGACGGTAAATTAAAAGAACTCTATAATTATACTGATGGGCAAAAAGAGGGCGAGGCTACTGTCTATTTTTATGATGGCAGTATTGCGGAAAAACTTAATTATAGCGGAGATGCTATTGTTGGTGAAAGGGCTATTTATTATAAAAGCGGACGCCTTAAATCTCAGATGAGTTACGAATTTGGTAAAAAGAATGGTAATATGCAGAATTATTTTGAAAGCGGTGGTTTGGCCGCGGTAATCCCTTATAAAGATGATGTTATTGACGGAGAGGGAATTTTTTATACGGAAGATGGCGTACTTAATTTGACAGTTAATTATAAAAATAATGTTCGAGATGGTTTGGCTCGGGCTTATTTTCCAAACGGTTCTGTCAAATTAGCCGTTGAGTATAAAAATGATATGAAAAATGGGGTTGAAACAGAATATTTTGAAGACGGAAAAGTTAAAACGGAGATGCCCTATGTTAATGGTGTTGTTAATGGTATTGGGCGTGAATATTATGAAACTTCCGGCTTGAAAATGGAAATGACTTATGTTGATGCCGTAGCTAACGGAGTGGCTAAGTTTTATGATGAAAATGGTAAATTGTCTGTTGAGACTTATTATAAAGATGGAAAAAAAGAGGGAATTCAGAAAAATTTTGATGAAAATGGTAAGGTTGTTTCCGAGGGTAATTTTGTTAAAGATGTTTTGAACGGGGAATATAAAGAATTTTATGATTCGGGAAAAGTTAAATCGACCGCTAATTATATTAATGGCGTGTTAGATGGTTTGACACTTGTTTATGATGAGGATGGTAATTTGTCTTATGAAATTCCTTATGTCAAGAATAGAAAAGAAGGGAAAGTTAAACGTTATTATCCAACCGGCGAGCTTATGGGTGAAGTTTCTTATGAAAAAGGTAAAAAGCACGGTATGTTGGATGCGTATAATCAGGACGGAACTTTAATGGCTAAGGTCTTGTTTAATAAAGATGAAGCTATTAAAGGTTATAGTCTTAATCATGGCAAAGATCCGGTATTGATGTCTGAAGATGAACTTAAATTAATCAATGAAGCGTATTAGTGTTTAGCTGATTCTTAAAATAAAGACCTCTTTTTAGAGGCCTTTATTTTTTTATTAATTTGTATCCTTATATTTAGAGCTTTCTCCCCAGACTTTTGATTTCAAATCCAAGTTCTTTGGCTTTTTTGCAGTCAAATGTATTGCGGTAGTCTGCAATTTGTGGTTTTGTTAATAGCATTTTGATTTTCTCTAAATCCAATTCTTTGAATTCTGCCCAATCGGTCAAAACAGCAAGAGCATCTGCACCGCCTATGGCTTCATATGCAGAATCACAATAAGTAATCATGTTGCCTAAGATTGCTTTTGTGTTTGGCATTGCTTGTGGATCATATAGGCGAATATTTACGTCATGAGCTAACATGATTTCAATAATTTGCAAAGCAGGAGATTCACGGCAATCGTCTGTTCCTCCTTTGAAAGCACTTCCCAAAACGGCTATGGTTGGATTTTTCTTGTCTGAAACCATATCAAGAATACGTTTTGCCATATTGATTTTGCGGCGTTCGTTGCTTTTTATTGTCGTTTCTATCAAGGATAAATCTACTCCATTGAATTTCCCCATGTAGGCCATTGCATTGGTGTCTTTCGGAAAACAGAAACCGCCATATCCGGGACCGGGAACCAGAAATTTTGCACCAATACGAGAATCTAGCCCCATGCCTTTAGCTACTTCATAAATATCTGCACCAGATGTTTCGCAGAAGTCTGCCATCTCGTTGATATATTGAATTTTCATGGCTAAAAAGGCATTTGATGCATATTTTATTGTTTCTGAAGATTGGCGGGAAACGTATAAAATTGTGCATTTATCTTTGAACGGTTCATATAAAGTGCGGATGACATCTTTGGCACGTTCAGAGTTGGCACCAACGATAATTCTGTCCGGATTGAAGAAGTCATGCACTGCGAAGCCTTCACGTAAAAATTCCGGTAAAGATATAACATCAAAATCAGCTGTAGGGTTAGTTCTGCGTATGATGTCTTCAACGGCGTTTCCGGTATTAACCGGCACAGTTGATTTTATCGCGATGACCGTGTATCCTCTTAAGTGATGAGCTAATTCTTCCGCCGCAGCTTTGATATATTTCATATCGGCTTCTTTGGTTATCGGATTGGGCGGTGTACCTACTGCTAAAATGACTAAATCAGCTTCAGGAATGCTTTCTGCGAATGAAGTTGAAAATGTTACTTTACCATTTGCCGTGTTTTTTTGGAATAAATCTTCTAATCCTTCTTCAAAGATGGTGACTTTTCCTGATTTCAGCATATTTATCTTTTTTTCATCTATATCTAAACATATTACATCATTTCCAAGTTCTGCCAGTCCAACACCGGTAGGAAGTCCGACATATCCTGTTCCGATAACCGTAATTTTCATTATAAAATCTCCTAAATTTTTGTTGGGGTTATTCTAGCTTATTGTTTTGTTTTTGCAACTTTTAAAATGATGGTGTTTATAATATGTTAATCCTTGAATTGCGTATGTTTTTATATTTGTTATTGCGCTTTTTTTTCGTTAAGTTAATATACGCATTATAGTGTATTTGTTTAGGAGATTTTTAATGAAAAAAATCAGAGTTTTTTTGATGGCGTTATTGTTTTGTTCTGTTTCTAATGTATATGCAGTGGAGATTACTGCTGATAATTTGAAACTGACAGATGAACAAAATAAAAAATTGATTGAATTAAAAGAAAATCTTAATGCGGAAGTGCAACCTATTTGGGAAGAAGTTGAAAGCGGACGCAATCGGATTATGGAAATTGAAAAACGCTATTTTGAGGAGTTTTGGAATATCTTAACCGATGCGCAAAAGAAGGAATTTGCTAAGTTGAATAAAGTGGAGTGATACTCGTGTTTGATAAAAATGTTCTGCATTATCAAACGAAAACAGATGAGGTATTAAATGAGGTCCTTTCTGTTGATGTATATCCGAATAAAAAATTGGCAGAATTGTTGAAAGATAATCCGATTATTTTTTATTATACCGAACAAGATACTACAGATGCTGCGATGGCTAGTATTTTTCAAAATGGAAAACGTAGGCCTGTTATGCTTCTCGATAGAGGTCTTTTGAGAGGGGATAATAAAGAACTGTTGGTTGGTATTATGTGTCATGAATTAGGACATTGGATTGATTTCAGCGGGCGACCGGAAAATTATTTCGGCAGAGAGAAATTATGGCAGGAATGTTTTGCGGATATGGTTGGATACAAGATGGCAAAAAATGCCGGATATGATATGTCTTTTGCGGTAGAAAAAAGGAAAATAATGGCAAAGGAACAAAGAGCGTATTGTAAGGCTGAGAATAAACCGTTGCCGGAGAAAACGATATTTGAGAAAAGGGCTGAACTGCTTGAACAGGCTTTCGGAAACGATGAAACCAGTAAAAGCAATATGGTGGTGATAAACAGGTTATCTGGACTTAAAAAGGAGAGATGAAGTTTTTGATAAAAAAGCCGCAGGTTTTGAGCCTGCGGCTTTCCCTTTTTTGCGTGTCGGGCGGGTTTACCAGGAGTAGGTTACGCCCATGCGGTAGGCGGTATCCGCGCTGCCCCAGGCGGCGCCGACGTTGAGCAAGATGTTGTCATCAACCCAATGGAAGCCGCCGAGAGCCATTGCCGCTTCGCCCTCATACATACCGGTACCGAATGAAAGCTGGGTGTTGCCGGTGGCACGGGCGTTCGGAACCAAAGCGGTCATGGCGGACATAGTTGCCATGCCGGCGTTGAAGTCATCGCGCAGGTCATCAATGTCGCCGCTTAACTGGTAATAGCGAGAATCCAAATCATGAATCTGGCTATCCAATCCGGCAACGGCGTCGGTTAAATTGGTGGCACCGGAGACGTAATGCGTGTTGGCGAGTTTGGAGGTGTTGCCGACGGCCGAGTTTATCGCGGCGATGTTCTGGTTGACGGTGTTACCCGCGGAAACTTTGTTTTGCTCTGCGCCCAGGTCTTCGGCGGTGCCGATGTTGGAGGCGATTTCGCTGATGGCGGTGGAAATGTCTGCACCGGCCGTGGCGAGATAGTTATTGGAACCGTTGGCGTTGGTATAGTTATCG
>CASFTO010000032.1 GCA_949297665.1 uncultured Alphaproteobacteria bacterium | reverse complement strand
TTGAGTTTGAGCTTCTTCTTTGGCAATAATGGCGCTTACTTCTTCTTCGCTAAAGTTTTGGCTCGGGGCTAAGTGCAGTTTGTCCAGATAATTTAGTAGTTCGTCGCTTTTTCTTAGTATTTCGTTTTTGGCAGCCTGTTTCATTGTATGACCTATTTGTATCCTAATTCTTGTAGTTTTTGTATTGTTGATTCTGCGGATGTATGTAAAATGCCGATACCGCCCATTTCTTCCCAGCGGGCAATATTTTTTTCTAAATCATCAATCAAAATGTCGCTCTTGTTGCCGTAGTTTTGCTTATCTTTGCTTAAACAACAAATGACGTCTTGTTCTTTGTTATAATGTTTTTTAAGCCAAAGGCGTTTTTCTTTTTCCGCCTTGTCAAAACCATATGCCGGCAGTCCGGTTAAAATGGAATAACCAAACTTATTTAAATAATTGATGAGTTTATCTGCGTCTGCTTTTTTCGGGAGATCATACCAATAGTCTTTTGTGTTTAGGACTTTTTCCCACAATTCCGGACGGGGCAGTGCCTTTGGCGGCATGCCGAAACGCGCTTCAAATGAGCCGTCAAAATCTGTTAATACGCCATCCATATCACAAAATATCATTTATCAGTTTCTCCATATTTTTTTTACATACGGCGATAAATTACTTTGTTTATCTTGTAAATTCAATTATTTTGTCTGTCTGTGGATAAAACAAATTGTTACCAAAAGTTACAATCTTTTTTGGGGGATTTTTTTATGTTTTGGGAAGAGAAATATTGGTCTTTTCTGTGCCTTTTAATAAAAAATGCTTGCAAATTATTTTCGCTTATTTATACTCTTCCTCATGAGAAACAGAATTGACATGATGATGATGCGAATGGAAATGGGGTTATGGTTATAATAACGCTCCCGTCGGCGTTGTGCAATTCTTAAAATATTAAAAGGCGGGGCTTCCCGCTTTTTTTTGTTTGGGGTTTTTAGTTAACAATTAACAAGGATAAAGATGATGCAGAAATATATCACTACTCCGATTTATTATATTAACGGTGCGCCGCACGTTGGGCACGCTTTTACGACTATCTTGGGCGATGTGTTGAAAAAGTTTGAACAAATGCGTGGTAATGAGGTTTTTTATACTACCGGTACCGATGAACATGGGCAAAAAAATCAAACCAGCTGTCAAGAAAGCGGTATGGAATTAAAAGATTTCCTCAAAATGCGTAGTGATAATTTCCGCAACCTCTTTGATAAAATGCATATTGATTACGACTTTTTTGTACGTACATCTTCTGATAAACACAAAGCAGTGGTTACTGACGCGCTCAACTATATCTATAATAAAGGTTTGGTGGTTAAAAAATCTTATGAGGGATTGTATTGCGAAGGATGTGAACAATTCAAAAAGCCTTCTGACTTGGATGAAAGAGGTTTTTGCCCAGACCACCAAAAGGCACCGAAACTCATTACCGAAGAAAACTACTTCTTCCCACTTGAGCAAGATAGACAATGGTTGATCGACTATATCAATACGCATCCGGATTGGATTAAGCCGAAGCGCTTTGCTAAAGAAGTTTTGGGTATGCTCGCTGAGCCTTTGGATGATTTGTGTATCTCTCGTCCGAAAAGCCGTGTTTGGCTTGGGGTTGAATTGCCGTTTGATAAGGATTTTGTAACCTATATTTGGTTTGATGCGCTGATTAACTATATTTCCAGCCTCGGTTGGTCTTCTGATGACAGCAAAAACGCTCAGTTCAAAGAAACTTGGGCGCACTCCACTCACTTGCTCGCTAAAGATATTTTGAAAACACACGCCGTTTATTGGCCGATTATGCTTAAAGCTCTTGGTATTGAACCGCCGGAGCATTTGATTGTTCATGGATATTGGCTCGGCGAGGGTGGTATTAAGATGTCCAAATCTCTCGGTAATGTGGTTGATCCATATGAAGTGATGGATATTATGGGCATTGAACCGTTGCGTTTCTATCTTTGCAACGCAATGTCTTTGACCGGTGATTCCCAAATCTCGATTGATTTGTTGAAACAAGGCTATAAACAGTTAGCGAATAATATCGGTAACTTGCAGATGCGTGTTTTGAAAATGATTGCGAAAAACTTGGACGGCAAAGTACCTTCCAATGCGCATTTGTTGCCGGAAGATAAGGCTTTGCTTGAAAATATTTCTTCAACATTTGACCGCTTGTATAAATATGGCGAAATTTCTTTGGAATTGGCGTCTGAACTGAGTGCGGAAATTATTAAAGCCGGTGATGCGGTTAACGCTTATTTCGCATCTCAAGAGCCATGGGTTTTGGCTAAAGATGAAACTAAGAAAGATCGCTATGATGCCGTTATTTATACCACACTTGACGCATTGCGTTTGATTGCGACGGCGGTTTATCCGTTTATGCCGGAAACATCGGTTAAAATTCTCAACTCTTTGGGTATTCAAGATAAACCGGTGGCAGACTTTACGCCAATGAAGTTGCAACCAGACACACAAACGGTTGTCGGCGAACCTTTGTTCCCATATTTGGGCTAAGCGCACTTCCACCATTGAGGGAGAGCCTTTATTTCCATATTTGGGTTAGGTGGTGTTCGCATATTGCGACAGAGCGATTTAGGCTTAATGAAAGCGGTGCTTCAGATGATGCGGCACCGCTTTTTTTGTGAACAATTATTGTTGACATTTGTCTATCATGATGATATATCTAAGTGTGGAGATTGGATAATGAATGTAGAGGAACGTGTAAAAGATTTATCTTATATTACAGGGGTTATCAACGCTATGGCGCGTAGTGATGACTTGGATTTTTGTTATACAGAGCATTGTTTGGAGAGAATGCGCGAGCGAAATATTACTGTTTCCGATTTATTATTTGTTCTTAAGACTGGAACTATAGAAGAGTATCAAGGTGTTGCTAAACATTATTCTCGCAAAATTCATAAGTATAAAATTACAGGAACTCATCTTTATAAAAACAGAGAAATAAGTTTGATTATATTGGTTGAAATTAATAGATTGAAAAATCCTGCAATAAAATTACAGGATATTGTTACCACAATGTGGAAGGATTAGGAAGATGTTATTACCTTATCAATATTCAGAATCTGGTTTAGATAATGTTTATATTTATAATTTGCCTGTTATTGTAGACATGAACGGTGAAAAAACTATCTATATTCAGAAAATTAATAAGTTACATAAAGTGATTGCGGAGGGAATTATTACTAAAACAGGAATAATCAATAATAAAGAAATTCGCTTTTTGCGTACAGAAATGGGATATACTCAAATACAATTTTCGGAGATGTTAGGTAAAGAAGCTCAAGCGTGTGGTAGATGGGAAAGAGCTGAAACATCTATAGATAAAACGACAGATGCTTTAATTAGAGTTCTAGTTGCCGATGCTATGGGGCTAAGAATTCAAGTGGAAGATTTGACACGACTAAATTCAGAACCGGTTATTGATGCTCCTATCAATATTGATGGTGCTGATTATAAATATACGTTGATGAGGGCTGCGTAGTTTATTCTTCGCAGGCGGTGGAGAGTGTGGCGGCGACGGCGGTGTTCGTGAATTTGTGCAGGGTTATTGCACGGGCTTGCTCGGCTAATTTTTGGCGCTCTTCTTCGTGGCTTAAGTAATAATCCAACAACTCTTTTAGCTCTTCTTTATTCTTATACATCGGTATTGTGTCGCCGTATTCCGCTTCTATCTCCGGCATGTAATCCGATATGACCATTGCGCCGGCTGCCGTCGCATCGTATATCCGATTGTTGACAAAGCCAAATTCTTTCATGTCCGGGCGGTGGTCGTTTAAGACAATCTTGGCCGACGCATAATAACGGTTCAAATCTGTGTTGGCGATATATTGCCCCTTATACATCCTATCCGGTACGAGGCCTTGCCAATTATATCCATACACCGCCACGTCAAAACCTGCTTCCAATGCATAGCGCAGGCTGGTACGGTCGTGCCAATTTGAACCGACAAACAAAATATCCGTTGCCACGCTTTCGTCCTTTTCGGGATAAAATTTGGAGGTGTTTGTAAACTGTGGCGTATATATCGCTTTAATCCCGTTTTGGTTTAATTTTTCTGCATAACTCTTTGATGCAACAGCTAAAACGTCATAATTTTGCCAGTCATCATCCAGGTTGGTGTTTTCCGGAGGAAGAGGGCGAGTATTTAATTGCGCTTTACTTAATTTGTTTTTTGAGTCTTGGTGGAACACCATCGGATAATAGACATACAACACGTTACACCCTTTAGGAAACGGCGGTGTGAATTTGGTATAGCCTCGCATATAGATGTTGATTTTGGGTTCGGGTGTATGCTTTGTCTGATATTCGCTTCGATAGTCTACTGTTGCACTTAGTCCGTTATTCCGAAAACCTTCGGCAAAGTCCTCCCCAATCCAATAATCGCCGATGTTGGTTTCGTCTCGGTTGGTGGTGGATTTGATGACAACATCCGCTGGCTTGCTCATTGGTTCGGCACTTAAACACGGCGTATTTATCGTGCTTAACAGCAAAAGAGTGAGAGTGGTGGTTGTTAATAAACGGCGGTACATGTCTGGTTCCTTAAAATGGTTGCGGTTGGCTCTTGTTCCTTAAAATCTATTCCTTAAAACAGAGAAGTCTTTTTGATGTCTTGAGTGAGTTTGACTTTCAAATCTTCGGCACGCAATTTTATGTCTGAACGTAATGGTTGCTTTAAGGCTTTGGCTAGTTGGCGACGGGCAATCGCATTTTCTCCGATAGAGGCGTTATATTCGGCCGCATAGTAATCGGCAATCGCAATTTCGCCCAATTCCGCATATATTTTGCCTAAAAACAAATAAGCAGAAGGCCAATTGCGGTTGCGATTTGCTTGTTCCAACATCGGGATTAAACTCTGTAAATCTTTGCGGGACGCAGGGGTGGCGAGCATCGCTTCCGCGTACGCCAACTTAAATTGCTCAGACGAGGGTTTTAATTCCAGCGTACGACGATAATCTTTGACCGCTTCTTTGGCTTGACCGTTTTCAAAATAAGTTTGCGCTCTCAGCTCCCAAAAATATGGATTGTTCGGTTCGGCTTGCAATAGTTTGTTCAAATATTTCAGCGACGCATTTAAATTCTTTTGGCGCATATAATAAACCGCATGCGCAATGTCGCCCGATGTACTTGTATCTTCCAGAGGATATTTGCGTATTACTTCCGGAAGCGGTGCTAAATATGCGTATAACTTCGCTTGTATGCGTTTTAAGCGCGCATCCATCTCAGCTTCATTGGGCATTATCCCTTCTTGCTTAATTTTATCATTAAAAAACGAAACACGTTCGGTTGTTACCGGGTGGGTGCGGAAATAGGGGCTTTCCTCAATACCTTGCAAGCGGTTGGTGGATTGTATCTTTTTCATAAAATCTTTTAATCCTTGTACGGATTTGCGATTTTTATGCAACAGCGTTACGGCGGTTTCATCGGCGGCGCGTTCTTCGCTCATCTGGTAGGCGGTCATCGCATTTATGGCAGAACTTTGTGTGCCCAGAACCACGGCAATCGCCGCATCGCCTCGGCCACTCGCGGCGGCGGCTCCGGCGGCAGCCAACAGCGAGGCTAGGGTTGCTTTTTGTATATCTTGCATCTTTATCTTTAAGCGTAAAATGTGTCCGCCCAAAATGTGTCCGGTTTCGTGCGCCAACACTCCTTCAATCTCGTTGGTGTTTTTGGCTCTTAACAAAGTTCCGGTATGTACAAACATGTGATTTTGGTCGCCAACGAAAGCGTTTAAGCTATCATCTTTGACAATATGAACGTAATCGCGATTTAAGGGTAGGTTGGCGGTTTTAAATATTGGGGTTAATAAGTCATACAGCCAACTTTCGGTTTCTTCATCCGATATTAGGCTGATGGCGTGCGCCGGTATAGATAAACTCAAAAATACAAGGCTCAAGCATAGGGTGCGTATAAATGTATGCTTCAGAGGTGTGACTTTTGTGCCTTGTGCGGATTTGGCGAATTGTAAAAATCGCATTTGCTTTTCTCCCCAATCATTATTGCTTTTCAGCCTAGTATATAGTTTCGGTTTAGTCAAACATTAAGGTTAAGATTTGCGCTTGTTTCTAGTGGACGAAAATGTTGACAAACATATTTCCCTTGTTATACTGACGGCAGTAAAATTTATTATTCTAACTTAATACTTTATATTTATGGATACATTAGGATTATATTGGACACCTGAAGACCTGCGTAAAATAACTTCGGATATGCTGGCAGGAAAAAGAGTTACAGATACAGATGTGTGTATTTTGATTGAGGCCGGTCCGTATGACAGGGTCAAAGCTTGTATAGATGCTCATTGGAGTACATATTATCCCTCAACGGGCAATTATTCTAATTCAATTAAGCTCTTAGCGCAAAAAGGATGGTGGGATATTTATGGTCGTGCTCTCTTTTTTAATAAAGAGAATTGGCAGAGCTATTGCAGAGGGGGTAATGAGAGACTGTTTTGTCCTACTTCTTATGTTGAGAGTATCTTTCGATATTCAAGTCCTGAAATCTTGAAACCGCATATGCGCATTTTAGCGCCGAAGTGTTTCCCTAAATATCTGATTGAACGTAATGATGAGGAAACTTATAGGCTTTATCGAAAATATCGTAATTTGGATGATCATAAATCATCATCTGAATCTCCTTCTGTTCTTGAAGCTAATGACAGAGGCGGCTATTATGGCGAATATGAATTTTATGACATGTTGAGGCATAATGCTTGTCATCTGTTTGAAATCATGCTTGAAGATGTGGATTTGGTCTTGAATGATAGGGGGTTATTGGTATCTGATGGCTCTCCTAGTATGGTTAAATCTTATGTCAAAATGCGAGGTATGGATGAGGCTTTTAAACAATTATTGCTTTGTTCAGGAAAAAATGAATTGGTAGAGTTGGCGAATAATCCTGAAGTAGTACAGAGATTAATTTCCCAACGTCAAACTAATTCAAAAGAGAAAACAGATTCCGGCTGGTTCCAACGAATCAAAAAATTCTTCGGTGTAACAGCTTAAGTTATCGTTTAATCTTATAAAAAACACCCGCTCTCTTTGTTGGAGAACGGGTGTTTTTGTTTATCGCTTTTTCATGCGCTTTTTATTAGCCTAACAGCTTTTTCCACCATGCCTTTTTTTCTGGCTTTTGAGGTTCGGCTGAAGCTTCCGGAGCGGTGCTCTCAACATCGTTGTCGCTGTCGTCATATGCGTTGTTGTCACGATTGTAACGATTGCGTCCACGATTGTTGCGACGTCCTCTTCTTCTTCTGTCGTTGCGATTGCGACGATTGTTGCGACGGTTCTCTTGTTCAGAGTTGGTGTAACTCTCGTTCTCGTCGTCATCGCTGTCATCTTCTTCTACGTCATCGTAGTCTTCCGTGCCTTGCGCATAAGCAGTGGTTGCGGCCGTTTCCACTTTGGGCTTTTGAACACGGCTCTTTTCTATTTTGTAATCGCTGATGTTTTTGATGGAACTATCGGCGGAAACAATGATTTCAAGCTCGTATTTTTCTTCCAAGTCGGCTAATTGACGGCGCTTGTGGTTTAAGATATAAATGGCGGTATCTTGTGGCAAACGAACTTCTAGGTGATTGTTGTTGCCTTTAATACCTTCTTCTTCTATCGCACGCAATACCAACATCGCACTTGATTCTGTGGTACGCAATACGCCTTGACCACGGCAATACGGGCAGGTGATGTAGTTGCTCTCTACAAAAGAGGAGTGCATGCGTTGACGTGAAATTTCCAACAAGCCGAACATACTCATTTTGGCAATTTGTACTCTTGCTCTGTCCGGTTTCATTGCTTCTTTCATGCGTTTTTCAACGGCATGGTTATTCGCTGGCTCTTCCATATCAATAAAGTCAACCACTACCAAACCGGCCAAGTTTCTCATGCGTAATTGTTTTGCAATTTCATCGGCAGCTTCCAAGTTGGTTTTTAACGCCGTTTCTTCAATGTCCATCTCATGGGTGGCACGACCGGAGTTTACGTCAATGGAAACTAATGCTTCGGTCGGGTTGATGACCAAATATCCGCCTGATGCCAACTGAACGACCGGATTATGCAATTTATCCAACTCTTTTTCTACTTGGTATTGTTGGAATACAGGAATTTCTCCTTGCTTACGGCATTTAATCTTGCGTCCCATGTTCGGGGATAAGATTTTGCTGAATTCTTTGGCTGTCTTATATGCGGTGTCGCCGTCTATGATTACTTCATCAATGTCTTTGGTGTACATGTCACGAAGCGCACGTTTAATCAAGTTTCCTTCTTCATATATCAAAGCCGGAGCTTGAGTGCTTAGTGCAGAGTGACGAATGTGATTCCAAGTACGGATGAGGTAATTGTAATCTCTAACAATATCGCTCTTTTGTTTGTCTTCACCAGCGGTGCGGATAATCAAAGACATGTCGTCGTTTAACGGCAGTTCTTTCATGATATCCTTCAAACGTTTGCGGTCGTTAGCGGAGGTTATTTTGCGAGATACACCGCCGGATTTGATGCGGTTGGGCATTAAAACGCAATAACGGCCGGCTAATGATAAATAGGTGGTGCACGCGGCGCCCTTATTGCCACGTTCTTCTTTGACGATTTGGATTAAGAGGGTTTGACCTTCTTTAATCACGTCTTGAATGGTGGAGCGATGATACAATTTGCGCGCATAAATCAATTTGCGTTGAATTTCAAGATAATGCTCTAAATCTGCTTCATCATCGCTGTCAAAATCTTTGTTGCCGTCATCGTCATAATCGTCGTCATCATCTTCGGAAGAGCGAGGTTTGCGGTTTTCGTTGGAAACAACGGTATTGTCGTTGTCCATCTCTTCTTCGTCGTCTTCTTCATCTTCTTCGTCAGAGATATCTTCGGCTATCATTTCATCTTTGGCAAGACCGGCGCTTTCCGCAGAAACTTTGTAACCGCCTTTGTTGTTTTTGCCATTGGAGCGACGACCGAGAAAACGACTGCGACGACGTGGACGACGTTCGGATTTTTCTTCTGTCGGTTCTTCTGTGGTTTCGGAAACTTCTTCGGTTTCTTCGCTTACAGTTTCTTCTGAGCTTGCGGCAACTTCTTCGTTAGTTTCGGAAGTTGTATCCGAGGTGCTCTCGTTTGCCGGTGCTTCTTCATGGTGGCAACATTCGCAATGACATTCTTCATCGCAAGTGCAAACGCCATTTTCCGCACAATGACAATGTCCATCTTCTTGACGGCAAGTGCAAGATTCAGAGCATCCGCAACCGTCTAAAACTTTTTCTTCAGAGGAGGTTGTTTCTTCCGAACTTTGTTCAACCGTATTTTCTTCAGCGGAAATTTCATCGTGAGTTTCGGTTGTTTCGGTAACAGTTTCTGTTGAGCTTTCGGCAACTTCTTCACCGATGGTTTCGCTGGCAACTTCTGCGCTCATTTCTGTTGCAGGAGTGGTGCTTTCGTCAGCATTTTCGCTTGGCTCAACTGGTTCTACGTTTTCTGCTTCGGCATTTTCCGCAGCGGCAGCAGCGGCTTCTGCTTCAGCTAATTTGCGTGCTTCGTATTCGGCGCGTTTTTGTTCACGCTCCAAACGGCGACGCTCTTGTTCAGCTTTGCGTTCTGCTTGGTATTGACGCTTTTTCTCAATAATCTCATCCACTTCTTTTTCAACTTCCGCCTTTATCTCGTCGGAGATGTTGTAATAGTCCGGATGAATTTCACCAAACGCCAAAAATCCATGACGATTGCCGCCGTAATCTACAAATGCGGCTTGCAACGATGGTTCTATTCTGACGACTTTGGCGGTGAAAATATTACCTTTGATTTGTTTTCTCAGGCTCGATTCAAATTCTACATCCTCAACCTTGTTCCCGTCTATGATTACAACGCGGGTTTCTTCCGGTTGAGTGTCATCTATCAACATTTTTTTCATAACAGCATATTTCCTAACTAATAATTATCGTCCCGCTTTGTTCGGACGATATCTGTCTTCTTCTATTGGGTTCGCGAATCTCATTTACAACCGTTAAGTTCTTGTTTTTGATTGGGGGTTGCACTGTTTCGCCGATATGTCTTGCCGCTTTTCTCGACGCTTCGTCGTCAAGGCAGGGCGTTAAAACTCTAAGCTATCATTTAAACCGCCGTTGCTTGAGGGCAAAATTCATATCTCGCTCTCTTATAATGGCTTTTTTTGTTATTGGCAAGCGGAATTTTTGTTTGTTGTGATTTTTTTGCTTTATGTGGGGCGATTTTAATTTGGGGACAGCGGGGGAGTTTTTTTCTGCTTCTTGTTAATTTATTTTTGCAAATTATCTAAAAAGCCTTGACATCTGTCGGACTATAGAGTAGATTTTGTCATAATGGGAAGTGTGGGCGTTATGCTTGCGGTTTCTTTTTCTAAAAGTCTGCGGCGGGTTTGTCGGCGGGCTTTTTTTATGCGTCGAAAGTTCGAGAATGAATACTTCGGGCTTTTTTATGCGCTTTTCTAAAAAGTCTGCGGCGGGGGGTTGTGCGCAATGCTCAAGCAACGTACTTTGTTGGTGTGCTTTTCTTATTTTCTTAGCAAAGGGGAAGTAGTGGCGGTGTGTGATTAAAATTAGCAAAGCCGTACTTCTTTGCCGAGCTTGTTTATTTGACACGGCAAGGGAAAGTCTGCGGCGGGCTTTTTTTTATGCGCCGAAAGTTCGAGCATAAATACTTCGGGCTTTTTTATGATTTGTTAGAGGAGAGCTGTATCCTTTTTGTAAACTGTAAAACGTGGAAAGTAAAGGCTTTTTACGGACTTTGACGGGGTGTTCAACAACATCCTTTTTTTATGCATTTTTTTGAGGGCGTTTTCGAAACGTCCTTTTTTTGTGAGTATTATTTTTTTGAGGAGATTGTTTTATGTATGATTTAACCAAATGGAGCGAACGTTTAATTCAACACGAAGGCTTGAGCTTGATGCCGTATCGGTGCAGCGAGGGGAAATTAACCATCGGTGTCGGGCGGAATTTGGAGGATAATCCGCCGAACTACGAAGAACAAAGAGCTTTGGGCGATTATATGCACGGGATTACCGAAAACGCCGCCAAAATGTTGTTGCGCAACGATATTGTGCGCACTTATAACGCTTTGAAACATCTTATTAAGGGATTTGAAGATTTAGATGAAGAAAGACAATATGCGTTGCTCGATATGTGTTTTCAACTCGGTGTCGCGGGGTTTAAAAAATTTAAACGGTTGCGCAAAGCTATCGCCAATAAGGATTTTGACAAAGCGGCTGCGGAGTGTCTTAATTCCAAATACGCTGAGCAAACTCCTAAACGTGCACGGCGCATTGCGCATTTGCTTAAAATCGGTGAGTGGCGCTATCCCTGAAATGTAATGGTATGGAATGGGAGTATATTGGCGGTAGCAACTTAATCAAACGGAAAAAATATTACAAAAACGCAGCCGTAGTCTTCATTCTTTGCGCATATAGAGCATTGTTTTTCTATATCCGGTATGGTGATGTTTTTTAGGCAATTTTGGGTTTGGGTGCAATAATTATCGCCGTACCAGTAGCCAATATCCTTGCTGCCTTGATATACGGCGACGGATTTTATCGATGTTTCAAACGGAACGGCAAAATTGGTGAAGAACATACGGCACAGCTCTTTATTGCTACCGCTTAGAATGGCGTTTTTGCCGGTCATGGTGTAATTTATTTGGATTTGATTGTTCTTATTATAAAACATGGCGTAACCCATGTTGTTGTATAATTTTTGATTTTTATACTCCCAACCGGACGGCAAAAGCCCCGCCTCAGATATAGCCAAACTCATCTGGCTTGTGTATCCCTCAGGAATTGTGCGGAAGGCTCTTTTTTGAATAAGGACGTCTTGCACCAGTTGGGTAAATGTTTCAATCGTTTTCATTGTCTTGTGGCGAGAAAGTATTTTGCCCAATTCCGATATCCCGGCGATTGATAAAATGCCGACTATGGATAAAACTCCCAACATTTCTATCATGCTGCGACCGTGTTGCGTGTTAGAGCGGTGAGGCGATGCTAATAATGCCATTGTTCTGTTCTCCCAAAAAATTAACCACCCTAAAATAAGAGGTGGTCAGGGAGTTGAACAATCATATAGCATTAAATGACTCTCTTAGCCTTTTAGATGTTATTTCAGAGATAAAAACATCTTTGTACATACGTTAAGAGCTCCCCGACCTCGGTCGGGGATATATTTGTTGACGATGTTATATCAACACCGAATGCTATAAAAGAGCCGTTCAAAGCTCCGCACCTCTTTTTCAGGTACTACGGATATCGCTATCCGATAAAATCTAACGTAGCGTAGAGTGGTTAATATTCGGTTAATCCTAACGGCAAATGTTTGTTCAACTTTGTGTATAACGTAAATCGCGCCGGATACATACTTTTTTGTTAAAGATTTTTCGGTTTGGTATTTATTTTTTAATAACTTATGTTTATATTCATTCCCGTAGTTTTTTTATTTCGGGAGGGAATTTATGTTTTTCGGGCTGTCTAAAGCCGTTATCGCCAGCTTGATTTTGATTTTAAGCTATGCCGTGTTGTTTTCGGAAAAACTTAATCGCGCCGTGGCGGTTATGCTCGGAGCGGCGGCAATGGTGTTGCTGGGCGTTTTAAGTTATGACCAAGCGTTGCAGGGAATTGATTTTAATACGATTGCTCTGCTTATCGGTATGATGATTATGGTCGGAATTATGGAAAAATCCGGTGCATTCCAATATGCCGCAGTAATGTCCGCAAAACTGGTTAAAGCTAATCCTCGCGGTATTTTGGCGGTGTTGGCGGTGGTTACGGCGGTGTTGTCTGCTTTTTTGGATAACGTGACTACCGTGCTTTTAATTGTGCCGGTAACCATAGAAATTACCCGAAAACTTAAATTGGAGCCGTATCCTTTTCTTTTGATTGAAATTTTTGCTTCCAATATCGGGGGAACCGCTACGCTTATCGGGGATCCGCCGAATATCCTTATCGGGGGCGCTATCGGGTTATCGTTTACGGATTTCTTGAAAGAACTCTCTTTGTTGGTTGCGATTAATCTGGTGGTGCTTATTGCAATTTTTGATTTTTTATGCGGGCGGAAAATGTCCGCCACACCTGCTGCTCGTAAAGAGGTGATGGAAATTAATGAAAAAGACACCATTACCGATTTGCCGTTACTCATTAAATCTTCCATCGTTTTGGGGTTGGTGATTTTGGGGTTTGTTTTGGGCGAACATCTCCATATCGCTAACGGGACTATCGCACTATTCGGTGCGGCGCTTTTGTTGTTGCTCTATACTGTGGGGTTGCCTCATCAAGAACGTGATAAAAAAGTGGAAGACGCTTTTTCTCTGGTGGATTGGACGACTATCTTTTTCTTTACCGGCTTGTTTGCTCTCGTCTATGGGTTGGAAGTTACCGGCGTGTTAGAGGCGCTTGGACATCAGGCGTTACTCTTGGTTGATGGCAGTATTCAAAAGGCAACGTTCCTTATTTTGTGGGCGTCGGCGCTGCTTTCGGCTGCGATTGACAATATTCCGTTTGTTGCCACAATGATACCGCTCTTGAAAACCATGGAAGAGGCTTTGGGCGGAAGAGAGGCGATGATGCCGGTTTGGTGGGCGCTTTCCGTTGGTTCATGCTTTGGGGGTAATGGCTCTTTAATTGCGGCTTCCGCTAACGTGATTGTGGCTGGTATTGCCGCTCGTGAAGGGCATCCGCTCAACTTCTTGAAGTTCTTGTTGTGGTCGCTGCCGGTGATGATTTTATCTATTACCATTGCGTCAGTTTATTTCTATGTGGTTCACTTTATGTAGAGGTTTCTTTTTATGCAGACATCGGACTTGATTTTTGGTTTTTCTCATCAGACTATCGCCCTTATCGCGATGGGGGTTTGCTATCTGCTGTTGTTTACGGAGAAAATTAACCGCGCGGTTATTACGCTGTTGATTGCGTCTCTTTTGGTGTTGGTTGGCGCTATTTCGCAAACTAACGCTATTCAGGCGATTGATTTTAACACCATATCTCTGCTTGTGGGGATGATGATTATTATCAATGTGGCCGAAAGAACGGGAATGTTTCAGTTTGTCGCTATTTGGGGAGCGAAAAAAGTGCGCGCTCATCCGCTCGGTATTCTTATCGTTTTGGGATTTGTGACGGCGGTGTTCTCCGCATTTCTGGATAATGTAACCACGGTGCTCTTGATTGTGCCGGTGACAATGCAGATTACGCGTAAACTTGAGGTTAATCCGTATCCTTATTTGTTGATGAATATTTTTGCTTCCAATATCGGGGGAACGGCTACGCTTATCGGGGATCCGCCTAATATTCTTATCGGCTCGGCGTTGGAACTTTCGTTTACGGACTTTTTGTTTCACTTGACGCCGATTGTGCTGGTCATTATGGTGGCGGTTGTTGCTATGTTTGTGTATTTTTGGAAGGATAGTCTTAAAGCTTCGCTCAAAAATCGCGCGCTCGTGATGAATATTAATGAATATGATGCGCTTACTGATGTTAAACTGCTTAAAAAAGCGTTGTGGGTTTTGGGGATGGTAATTGCCGCGTTTATGGTGGCGCATGATATTGGATTTGAAAACGGCTTTATCGCGCTTGCCGGTGCGGCGGTGATGCTCCTTTTGTATACGTTTGAACTCTCGCATGAGCAAAGTGACGAAAAAGTGGAAGATATTTTAAACCATGTGGACTGGACGACGGTGTTCTTCTTTGTGGGGTTGTTTGTGATTGTCGGGGCGCTTGAAGAAAGCGGTTTCTTGCAGAAAATGGGCGACTATTTTGTGGGGGTTACCGGCGGAGATATTTTTAAGAGTGTGTATGTGATTTTGGGCGTGTCCGCATTCTTTTCGGCGGTGGTGGATAATATTCCGTTTGTGGCGACGATGATACCGACATTACAAGCGATGGAAGAAGCGTTAGGCGGACGAGAGGCGATGATGCCGGTTTGGTGGGCGCTT
The DNA here is from genome assembly GCA_949297665.1 of uncultured Alphaproteobacteria bacterium. Classification (GTDB taxonomy): domain Bacteria; phylum Pseudomonadota; class Alphaproteobacteria; order RF32; family CAG-239; genus CAG-267. The sequence continues at coordinate 12,124 of CASFTO010000032.1, read as the reverse complement.
TCGCTGGGGGCTTGTTTGGGTGGCAACGGGACGCTTATCGGCGCTTCGGCTAATGTGATTGTGGCCGGTATTGCCGCGCGTGAAGGGCAACCGCTTAGCTTTATGCGTTTTCTTATCTGGTCTATTCCGGTGATGATTATGAGCGTTTTATTGGCAGGAATTTTCCTTTATCTGGAATATTTTATTTAACCTCTGGGGGCGATGATATAAGCGGAGATTGTGGCTTCTTCGCTTTTTTTCGTTTGGCTTGACAGGGGAGGCTTTTTGATTTATAATTCCTTTAATATGTATTATTTTTCGCCGCGGGAGAGTTATTATGGCTAGAAATATTAAAGAAGATTTGGCTAAGGCGCGTCTTGATGCCGATGATAAAATGCGCACAATTGATTTTCAGGTGGATACGCTTAGTAATGAAAACACAGCGGGGGGCTATTTTACTCCAAATAAAAGAACTGTGACGATTAATTATCAAGAAGGTAATGAGGAATTTAATGATTGGAGCCAAAGTCCTACTGTCTTAATTCATGAACAAAAGCACCGTGATAACTATAGTCAGGGGATGTATGTGTACGCACTTTCTCCCGAACAGGCTTATAAAGTTGAGATGCATGATGAAATTTCTGCCAATATGGCGGCTTTGTTGTATTTGCGTGATGAATATTTGAAAACCGGTAATATGGCTGTGTTTGAGCAGGAAAACGGTCGCTTTGCTTTTTATACTGATGCTATTAAAAAAGGGGAAATTAATCCCTTTAGCTCTAAAGAGGAAGATTTTGATAAAGAAATGGCGCTGATTGTGAACGGAACACGCGATATGTGGGTGCGGGATTTTGCTTCGACTGACTCATACCTTTCTACAGGAAAGTGGTATGCACAACATCGGGGCGAGGCAGACGGAAAACATGCCGCTTTTTATGATGAGAATTATGACAGAGCTAAGAAAATTATGTATACCATCGGTGGGGTGGACTTTACAAAATATATGGATAAAGATGTGGATATACCTTCTGATGGAAAACGTAAAATATATAAAGGCGTAAAATTGGCTAAAGAATTGGGCCTTCCGGATTATGACGATAAGATGAGCTTGTTGCAGTATCAAAATTTACTTCAACACGCTTTGGTGGCACAAGATAAAAGAGCGGGGATGAAGTCTGATGAACAGATAATGCCGGGGGAGGATCGTACGGCCGGTCAATGGAATACAGATATGGCGGCGTATGTCTATTTGACCGATAAAAAATTAACGGATTATCAGCAGGAGGAATATAATAATGCTCTTAAGCGCGTTGCTCAGGAAAATAAACCCTTGATTGACGGAATTATTAATAATATTGCAGATGAGTATTACGCGAAAGGTAAAAGTTTTCCTAAAGGAGATGATAAAGCCTACAATGAGGCTGTTAATAAACTTTATAGCGGGCAGGTTAAATTTAATCAGGATGATTTGAAATTTGAAGGCGAGGTTAATCTGCGCAAGGCGTTTAATCCTAATGATGAATTGCCATTAAAAGAATTGCCGGATTATGCGCGGATGCAGGTGGATAGTCTTGAAAATATGAGTAATTGGAGCTATGCGAAAATACAAATAGCTAATGGTTGGGATAAATGTAAACAGTGGTGCGGAGATGCTTATAATACCGTTAAAGGCTGGTTTGGTGATGAGAAAAAAGATGAAGTTGAAAATTTGCCTGTTCATCCCATTGATAAAAATAAACAACCGCAATATAGAGAATGGAGTGCTGAACAACGTGTTTCTGAAGTGCAGAAAAAACAAATGTTGGATTTGACAGCTGATGTTATTCGGAAGCCTTCTCAACTTACGCCTGATGAAATTATGGCGCGTAAAAAACGGGACGGACTTAAAACGGATATGCAAAAAGCTGCGCAAGAAAAAGCTAAAATGGTACAAGTTATTGAGGGTATGAACCGGATTAATGGTAATAAAAACACTCTTGAGCCTAATGTTATGGTTAATGCACTTTATGATAAATTTGGCGATAAGGCTTATGATTTGTTGAATAAAGCGGTTAATGAGCCATATAATTTTGCACAAAACATTGGTGATAGTTCTATTAAAACGTCTCGGCAGGCGGTGGTAGCTTTGTGTAATATCGATGAGGCACAAAAACAAGCCGTTATTAACGCCGTGTTTGATGCAAAATCAAGGTAAGTTGTGTTATCTTTAATCAACTCTTGTTGGTTCAAGTTTGCATTTTAACGATAAAAAAAGCGCCGCATATGCGACGCTTTTGTTTTTTGTGTTTGCGTTTTTAAGCGAAATATTCACGCAAGTATGCCGGTAAATCTGCGGTTGCGATACGGATTTGTTGCATTGTATCGCGGTCACGCAAAGTTACGGTTTCCGGCTGTTGTTCTATGGTTTCAAAGTCTACGGTTAAGCAAAGCGGGGTGCCGACTTCATCATGACGGCGATATGCTTTACCGATGTTACCGGTGTTTTCCAAAGCAACACGACCTATACCCAACTTCATTAATTGCTTTTTCAATTCATGACATTTGTTCATGATTTCCGCACTGTTCTTCTTTAACGGAACAATCGCAATTTTGATTGGCGCTAAGTGCTTTTTCAACTTCAAAACAATACGTGAGTTGCCTTCGCCTAAATCTTCTTCCGTGTAAGCCTCGGTCAAAATTGCCAAAGTTGCACGGTCAACACCCATGGAAGGTTCAATAACAAACGGAACATACAGTTTGTTGTTTTCTTCATCACGAACGCACAATTTTGTGGTTGATTCTTTGTTTTCGTGGCAGTGTGCTTCAAGATTGAATTCTTCTTGGTTCTTGGTGTGGTTACCCAAGTCATAATCACGACGGTTGGCAATACCTTCTAATTCATCAAAGCCCCATACGAATTTGTATTCAATATCGGTGCAGGCTTTGGCGTAGTGTGCCAATTCATCCGGCTTTTGGTCGTAAACGCGGAAGTTTTCTTTGCTTAAGCCTTGTTCCAACCACCAATTAATACGTTGTTGTTTCCAATATTCGTGCCATGGTTCGTCTTCTCCGGGTTTTACGAAAAATTCCATTTCGGCTTGTTCAAATTCTCTTACGCGGAAAATGAAGTTCTTTGGTGTAATCTCATTGCGGAAAGATTTACCGATTTGAGCAATACCAAATGGTAATTTGCGAGAGGTCGAATCGATGACGTTCTTGAATTGGGTGAAAATGGCTTGTGCCGTTTCCGGACGCAAGTAGGCGATATTGTCATCATTTACAACAGGACCTACGGTTGTCTTAAACATCAAGTTAAACGGACGAGGTTCGGTTAAATCTGTTGAACCGCAGTTGGGGCATACACCGCCGATTTGGTCGGCTCTGAAACGTCCTTTACATTTTTTGCAGTCAACCATCGGGTCTGAAAAAGTATCTTCATGACCGGAATAATGCAAAACTTTACGGTTGGTCAAAATTGCCGAATCTAAGCCTTCAATGTCGTCACGTTCATAAACCATTGCGCGCCACCATGCCGCTTTGATGTTGTTTTTTAACTCAACACCCAATGGGCCGTAATCGTATAAACCTTGTAAACCGCCGTAAATGTCGGAATTTTGAAAAATAAAACCTCTTCTTTTGCATAAGGAAACTAATTGTTCCATTTGGGTTGCTGGCATTTTTTACCTCTCTTTAGGTTAAATTTGTTACAAACTTTGGAGATTTTAGCGCAACTGTTTTTAAATTGCAAGAAGTATTGATTTATTGTGCTTTTTTGTGGTTTCCTTGTCCTGTGGGTGGGGAAATGGGAAAATTGATGTTTTTACGGCTTTTTTTTAAGTAAAAAATAACTTATTGTGCTTATAGTACAAACTCAATTTATGTTTGTTGAGGTGAAGATGAAAAATACTGTTGTTGCTTTGGTTTACGATTTTGATGAAACTCTTTCCACAACCTATATGCAGGATTATGTTCTTATTCCGGAATTAGGGATGACGCCGAAAACATTTTGGAAAAAGGCTAATCAATGGTCTATTGATAACGGGGCGGATCAAATTACCGGCAGTATGTATTATTTTATGAAAAAAGCTCGTGAAAAAAATGTTAAATTAACTCGTGATAATTTTGCGTATTGCGGTACGCTCGTTAAATATTACAAAGGTGTTGAGGAGTGGTTTGAGCGGATTAACGCTTATGGCGAAAAACTCGGGCTTAAAATTGAACATTATATCATTTCTTCCGGTTATGAGGAGATTTTGGAAGGCACATCCATTCGTAAATATTTTAAAGATGTTTACGGTTGTTGTTATGCATTTGGCGATGACGGCACTCCGGTTTGGCCGGCGCGTGTGGTTAATTATTCCACAAAAGTACAATATATTTCCAAAATCAATAAAGGGTTGGGAAAACTGGACGATAAACTTGTTAATGAATATATGGAAGACAGCAAGCGTCGTGTGCCGTTTCCGCGCATTATCTATTTTGGCGACGGAATGACCGATATTCCTTCCATGAAATTGGTTAAAACACGTGGCGGTAACGCTATTGCCGTTTATAAACCTAAAAGCGCGCATAAAGAAAAAGCCATTAAATTATTAAAAGACGACAGAGTTAATTTTGCGTTGCCTGCCGATTATTCCGAAGGGACGGCGATTGATACCGTGATTAAAACCATTTTGGATAAATTGGCAACCGAACGTAATCTGGATATTTTGAAACTCAAAGAAGAAGAAAAGAAAAAACAAGCCTAAATGCGAGGCTTAAAAACTTATATGGCCGGAGCTGAGGGGATAATAGCTTCGGCCTTTTACGTTCTTGTGGGTGTAAATATGCGGTTGAAAGGTGGGCTAAAAGACTTGACTTCTTGGTTTGCACGTATATCCTCCCTTTAGTTTGTATAGCATTATTTATTTCTTATTTGCTTGTTAACGTTAGGAGTTGTTATGAAACAAAATACTTTGGTCGGTGCTTTTGCCGCTCTCTGTTTGCTTGCTGCTGCTTATTATGTTTTTGACAGAATGCAAGATAAAAAAGCTTTTTTGGAAGCTGAGGAAGAAGTGGTTGCACCGGGGGAGTTCTCTTTTGCTAAGTTGAAACAAAAAGCTCAGGCTCTTGCCGCAATGCCGTATAAGAAACCTCAAGAATTACCGGGGGGAAAGTTTAAATCTCTTGATTATGATGAATATCGCGATATTCGTTTTAATCCGGAACATGGTCCTTGGGCGGAGAGCAGATTAAAGTATGATTTGCAACTCTTTCATGTCGGCGGAATGTTTACCGCGCCGGTGGCAATTTATGAAATCGTAGATAATAAAACTACACCGCTTGCTTATCATCAGGAATTTTTTGATTATGGTAAAAATAAATTCAGTGATGAAGATTTCAAGATGATTAAAAATGGTGGATATGCCGGTTTTCGTTTGCACTATCCGCTTAACAGCCTTTCTTATTATGATGAAGTTATTTCATTTTTGGGGGCTAGCTACTTCAGAGCTTTAGGTCAGGGACATAAATACGGACTTTCCGCACGTGGGTTGGCGATTGATACCGCTTTGATGAAAGGCGAGGAATTTCCTTCCTTTACGGAGTTTTATATTGAAAGACCGAGACGTAATGCGCGTGAAATCAGAATTTATGCGATGCTTGACAGTGAAAGTGTTACCGGTGCGTATCGCTTTTTGTTAAAGCCGGGGCAGGGAACGGTAATGGATGTTGATGCCGTGCTTTATTTCCGTAAATCGGTGGAAAAATTAGGTATTGCACCGTTGACTTCTATGTATCTGTTTGGTGAAAATACTAAAAATCGCTTTGATGATTATCGTCCGGAAGTACATGACAGCGATGGTTTGCTCGTTCATAACGGTGCCGGAGAATGGTTATGGCGTCCGCTTGATAATGCGAAATTCTTGCGTGTCAGCTCGTTTGAAGACAATAATGTGCAAGGTTTTGGTTTAATGCAACGTGACCGTTCGTTGGAGCATTATCTTGATTTTGAAGCAAATTATCATGAACGCCCGAGTGTTTGGGTTGAACCAAAAGGCGATTGGGGAAAAGGTGCGGTTGAGTTGGTGGAAATTCCTTCTGAACAAGAAATTCACGATAATGTTGTCGCTTATTGGGTGCCGAAGAAAAAAATTGAAGCAGGTAAACCTTATCGCTTTAGCTATACGTTAAATTGGATTGATGATTATGATGATGCCGAACAAGTTGAAGCTCGTGTTTACGCTACTTATACCGGTGTCGGCGGGGTGATGGGCGTGCTCGGAAATAAAGGACGTAAGTTTGCGATTGAATTTACAGGAAATAAATTGCGTCGCTATTTTGGAAACGGCGAGTTGGAAGTTGATGCTTCTGCTTCAGAAGGTAAAATTGAACGCGCTCATTTGGAATACAGCACAGTTACTAAAGGTGTTGTGGCGTATGTTGATTTTGAACCGAACGGTAAAACTTCCGAATTGAGAATCGCTTTGAAGCATGAAGGTAAAATTATCTCCGAAGTGTGGACATATCAGTATTTGCCGCAATAGTAAAAGCTTGGCTTTGAAATTAAAGCGGTGATGATATTGGGGGAATGATGACGGATATTACAAAAACGTGCGAACAACCGCTTGACATAACGTCGGGCAATAAAATGAATATGAATGATTGCGCTGATAAGGTTCTTTATCATCAAGGCGCAAAGGGGCAAGTTGATATTGATACTTTGGTCATTGTTCCGCCGGAGAAACCGCTTAAAATGAAGGCGCAACCGATTGTTGCTCCAAGAGTGAAACGCTTGTGGCAAAGTTTTTGGGTGAAATCGCATGATAAAAGCTCCAGCGCACCAAAATTGCAAGGAGTTAATGAGCAGGGGCTTAAAGTTAAAGCCGGTGGTACGGTGCTTAAAACCGAAGATGACGGTTGCGGAATTTTTTATCAACGTCAAGGTAATGCCAATGAACTTAAAACCAAACCGTGGTTTGGAGAAGCATATGCACGTTTGGCGGCATATCGTCGGCGGTTGCTTTCCGCTTTGGTGGTCGTTTCTGTGGCGGCGGCGTTGTTTAAGTGGCTGTTGGTGATGCCGTCGGATATTACTGTTTGGACGAAGGCGGCGGTGATTATCCTCTTTATCTTAACATTTGGGTGGATTGCGCTTTATTTTTGGTCGAGTATTTTGGGTTTTAAACAACTGATGGAAAAGGCGCGTGTTCCGGGGATTTTTTATCCGAAAGATGTGGATGAGGCGATTGCCAAAGGGGCGCAGATTTCTGCAGAGGATATGCGCAATATGTCGGCGCATTTGCAACGTAAAACCGCAATCTTGATGCCGATTTATAATGAGGAGCCGGCGCAAGTGATGGCACGCCTTTTGGCGATTGCCGAAGATATTAAACAGGCAGGAGCGGCACGGAAATTTGATATTTTTGTGTTGAGCGACACGACTAATCCGAAAGTTTGGGTTAAGGAAGAAAAAATTTGGTTTGAAACTAAAAAGATTATGGAGAACCCAAATTTCGGAAGAAATGGTGAAATGGCTGAAAAAGGCGAAAAGGTTGCGCTTCGTACCAATAAAGATACTTTTGATGCGGAAGATGTGGTGCATCTTTATTATCGCAGACGCGCGCAAAACACCGCTCGTAAATCTGGCAATATTGAAGATTTTTGCAATCGTTGGGGGGCTGAATACGACTTTATGCTCGTGCTTGACGCAGATAGTTTGATGACGGCGGAAACGATTATTAAAATGGCTCGCTTGATGGAAGAAAATTATCATGCCGGTATTATCCAAGCCTCTCCGCAGATGATTAACTCCACGTCTATGTTTGCACGTATGCAACAGTTTTCCGGCAAGGTCGCAGGGCCGGTGGTCGGTGCCGGTTTGGCTTATTGGCAGGTGGGCAATAGTAACTATTGGGGGCATAATGCGATTATTCGCACACGTGCGTTTATTGATTGTTGCGGTTTGCCGAAACTCAAAGGTAAAGGGCCTTTCGGCGGATTTATCTTGAGCCACGATTTTGTGGAGGCGGCTTTGATTGCTCGTGGCGGTTGGTCGGCTTGGTTGTTGCCGGAGCTTAAAGGCAGTTATGAGGAGTGTCCGCCTTCTATGATTGATTTTGCCGCACGGGACAGACGTTGGTGTCAGGGAAATTTGCAACATATTAAAGTGCTGATTTCTAAAGGTTTGCATCCGGTGAGCCGTGTTCATTTTACTACGGGGATTATGTCTTATCTTTCTTCGCCGTTGTGGTTGTTGTTCTTGTTGGCGGGGCTTTCTATGGTGCTGTTTCGTGAGTTTGTGCCGGCGCAATATTTCGGAACGGAGTACTCACTGTTTCCGAATTGGCCGATATTTGACAAGAACGGGACGATTGGTTTGTTTGTGCTCTCGATGGCGATGTTGTTGGTGCCGAAGTTTTTGGGGTTGGCGGTCTATTGGCGCAATTTGAAGGATAAAACTCAGCAAGGCGCAGAAAAGATGGCGTTTGGGTTGACACGTGTCGGTTCATTGTTGGGGCTAATTGTCGAGATTGTTATTTCTACCTTAATAGCGCCGGTGATGATGTTGTTTCAGAGCAAATTCGTGTTTGATATTTTGCGTGGCAAATCGGTTAGCTGGAATGCGCAAAATCGTGGCGACGAGGGAACGTCTTGGCGCACCGCTTGGCAAATTCATAAGTGGCATACGATTTTGGGCGTGGTGACGGCTATGCTCGTTTGGCGGTATGCGCATGTGCTCTTTTGGTGGATGAGCCCGATTACACTGGGGCTGATGTTGTCTGTGCCGCTTTCGGTCTTTAGTTCTCGTGTTTCGGTTGGGCGCAAGTTCAAAGATTGCGGGCTGTTTGTTATTCCGGAAGAAATTAATGAGCCCAAAGTGCTGGCTCGTGCGAAAAATTGGGCTGAAATTTTAACGCCGTTTGAACAAGGCGAGGGTGGTTTGGTGATGTTGCAAAACGATAAAATCTTGTCGGCTTTGCATGCTAAAATGCTTCCGATTAACGGACCTGCGCCACAATTTGAAGATGAAGTTATTTCACTTGCGGAAGAGAAATTGGCTCAAGGACGTCTTCATGAACTATCCAAAGATGAGGAAATGTGGGCGCTTTATCAAGCTATATAAGGGGCGGGCTAAAGGGTGGTCAAATTGCCAAATCAGCCAACTTATGTACTCATTTTGTACACTGCGTTGTCTGATTTAACAATAGCACTACCCTTTATCCCACCCTTTGCAAAAATAGGGGCAACTTGGGGTACTTGTACCCGTGGACTTAGTCCTTTATGGGGCGGGGTTTGGGAGCGCAACGCGCGTGCTTCTTACATTGTTGCTGTGGATTTAATTTTTTATAGAGCGGGATTTTGAGCATAACGCACAGGTTACTACTTTGTTGCTAAGCTTTTCTATTTGACTCGGCAAGGGGAGAGTAGGGGCGGAGTGTGATTAAAAGTAGCAAAGTTCTCCTTTGTTGCCGAGCTTGTCTATTTGACTCGGCAAGGGGGAAGATGTGGCGGATTGAGTGTGTAAATACCGATTGTTCTGTTCTTGTGGCGAATTTGTTGCCCTATCGGGGCGTTGAAAACATCGTTTTCAACGGTGGATGAATGATTGATGAAAGCCGTTTGGAGAGGAATTTTAAGTCGTTTGTTCTATTTGGGGGATGAATCAGTTGCCCTTCGGGGCAAGTTGGACAGATGTTTAACTTGATGGATTGTGTTTTTGATGTGGCTTGCGTTTAGGACAAATGCTTCTTTTTTTCTTGTTGCGCAATTTCTTTTTTTATGCTATTCTCTTCTTATGTTAGGTTAAGGAGAACGCTTAAATGTTTGTTGATATTGAAAATTTTAAATCCGCAATCGGGGTTGAGAATATCCTTATGCCCTATAAAAAAGGTCGCCTCTCTCCTGATAAAAAAACACGCCTCCCTAAAGAACCCATTACTCCAGATATCTGTTGGCAAATTCTTAAATCCACCAATAATCCCGTGAATATTCAACATATGCTCGAATGTGTCGCGGAATTGCCTGCCTCAGAACAGGCGCATTTCAAAGAGGTTGTTCTCGCTACTTTCTCAAATCGTGAACAGCCTAATAAGCAACCCCATAATATTGTCCTTTTGGGAAAAAAATTAGCGGTGGCTTCGGGGTATGAAGCGGAACTAGCCGATGCCCAAAAAATTAAAGGTGGTGATTTTTTGTTGTCAACTCCGAAATTAGCTAAGGGATTTATTAGTTTCCAAACTTTTTTTTCAAATGTCGACTTTAGCGCGTATGAAAAATTGATTTGCTTAAGCGATGAGAAAATTGAATTTAACGAAAATGTTAAATTTTCCAAAAATCTTGAAATTTCCAACTCCTCAGATGTTTCTTTTTATGATGAAAAGAGAGAAGTAGGGAGTGATTTGCAAGGAGTGCAAAGTATTAGCTTCAAAGATGGCGCTAAGGTTAATTTGAGTAGAACAACAAATTTGCCGCCTAATCTTGATGTTTCTAAGTGTGCATATGTGAATTTGTTTGAGTGTGATTTGAAAGATCGACCTAATCTTCGTTTTAAAGACGGGGCTAGGGTGGATTTATATGGGGTACAAAATTTGCCGCCTAATCTTGATGTTTCTATGTGCTCTGGAGTGGATTTAGAAGAATGTGATTTGAAAGATCAACCTAATCTTCGTTTTAAAGACGGTGCAAAGATTGATTTGAGTGGGGCAAGATTTTTACCCGAAAATCTAGATTTTTCTTGCTGTGATGAGGTTGGTTTAAGTCACTGTGATTTGAATAAACAACCTAATCTTCGTTTTAAAGAGGGCGCTAAGGTAAATTTGGAGAGAGCTAAAAATTTACCGCCAAATCTTGATTTTTCACAATGTGATGAGGTGAATTTAGAAGGGTGCGATTTGAACAAACAGCCAAATCTTCGCTTTAAGGATGGGGCGGTAGTGAGGTTAAAATATGCAAAAAATTTATCCTCTCAACTTGATTTTTTCATGTGCGATGAGGTGTATTTAAACAGGTGTGATTTGAGTGATGTGCCTCTTTTAGTGTTTAAAAATCGTAGGCAGATGGAGAGAAGTGGCGTTGAATTGCCTGATGATTGGAAAGGAAAATTAGTTTTTGCCAATGGTATCGGTTATCAGTTGGGGAAATTGGTTGTTGACTTGTTTGGTAATGGCGGTAGGTCATAGCGGTATTTTTTCTTATTGCGCAATTTCTTTTTTTATGCTATTCTCTTCTTATGTTAGATTAATGGGAGGGTGCAAATGTTTGTAGATATTGAAAATCCTAAAACACCTTTGAAAGTTGCTAATATTTTGACGGCGTATGATAAAGGTGTGGTCATTAAAGGGGTGCGTCAACCGAAAGAGAAACTGACACCTGAAGTTTGTTTTGATATTCTTAAATCTACAAACCATCCGCGTTGTATTCAAAATATGCTCTCCTGCATTGCCAAATTGCCGGATGAGGAACAGGCGCAGTTCAAAGATGTGGTGCTTGCTTGTTTTGATAATCGTGAACAGCCGGAGCCTATTTTTCAATTAGGGCAAGAATTAGCCGAAAAATCCGGCTATGGGATAGAATTTGCAAAGGCTCAAAAAATTAAAGACGGTCCGTATTTGTTTTCTGAAGTGGATGCCCAGAAGTGTGAGGCCAGAGTGGATGCTGTTTTTACGGATGAAGATTTTAGCGTGTATGATAAAGTAATCTTTTTTAGTCATGATAAAATTCAATTTGGTTACCGTGTGAAGTTTCCGAAAAATATGGAATTTCTTAACTCGTCAGATGTTTCTTTTTATCAAGGATATGAGGCTTTAGCTTCAGTATGTGATCTTCAGGGCGTGCAAAGTATTCGTTTTAAAGATTGCGCTAAGGTGAACTTAAATGGCGTTTGTAATTTACCGAAAAATCTTGATTTTTCTTGCTGTTCTGAAGTGAATATAGGGGACTGTGATTTAAGCGAACAATCTTATCTTCGTTTTAAAGATGGTGCTAAAGTTAATTTATGCGAGGCTTATAAATTGCCGAAAAATCTTGATTTTTCTTGCTGTAATGAGGTGGATTTAGGTGAATGTGATTTAAGCGAACAACCTTATCTTCGTTTTAAAGATGGTGCTAAAGTTAATTTATGCGAGGCTTATAAATTGCCGAAAAATCTTGATTTTTCTTGCTGTAATGAGGTGGATTTAGGTGAATG